>SSEF01000014.1 GCA_008012175.1 Candidatus Moraniibacteriota bacterium | reverse complement strand
TTCGCGCCGGTCCAGCCCGCCGCTGCCGGCACGGCGCTCGCCGTGCAGCTTCCGCCGGACGCATTGGCAACCGACCAGTTCAAGGTCACGGCTCCGCCGCCGCTCGGGAGATAGAGGACCGACAGGCTGTTCTGAGACGGCGGTCCGGCATAGGTCCCGGTAAAGGTTGTCACCGGGGCAGCCGGGGCGCTCTGGAACACATAGCAGGAGGCATTTGTTCCGCCGCCTGATCCGTTACAAAACCACTGCCAGGCTGGTGCGGGAAAAGCGCCGGTTGCCGGATAGGTCGTCACAAAATTTGTCAGCGGAGGAGTTGGCGGAGAAACCGGCATTCCGGAAAGCGTGCCGCTTGTGCAGGCACCCGAGCTCGGCGGGGCTGACATCGTCTGGTTCGGATCGCTCGGTGGAGTAGCTGAATTTGCACCGCATACCCCATCCACTCTCGCTACCGGAAGAGCGCAGGCTGTCCCGTTCCACACTCGAGGTGCGGTACACGCGCAGAGCCCGAGACAGGTATCCGTCACGACATCATATCCTCTAGCCTGGCACCAGGCATTCGTATATGGCTGCGGGGACGTATACGGCCCGACTCCGTTCACGCAGGCTGGCGGTGGCGTATCGGTGAAGGTAAGCGTCCGGTTCGGATAACTTATCTTGTCACCGCCGCCGAACGCGATGCTGTTCGTGCCAGTAGCGCGCCACCACGCATGCGTATTCGCCGACCCGCCCCCAGAAACCGTCCCGCCAGTCACGCTGAGCGATCCGGCGAAAGCGCTAGCAAAACCGTAGAGATCGATCCGATTCCCATTTCCGGTCATAGTGAATGTTCCTAAACCACCACCCAAAATTGGTGGTTCAGACAAGACCGTCACCGAACCAGTCACATTCATCGATCCAGAGAGTGTTATGGATCCCAAAGAAGCCCCTGAAGGATGTATGTAAAAATCCAATCTCTTCCCGCTCCCGACAATTCGGAAATTCGCCGGGCACCACGAACCCTCGCCGTCACACGTGGCCGCATAATTTGTCCCTTGCGTGACATACCCACTGAATGTCGAGGCTGAGGCTTCGGCTGAAAAGAGCCCGCTGAGAGCGACAGTGGTCGCGAACACGAGCGCCGAAGCGAGCGGGAGCGAGCGCCGACGCTGCCGGACGATGAGGTACCCTGCGAGGACGGCCACGAAGAAGATCCCTGCGCCAAGCGCTCCGAGAGCCGTGGCGAGGGAGAAGCCTGATCCCGGCATCTCTCCTGGATTTGCCAGCGCAGTGACTGCCTCGTCCAGGACGGTCCCGTCTGAAGCCATGAGCACAGCCGTCGCCTTCGGATTGGTGCAGTGCGCCTGCAAGGAAAATTCGAAGGTCTCCGTACTCGATCCGAGCGCTCGTTCGACCGGAGTGGCGCAGGATGCGCCCGTTTTATCCGTCAGGGCAACGGCCAGCCTGAGATCTTTTCCCATCGGAAATCGATCCGAAAAAACCGTCACCTGCGCTGCTTCACCCGGCGCATAGGCCTCCTTGTCGAGATCGATCCGGGTGATATGGCCGTTCGCGCCCCCTACCCAGACGGAAAACTCTACCACCGGCGAGAGTCGCGTATGCTCATTGCCTAGATACGCCCGGCCTTCGTATCGGCCGCCAGCCAAAAGCGCTGGAAACGAGATCGTCACCGCTTCCTCTGCGCCAGGGCCGAGCACGGTATCAGCGCTCGCAACGATCCGATCCTCAGCCGCCTGATCGCCCCAAAGTGACAGGTCACCTGAAAGGAGCATGGCCTGCTCGGTCTTGCCCGTATTCCTTAGCAGACAGGTCAATACAGGCGGCGTGCCAAGAGGAACGACGTTCCCTCCCGCCCCATCCATAAGACGACAGTCCCCCAGGCTCACCGGAAGCGGGCTACTCATGAATTTTCCCGTGCCGGCGAGGATGCCGGAAAGAGGAAAGCCACCCGCCGTCTTGACGGTCACATAGAGCTGCTGCTCGCCTTCGACATAATTCGGAGCCACATAAGCGAAACGTTCGCGTACTGTCCCATGCGGGGTCACGTTCAAGGCCTTGTATTCCGTGACATCGGTCGAGCCCTGGACGCCCGCCCCGCTTACCGGGATTACCTCGAGCCGATAGAGGAGATCAGCTGCCCTGTTCGACTGGTTCTCAATCTCGAAACCGATATCAATAGCATCGTCAGCATGGACATCAAACGCTGTAACTGTGAGCGACACGCCCGGCTCAGCGGCCGATACGCTCACCGATGACGAGGCGAGCAAGAGGAACGCCCCGAGGACAATTTTCGACAGCATAAATTTTTATTTTTTCTTACCTGCCCGGTGCCGCCCGGCAGAAGAGACGGCTTAGGCGAATTTTTATTGAAATACCCCAGATGATCGATGGCGATCCTTCTAGAAACAGTATATCACCGATTGTACACATCCGGGCAATAGCAGCCTTGATTGGATCAGACTTTGAAAACGATGACATCGCCATCCTGGACGATGTACTCCTTCCCCTCGAGCTGGACCCAGCCCCTTTCCCGGGCGATAGCGTAACTCCCCGCCTCGAGGAGCTTTTCCCAATGGATGACTTCGGCCCGGATGAACTTCTCCTCGAAGTCGCCATGGATGGCCGCCCCGGCTTCTGGCGCGGTTGATCCCTGCCGAATAGTCCAAGCCCGCGTTTCCATTTCACCGGTCGTGAAGTATGTCATCAGGCCGAGGAGCGTGTATGCCCGCCGGATCAGATCCGGAAGGTGCGAAACGAGCCCCATTTCTGCTGCTTCTTCAGGCGAAAGATCGATCAGCTCTTCTTCGATTTTGATGTCGAGCTTCACATGCGGCTTCTCTTCGAGTGCCGACGGCAGTGCAGCATCGATATCGGACACATTGTAGGCATAGAGAAAGGGCTTGGTCGTGAGGAGCTGCAGGCCACGGGCGATCCCGCGCTCCGCCTCATCAACCAGGGCAGAAACCACTCCACGGGCGAGCCGTCCCGCCTCGAGCTCGGACCCGAT
The DNA here is from genome assembly GCA_008012175.1 of Candidatus Moraniibacteriota bacterium. Classification (GTDB taxonomy): domain Bacteria; phylum Patescibacteriota; class Minisyncoccia; order Moranbacterales; family UBA1568; genus SSEF01. The sequence goes on along the minus strand of SSEF01000014.1, from coordinate 14,124 downwards.
CTTTTCAAGAAGGGCCAGCTCGGCGATCGCCTCCTTATTCCCCGTCCGTGTTTCTTTTGCCGTCTTCAGCTTGCGCTTCGCGACCGTCTCCAGATCAGCCAAGATGAGCTCGGTATTGATCACTTCGATATCGCTGAGCGGATCAATCTTGTTATGGACATGGATGATTTCGTCGTTCTGGAAGACACGGACGACCTCGATGATGGCATCAACTTCGCGGATATTGGCAAGGAATTTATTGCCCAATCCTTCCCCTTCGGATGCGCCCTTCACGAGTCCCGCGATATCGACGAATTCGACGACGGCCGGGACGATTTTCTTCGTCTGCGAAAACGCCGCCAGCTTGCCAAGCCGCCCGTCTGGCACTTCGACGATGCCGATATTCGGCTCGATGGTGCAGAAGGGATAGTTGTTGATATCGACGGCTTTGCGGGTGAGCGCCTTGAACAGCGTGGATTTCCCCACGTTCGGCAGGCCGACGATTCCGACTCTCAGCGACATATGTTGAAAATAAGGGATTCGATACGGACGCACTGAAACCGAACCTGAGCGGAGTGTCCATTCTCACAGAAAAATCGGTATCGGTCAAAAAAAATAGGACTAGTCTTTGCCGTGAACTCTCATCTCGTTAGAGAGAGCGCACGGAAAAACTAGTCCTGTACTATGGGCCTGAAGCGGTTACTTCGTGGCCGCATCCTTCTTGGGAGCTTCTGCATCGGCTGTCGGTTTGCCGCCGGAGAGCTTGGCATGGTAGTGGCTGTAGTCGCTGGGGTCCACTACGGCCGATCCGCCCCGCGAATTCGGCTTGGCAAAGATGACATACGTGGTACCGAGCCGGGCAGTCGGATTGGTCGCGCCGTTGCTTGCGCCGCCCGAGAGCCCGAGTGCAGCCGTGACCGCGCCGGCTATTCCGACGCCCGATCCACCAATGCCGAAGCCCTTGCCATCGGTTTCGACGCCGAGCGCGCCGCCAGCGGCTGATTCCGGAGAGAACAGCATGATCTCCGGATAGCCTTCCAGCCTGAGAGCGTAGTCGAAAGCGTCATTGTCGAGCGTACTCATGTCGACGCTGCCGTTTCCGCTCTTGGCCTGGACCGTGATCACTCCGATGCAGACTACTTCCGTCTTCGCCTCGGGGAGGCCAAGCGAGACCACCGGAGCGGTCACGTCGGTCGCGAAGCGCTTGTTGTTGTTGTCCGGATAGAGCGTCGCCCGGATCATCGTATCGCCGCTCTGCCCGGTCTGCTTCTCATTGATGCCGCGGCTGGTGCGCTGGTAACGCTGAGCACAGAGTGATTGCGCCCAGCGATGGAGCGCCACGCCGGTTACCTGCGGCGGATTGGTCGACCCGTTGTGAATGAAGAGCGCCGGCGTCACCGGAGCGGCGCCCGGCATCGGGACCGCCTGGAGCGGGATCTTGGACCCGTTCGATGTGAACTGCTGCTGGAGAGTCAGCGTCGCGGCCGCATCGCCCGTCTTGAGATCGACATCGCCGATCGTTGCAGTCGACGGTCCAGTCACTGCGCTGGCGCCAGCGTGGCCGCCCCCCACATTGCCGATCGTTGCTCCGGCGGTAGCGCCGGCGGTAGCGGTATTGTTCGCGATGGCGCTGCTTGATGATGACGGAGCATCCTGCCGTTCATTGCCGCCAGCCGAAACCGGCGTAGCGACAAGCAGGAAGAGGCCGCACAACAACGTAGACATGAATCTGAGGCTTCGTTTCATTTTCTCACTCCTTCTATCAGATATGGGAAAGGGCTAGGAAATGTTTCTCCTAGCCCTTTTGTATTACGCATACTGCCCGCGATCCGGAGCGATCGCTCCGGATCGCCCGACTACGGCACCGATCAGTGCCAGCCGCCGCGAAACATGGCGGAACCGCCGGCGCTACTGCTCGTTGTGACGGCTCCCATCCCATCCTGGACGGAGACGCTGCCGGACGAGTAGCTCGAACTGCTGACTGCCGCGCCGGTGTAACCGATCTGGGACTGACTCGCCCCGCCGACAGTGACGATGCCGCTGCCGCGCCAGGCGCTCATGTCCAGATTGACGCTCCCGGCCAGATTGTTCTGCGTCTGACCGAAAAAGCCATTGGTCCCGCTCACGCCCTGGACCTGGCCGACGACACCGCCCGAACCCCACTTCACGTCCGCATACCCGCCGATGCCGCCATTCAATCCGGACTCATCCGCTTGAGCGACACTGCCGAGGCCCGCGAATACGATGGCGAACAGGGCGACCTTCATTTGCTTTTTCATGCTCTTTCCTTTCTCAGGTTTTGATACGAAATCAACCCCTCGACAAAGGCGGCTCATGCTGATTAGGCATGTCCCGTTTCTTGTCAAAGGGCTGTGGAAACTGCCGAAGCAGGACTGATACCCACCTCGGGAGTCAGCCTGCCAGATACGGGCAGTTCGAGATATCCTAGCAACAATGATAAATTCTGTCAAGGGCCGGTACCACTCCCTGCAGACCGTCCGCCCAAAGGCTTCCATGGTATACTGTGAGCAATAATTTCCCGTATCTTTCTCTATGCATCCCGGTATTTTCAAGGCGTATGACATCCGCGGCATCTACGGCACCGAATTCGATGACGAGACTGCCTATCGGATCGGACGAGCCCTCATTATCCACTTCCAGGCGAAGAAAATAGCTGTCGGTCGCGATGTCCGCGCCTCTTCCCCCGCCCTCTTTGAAGCGTTCATCCGAGGCGTCATGGAGCAGGGCGGCGATATCATCGATCTCGGCGTCGTGACGACCCCGATGGTCCACTTCGCCGCCGGCCGGCTCGATGTCGATCTCGCGGTCGCCATCACCGCCTCGCACAATCCGCCGGAATACAATGGCATAAAGGTAGACCTGAAGGGCGCCATCCCGGTCGGCGAGAAGACCGGACTCTCTGACATCCGTGACCTCGTCATGGCTGGGAATTTCCTGGAGAGCCCGACTCGTGGAGCCATGACTGAGGAAGATATCCGTCCGGCGTACTACTCGTTCTTCGCCTCGTTCGCGAAGCTCGGTGACCGCCGCTTCACGCTCGCGATCGACACCGCCAACGCGATGGGCATCGTCGAGCTCCCCATCTACGACGAGCTCAAGGAAAACCTGACCATCCACAATCTCTACAACGACTTGTCCCAGCCGTTTTCCGCCCACGAGGCCAACCCACTCAAGACTGAGACGCTCGATGAGCTCTCCGCTCTCGTACAGGAAAAAGGCGCGGACATGGGCATCGCCTACGACGGTGATGCTGACCGGATAGGCTTCGTCGATGAGACCGGCCGCGTCATCCCGATGGACCTCATCACCGGCCTCGTCGGGCAGATCGTCCTCGAGAAGAATCCGGGCGCTACCATCCTCTATGACCTCCGCTCGTCCCGCGCCGTAAAGGAAGCGATCGAGGAAAAGGGCGGCCGCGCCATCGAATGCCGCGTCGGCCATGCCTTCATCAAGCGCCAGATGCGCGATGACGGCGCCATCTTCGCAGGCGAATTCTCTGGCCACTACTACTTCGTCGAAAATTCCTATGCCGAGGCCTCTACCCTCGTCGCCATCCACCTCTTGAACCTCATGGCAGAGACCGGGAAGGCGCTCTCCGAGCTCGTGTCCGAGATGCGCCGCTATGCCCACTCAGGCGAGATCAATTCCGAGGTCGCGGACAAGGATGCCGTCCTTATGGCGCTCCGCGAGAAATACGCCGATGGGAAAATGCACGAGCTCGACGGCCTGAAGGTCGAGTATCCCGACTGGTGGTTCAATGTCCGCCCGTCGAATACCGAGCCCTTGCTCCGTCTCAACTGCGAAGCGAACACCGAAGCGCTCATGGTCGAGAAGCGCGACGAGCTTCTCGCGCTCATCCGCAGCTGATTTGCAGGATTTTTCAGCGACCGGTATACTGTTCCTCAATGAACCGCACGAGAAACAATCCCCTGATTGAGACCATTATGGTCTAACCGCCCAGCGCTGGCGGTTTTTTTCTGGTCAGAAACCGCTCTTTCCCAACTGAAAGGAGATCGCCGATGCGGCGTAGACTCGCACTCTTCACAGCTTTCATCGCTACCTATATCCGCCATCAGATGAATTTCTTCGATTGGATCAGGTCCCTGCTCACCGAGAAACGAAGGGCGAGCGCCGTCATCTGCCCGCTGATGATCCGAGATCCGCTGCGGTTTCGGCCGCCGATTGTCTTCTGTGACATCCCAAAGACCCGCGCGCGGTATCTCGGCCGCATAGCCTCCGGCTGCGCCAAATGCGGCACCTGCCGTCCTCGCCAGACACTCAAACGAGCCGCCCAAGATGAAACGTCTCCACCTCTCGTTTTCCGGCATCTATCGGATTCCTGAAAAACGAGAAGGCCCGCCCCTTCGACAAGCTCAGGGCGGGCTCTTTTTTCGAGACGTTCTCATGGCGGCAGGCTCCCGGGCATCACCCTTGCCATTGCGCCAAGAGAGTTGGCCACTCCTTCCTGGCAACCATAGAGAGCCTAGTACCTGCCACCGAAGAACGCCTCGTCACTTGCATGCTTTGTATGCTGAAGATAATCCTCTTTTCTCAGACTGTCAATTCTATCCTCAGTCGGCTTCCCTACTGAACAAAACCGATTTTCTCATACACTTCGCGGATTTTCTTCTCTGAGAGCTTTCGGGCCCTTTCCGCACCGGCATGGAGCACCGCGAGGACTTCGTCGTCCGTGATCGCATTCATCCGTTCCTGGAACGGCACGAGGAAATTCACCACCACTTCGGCGAGGTCCGCTTTGAAGTCTCCGTATCCCTTGCCCTGATACATCGCCTCCACCTCGTCGACTTTCTTGCCGGACAGGAGCGTATAGATATTGATGAGGTTTTTCAGCGCCGGCTTGTCCTCGCGGTAGACGATTTCACTGCCGCTATCCGTCACTGCTTTCTTGATTTTCTTTCTAATCGTATCGGCATCGTCACTGAGTGCGATATAGTTGTACTCGCTCGCGGCTGATTTCGACATTTTCTTCGACAGGTCGTCGAGACCCATGATGCGCGCGCCCTCGCGCTGGATGAGCGGCTCCGGGACGACAAACGTTTCGCCGAAACGGCTATTGAATCGTTCTGCGAGGTCGCGGGTCAATTCCACATGCTGCTTCTGATCCTCCCCAACTGGCACCGTCGCCGTGTCATAGAGCAAGATATCCGCCGCCATGAGCACCGGGTAATCAAAGAGTCCAACACCTGTAAGCTCCTTATTATATTCACCAGCTGCAATTGCTCTATTTCCTAAATTTTCACGGGAAACCTTATCCTTGTACTGGGTCATCCGACCAAGCTCCCCCATCGTAGCGATGGTATTCAGAATCCAGCTGAGCTCGGCATGACCGGCGACATGCGACTGGACGAAAAGCGTGCATTTTTCCGGATCAATACCCGAGGCGAGATAGATCTTCGCAATCTCGATCGTTTTCCTCCGGAGCTCGACCGGGTCCTGCGGTACGGTGATAGCGTGCATATCGACCACACAAAATATCGCCTCGTACTCATGCTGAAGCGCGAGCCACTGCTTGATCGCGCCGAGATAGTTGCCGAGATGCAGATTGCCCGAGGGCTGGATACCAGAAAATAGTCGTTCCATAGAAATTGTTCGATTACTCGTCCATTCTATCATGCCGGTATCATCACCAGCCGAGTCCTTGCCAGAGCAGCGCACTGACCCGAGGCATCGAATGAACAAAATCTTCTGGTCGTTCCTCGATCCAGCGCCACAACTCCTCTGCCGGAACGAATCGGAGTTCATCCACTTCATCAATCTGCCGTCGGAATGCCGTTATCGGAAGATCCGTCTCGGCCGCATATTGGGTGTAGAAGAATTTGTGACTGGTCTCGAAATAGCCGTGATAGACCTCTCGTACATCCTCCGATTTGAGCACGAGCCCGATTTCCTCTTCAGCTTCTTTCAGGATATTGGAGAGGTATGTCTCACCCTCTTCCACCGTCCCTGCGACCCCATATGACCACTTGCCCGGATCGTGCTGCTTCGTCATGACGCGCTTAGCTATAAGCACTTCGTGTTTCGGAGTATACAAAAAGAGGCCCGAGACCCGGGTGATGTCATCCGGACCACAGACCTCTTTTGCCTTTGCACCAATAACTTCGTCTCTCTCATTTACGATAGGAAGAAACGTTGGCATAGAGCTTCCCTCGATTAGACTTCGACCACGACTGGGAGCACCATCGGGCGGCGCTCCGTCTTCTGGAAGAGGAATTGCCCGACCTGCTCGCGGATCTGGTTCCGTACCAACTCCCAATCAAGAGAGGTTTCCTTCGAAGTATTCTTCTTGATGATGTCTTGGACCTTGCGCTTCACATCGTTCACCAGGTCAAAGTTCTCTTTCACGTGGATGAAGCCGCGGGAAGTGATCTGGATATTGCCCATCACTTTCTTGGACCGACTGTCGATGACCACTGTCACCGCGAGCATACCATCCTGAGCGAGCATCTGACGATCACGCAAGACGACGTGGCCGATATCACCGACGCCGAGACCGTCGACGAAGACATAGCTCGTATCCGCTTTCTCTTTACGGACAATCGGCATACCCTCGTCCGGCTTCGGAACTTCGAGGACGCCGCCGTTGTCGAGGACGAAGACGTTCTTTTCCGGATAGCCGAGGCGGTAGGCGATTTTCGCCGCTTCCTTCAGGAAGTAGTGGTTCGCATACACCGGGAGCACATAAGTCGCCTTCACCTGACGGAGGATCTCTTCGATCTCCCAGATGGTGCCATGGCCGCCGATATGGATCTCCATGATGTCGGAGTGGACGACATTGTCACACTTCCGGTAGAGATTGTCTTTGAGGCGCTGGATGGAGCGTTCGTTGCCCGGGATGACGGACGACGAGAAGACGATCGTGTCGGACTTCTCCAGCTTGATGAAGCGATGATTATCGGTGACGATGCGCGACAGAGCCGCATTCTGCTCACCTTGGGCGCCAGTACAGATGACAACGACCTGGTTGTTCGGCACCTTATGGATATCCGCAACCGGGATGAGCGTCTCTTTCTTCACTTTGAGATAGCCGAGCTCCTGGGCGACCTCGATATTCACCTTCATGCTGTAGCCCTCGAGCGCCACGCGCTTCCCCTGCCGCTCAGCGTACTCGATGAGGTAGGCGACACGGCGGATCTGTGACGCAAACGTGCCGATGATGATGCGGCCCGGGGCGCTCTTGATAAGGTTCTGCAAATTCGTGTGGACTTCCGTCTCTGATGGCGGCAACCCCTTCTTCAGGGCGCCGAGCGATTCGAGCATGAGGAAAGTCGGCTGCGGCAATTCCTCGAGGTGATTGTACTTGATGTCGCTCGCCTCGGGATTCATCGGCTCGTTCGTGATGGTCCAGTCACCCATGTGGATGATGGAGCCGTTCGGCGTGACGATGGCGATACCCATAGCGTCCATGATCGAATGCTCCACTTCGAAGAAGCGGATCTCGAAGACACCGAGTCTGATGCGATCCTGAAGCGATTTCACGCGGATGGCCTTCAGTTTCTTGGCCGCCCCCTTTTCCTCGTCCTCGCATTTGCGCTGGATAAGGGCGAGCGTGAAGTCCCGACCGATGATGGTCGGATAGTTCAGCTGCTTCAGGAGGATCGGTGCGGCGCCAATATGGTCGAGGTGACCGTGTGTGAAGAGCACGCCGCGGATATTCTTCTCCTTCCCCTGGAGATAGGAGACATTCGGCACGATGTAATCGATGCCGGGCATGTCTTCCTCCGGGAATTGCAGGCCCATGTCGATGATGATGATGTCCTCACCGTACTCGAAGATGGTCATGTTGCGGCCGACTTCTTCATTGCCGCCGACCGGGATGATGCGGAGCTTGCCCGCTTCGATTTCTGGGACGTCCGGTGCACCCATCTTGCGGGCGTGGACATTCCTCACGATCGGCTGAGTGCCGAAACCGCGTTTGCCGCCACGTTTGCCGCCCTGGGGACGACTTTTGCCGCCTGGCCGGCCTTCGCGCGGCGCGGTGTTCCTCGGCTGAGCCGAAGTGCCCGGTACAGAAGTTGAGCCCGTCCGTTCTGGACGCGCTCCCCCTCCTCGGGGAAATTTCTTGCCGTGCTGCTTTGGTCGGCGCGGATTCTGGCGCTGGGCAACGATGCCTTCAAACGCGCCGATCGGTGCCGGACTATTGGACGACAGGCCCGCGGGCTTGTCATGATTTTGCTCTTGCATAGTGCATGAGTGAGGCAGGTGACAGACCACATGGTCGGCCACTGCCGAAATTAAAAGGATGAAAATAAATTACTGAAAAGTGTACCCGCCGAGGCGGGCAAAAACCTATGAAGTTTTGGCTGCTCCCGCTCACGCGCGAGAAGCCCTTTTCTGTGCCGAGAAGAGGACTCGAACCTCCATGCCCTTGCGGGCGCTAGCACCTGAAGCTAGTGCGTCTACCAATTCCGCCATCTCGGCTAATGATGGTCTTTTATGCTGTTTGCAAACAATCCGGCCATCGGCCTAGGGAAAGACCGATCCCGACCGGGATAGAAACGTGTGAGAAAGAGAGATAAAAATCTAGTGGAAGATTCGGACGGGAATACAGACGATCATCCGTTGCAGTACAAGGATAGCACGTCTGGAGCAAACGAACAAGTTAGACAACTCGCCGATTCCCTCCCTCGTGATACATAGTGTCATCCTCACCCAGGTAGTTTCCCGTCTGGACCTCGATCATTTCGAGATTGAATTTACCGGGATTCTCCATTTTGTGCCGGCACATGCTCGGTATATCTACGCTTTCGTTTTCCCGGAGATACAGCTCCTCCCCGTCACGCTGGACTTTGGCCACGCCTTTCACTACGATCCAGTGCTCGGAGCGATGGAAATGCGACTGCAGGCCGAAGCAGGCGCCTGGATAGACAGTGATCTTCTTCACCTTGTACGTTGGCGTATCGATGAGCACCTCGTATTTCTCCCAGGGCTGATGGACGAGCAACTGATGCTCGAGCTCCTTCATGTTCTTCTCCCGCAGGCAGGCAACGAGGTCCTTCACGCTCTCGCCCATACCCATCTTCTGGATGAGAATACCATCATTGTTCTCCACGACGATGACGTCTTCGATGCCAACCGTCGTGACGAGGACGTCATTCGTGCTCCGGACAAAGACATTCTTCGAATGGACGCCGACATGTCGGGGGTTTTCACCACCACGTTCCGCCGAGATCTCGGCCAGACTATCGAAAGAGCCGATATCGCTCCAGCCGAAATCACCCGCGAAGACGATAATCTGATCCGATTTTTCGGAAATCGCGTAATCGATGGAGATATTGGGGAGCTTGCCGAATTCAGCGATGAAATCAGGGAGCTTCTTCTGAAGCGCCTGATAGATCTCGGGGGCGTGCACTTTCGTTTCGCGGAGGAAGGCATGGATAGTGAACGCATACATGCCGGAATTCCAGAGATACTGACCGGTCCGGAGGTATTCTTCGGCTGTCACGCGGTCCGGCTTCTCGCGAAACTCAGCCGCCTGCCAATAGCTCGCGAAGGCCTGTCCCTTCTTGATGTAGCCGTAGCCAGTTTCTGGACGCTTCGGCCCGATGCCGATGGTCGCGATAAATCCATTGATGTGCTCAGCCACCTTTTTCAAAATACCGACAAATCCGTCTTCATCGGCGATATAGTGATCAGCCGGGAGAAAGAAGATCGGGCTATCCTTGTCAGCTCCTACTTTGTCGGAGAGATACTTCACCGCGCAAGCAATCGCCGGAGCAGTATTGCGGCTTTCGGGCTCAACGATCACCTGTTCTTCACTGAAACCAGGCGCGATTTCGCGCACCTGATTGATGACGTTGAAGAGATTGTCCTCATTCGTCACAAAGAAGATCTGCTCTTCAGGCATCAAGCGACGAAGACGGAGGTAGGTCGCCTGGACGAGCGACTTGTCCCCGTAGAGATTGAGAAATTGCTTGGGAAAATTTTTGCGCGACAGCGGCCAGAGCCGGGTGCCCGATCCGCCGCAAAGCACGACGCCATACATCGCCTGTTCATCCATAGAAGCTGTCGGGGCTTTCAGATCATTCATATCTGGCACGTCATTCTAAATCAAGAATCCGGATACCACAAGCCCATTGAGGGCTGTCAATCTCTCAGAAAATGGCTTAGATGAGAGGATAATTTATTGAATCGAGATATTAGCAATATTCTATGATTTTGTCAATACTAGAGGCAGATTTTTTAGCCGAAAAAGCCCAGCTTAACCAGCAAGGCCTTTTCCGCACCCCCTGCCTGTAAAGCTACTAGGCTACGAGAAGTTTCTTCAATTTTTCGACCATATCGACTGGGGTCGGATCCTGACCATACTCGAGCGCGAGATAGTACGACGTGAAATCGCCGAGCATGACAGAAGAGAACATCTTCTCGAAAACACTTTCCCCTTCGAGATCGATTGTCTCGACAGCGATCCCCTTCTCGCGGAGGAGGCCAGCCGTGATTTCAAAGCGCTTCAGGTTGCGCGGATGATCGGCCGGGTCACGGAGGAAGAGCGCTGTGAATTTTCCTTGCGGTAACGTCCACCCGACCATCTCGTTGTGATTGAGTTCAGGAAAGACATTGTAGAACGCCGGGGTCTTCGCATTTTCATTCAGTTTGATCTTCCAGACCATGGCCGCCGAACGATAGGCGTCAGTACTATAAACGACTGGTGTCGTGCCCTGAAGAAGTGCAGCGAGCCGCTTCCCTTCCGCCTCCATCTTTTCCTTTCGGTTCGAATAGCGCGCGGCGGCGGCGAGCACTTCATCGCGGACATCCGGGATCATGCCGAGCGTCATGAAAACCTGCAGGAATGCCGCGACGAAATATCCGGTACCCATGCGTGGCTGGAACTTCGGATTCGGGATCGGTAGCTTGATATGCTGGATACCGTGTTCACGACACACTTCCTCTACCTTGCCCCCACTCGACACGCCGATAGTCGCCGCCCCGCTCGCGATGAGCGCCTGAAGTGTCTCGAGTGTCTCTTCGGTATTACCAGAGTAGGAACAGGCGAAATGGAGAACGTTCTTGCCCGTACGAGCCGGGAGTCCATAGGTCCGGTTCTGGAGGATATGAATCGGAGTCATATCCGGAAACCTAGCTGCCACATCGGTTAGATAGGTCCGCAAGAGATCAGCTGGGAGAGCCGACCCGCCCATGCCGGAAAACATGACCGTGTCATATTTCCCCTCGAGCCGGATATGCTGTGCGAGTTCAAAACCGTCCGCAAATTGATCTGGCGTCTCCATGATGACCTGACGGAGGTCACTGACATCAATTGGATGGCTCATAGAGTGAAGTGTTAGGGATTGATTAGGTTGCTCAAAAGAAACTACTTCTTGACGCGCTTTGTCTCGATATACCAGGAAGCGACGTCCGAAAGCCTGGATGCCGGAGCGTTGATCGGATACGCATCGATACCTTTGACGATATCCGAAACGACGTAGAGGTAGCTCGGGCTATAGAGAAAAACGGCAGGGTGTTCGCTCGCGATGATGTCCTGAAACTTTTTGAAAGCTTCTTTGCGCTTTTCAGGGTCGAGCATTTCCCGGGCATCCGCCAGAAGTCCGTCTACTTCCTTGTTCTCGTAGAAAGCGAGGTTCAATCCGGGATCATTCTTCTGGCTCGAATGCCAGAACGAGTACGGATCCGGATCGAGCATGCTCCCCTGGCCAAAGAGGAGCGCCTGGTATTCGCGCGGCCGGACGGCATTTTGCTGGAGATCAGCCTGAGAGAGCACTTTCACATCGGCCCGGACACCGATCGCGCGCCATCCTTCGCTCAAGAGATCAGCCGTCCGCATGAGTTCTGGCCAGTCCGGAACTGCGAGCTCGAAAGAGAGTACCGTATCGCCCTTAGACCGGAATCCGTCCTCGCCTCTCTTCCAGCCCTTTTCGTCGAGAAGAGCACTGGCACGAGCAACATCGAATGATGCTGGTGATTCAGAAAACCCTTTGACAAATGGCGGGAGTGGGCCAGCCGAAACCGTTCCATGCCCTTTGAGAACATCTCGAAGTATAGCCTCGCGATCCGTTGCGAGGGCTATCGACTCTCGAACTTCATCATAGGCCAAAGCGACGCTCTTATTCGTATTGAGGAATACTGCGAACAGTCGAGGGAGAGGGAACTCGTGAAGCTGTGCGCCCTTCTTCCCCGATACTTCAGCAACGCGTTCATGACTGACCGAGTGTACGCCCATCACCTCTTGCCGATCATAGGCAGCGAGCAGACTGTCTTCATCAGGGTAGAAACGGAATGTCAGACGGTCGATGTAAGGCGCACCGAGAAAATACTCCTGATTAGCGCGAAGATGCAGGGAAAGGACATTGCCCTGAGAGTCTTTATCGAGATCATCGAACAGATATGGACCGGATCCAATTGGCTGCGACAGATTATAATCAGCCAACGTGAAATTATCCGGCGCGATATTCTCCCAGATATGCTTTGGCAGAATACCGACCACGAGGTTTTCAAGAAAACCAAAGTACGGCTTCTTCAAGGTGAAGATAACCGTATACTGATCGGTTGCGGCGACTTCGACTCCCTGCCAGTTTGCACGGAGCGGACTCTTGTAGGCGGGGTCCTGGATGGAGCGAACAGTAAAAACTACGTCGTCGGCCGAGAGCTCTTCGCCGTCATGAAAACGGACGCCCGGACGAAGGAAGACCGTATAGGTACGGCCATCTTCCGAAACTTGATAATCGCTCGCAATATGCTTTTCGACTCCGCCCGACTGATCATAACGGAAGAGACCGGCATAGATGAGCTCTACCAGATCGGCATCAGCATCGCTCGTCTGGGAAAGGATAGGGTTGATGTAGCGAGGTTGAGAAACAACTCCCTCGATATACTGGCCGCCGAAATCCGGTACCGGTTTGGTCAGGGCAAGATAGCCAGCCGAGAGCCAGAAAACAAAGGCTCCGATTGCGATCACGCCGAGGGATAGGAAGATAAACCGGTCACGAGAAGAAAGAGCACGGTACACACCCCTCCAAGTGGAGAAACGACGAGCTGCAGGTTGAGGCAAGGAAGAAATACTCGTTTTTTACAGTTTAGAGGCCGACTGCAGCGGTGGTAGAAAGTCGGACATTCACCATGGCAAGAATGAAGAACACGGTTGCCAGGCCGATCGTCGCATAGACGAGAAAGCGTTCGAATCCCCGCTTCGTATAGTAACCGCCAAAATCGCTACCAAATGCACTCCCTAGTCCGGAGCCCCGATTCTGGAGCAGGATCGAAACCGTAAGGAGGATAGCGATGACTGCCTGGGCAATGAGAAGTGCTCGCATAACTAGTGAAAATAAGTGCGTCGGACTATGGGAACCGGGCTGATTTACTGAGCCTTCAATAAACAAAAAAGGCTTTTCAAAGCCTTTTTATGGTACCAGAATGGGGGTCGTCAGTCAATCGTGGAAAATAAGGCTTGGCCAAGCTACAAATCGAGCCCTCGATGCTCGAGGGATACCAAAAGGTCTGGCCGCTCCTCCCGATAGCGGTGGACGGAAAGGAGCAAGCCAAGCGCGAGAAAGAAGGAGAGCAGGGCGCTCCCGCCATAGGAAAGGAACGGCGCCGGGAGTCCGGTCACCGGAAGAAAGCCCATGTTCATCCCCAGATTGATGAGGATATGGATGAAAAAGAGAGCGAGAATCCCGACCGCAATCAGATGACCTGTATTGTCTCGGGCCATCTCAGCGATGCGAGCGATCCGGTAGAGAAGGAGCGCATAGAGGAAAAGGATGAGTCCTCCCCCGACGAGGCCGAGCTCCTCGGAAATCACCGCGAAGATGAAGTCCGTATGCTTTTCGGGAAGAAAGTTAAGCTGGGACTGCGATCCATGGCCGACACCCTTGCCCCACCAACCGCCCGATCCGACCGCCACCATGGATTGGAGCACATTATAGCCGCTTCCGCGCGGATCGAGCTCTGGATTGAGAAATGTCTCGAGTCGCGCTTTCTGATAATCAGCCAGGAAGAACCAACTCGTTCCGATGAGCGCGATACCGAGGGCCGCGAGCACAAAGAAATGACTCCAGCGGATGCCAGAAACCAGAATCATGGAAAGCCAGATGAAGGCGAGCACGAGGCTCGACCCGAGATCGGGCTGCTGGAGTACGAGTAGGATGAGGA
>SSEF01000024.1 GCA_008012175.1 Candidatus Moraniibacteriota bacterium | reverse complement strand
CTTTATGGCAATAACCATGCCCTGGAACATCTGGATACGAGTCTTTTCACCTTCCTTGATCTTGCGGCGCACCTTCACAACATCACCAGCCTGAAGGAGAGGAAGGTCGGTCCGCGCAGCACGGAGATTCTTATTGAATTCGACGAGTTTCTGGTGCATATACGGTTGTAGAATCGCCCGGACAAGACACGGGCTACTGATAAAAAAGAAGCCTTCTACGGAGGAACAGGAAGGCTTACTCAAGCGCTCCAATCATAGCCCCTTCCCGCTTCGGCGTCAAGCATTTTTAGGGTATCAGCAAAATAGTGAGGGAGGGGCGCCGTATAGCGGTATTTCTGGCGACCCAACTGGAAGCGCAGCTCTCCTGCATGGAGGAGGTGAAACGGCGGTTTCAAAGGATCACGCTGATGCTCTTTGAAGCGATAGAGTCGGTCGCCAACGATTGGATGGCCGATAGAGGATAAATGGACACGGATTTGATGCGTTCTTCCTGTTTTTGGCTTAACAGAAAGAAAATCATACCCTGTATAACGTGTGTGCAACGCGTATTCCGTACTAGCCTCACGGAGTTCCCCAGCGAATTCACGCTTTCCAGCCGGGACAGCCCGTTTTTCACCGCCTTTTACCCGACCGATAGGAGAATCGATTTCTCCGCTTGCTTCAGGCATATTTCCGTATACTAGTGCAAAATACGTCTTTTCAACCTTCCGCTCCTGAAAAAGCCTCTTCAAGCCCTTAAATGCCGTGTTCGACTTGGCTATCAGGATGAGACCAGAGGTATCCTTGTCGAGCCGATGCACCATCCCGGGACGCTTTTCATCCTCTCCAATCCCTACAATCTGTGGATAAGTCGTGGATATCCAGTCAGAAACCGTCATCTGTCGGGAATTCCCGGCTGGATGCATCGCGATACCGGCTGGCTTGTATAGAACAAGAAAGGTCTCTTCTTCGGCGACAAGCGTCGGCGTGGGGAGAGCAGCTGCCCGGGGCTCTTTGCTTGCCTTTTTTACAGGATGAGGACTGAAGATGTCTATTGCCATACCTGGCTTCAATCGAAGACTAGGCCTCACAGTCGCTTTACCATCGATCCGGACCGCCCCCTCTTTGATGAGCGACTGAACGAGCGGGCGAGTAGCTATCCCGAGCGCTTCCATAATGAACAGATCGAGCCGTTGCCCGTTATGCTTTTCCTTTACAAAGAGAGTGTTCCGTTGTTCCATATCGTGTCTTCTGCATGTTACTCCACAGCATCCGTTCCGTCTTTCAGGCGTTGTCCACGAGTTATACCCTGAGAGGGGCTGTCAGCATGCCATCTGGGATGATTGCTGTCAATCCTACTTGTACTTCATATTCATACATAAATACTATAGGTTGTATTTATGCTCGTTTTATTCATAACGAAAGCCTGATTTCTCCCGTGATTTGGGGGTTATTTGACACCCCTATTTGACATCTCTATCATGGTGGAGCGTCTTCCGATTTTCGAGGTCGCAAAACACATTTTTTAACCAATTTTTCATCACTATTATGTACCAGCAAGAAGGCTGCTGCGGAGGAGGATGCTGCGATACCAAGGAGGGGAACGAGATGCCGGAATACTTCCCAATGATCGGGAGCAAAGTGCCGGATCTCGAGTTCGATTACTACCAGAACGAGTCGTTCCACAAGGCCCACTTCTCGGATTTCCGTGGCAAGTGGAGCGTCATCTTTTTCTACCCGGCCGACTTCACCTTCATCTGCCCGACCGAGCTCGAGGAGATGCAGAAGAATTACAAGAAGTTCCAGGAACTCGGCGCTGAGGTTCTCTCAGTCTCGACTGACACGAAGTTCACGCACAAGGCTTGGCATGATCACTCGCCAGCGATCAAGACGCTCGGGTATCCGATGGTCGCCGATCCGTCTGGTGACATCTCCGATGCCTTCGGAGTACTCATCCATGAAGGCGATGACAAGGGGCTCGCGCTCCGCGGCTCGTTCGTGATCGATCCAGATGGCGTCCTCCAGGCCTACGAGGTCCACGCAAACAATGTCGGCCGGAGCGCCGATGAACTCCTCCGCAAGCTCGAAGCGGCGATCTTCGTCCGCGAGCACGGCGGTGAGGTCTGCCCGGCCAACTGGAAGAAGGGCGGCAAGACCCTGAAGCCCGGTATCGACCTCGTCGGCAAGATCTGATCCCACTCCTATGGCCTACAGCGCAAAAAACTACTCGCATCTCCTCGGGCTCGCTGGGTTCTCGGACACGCTCCTCAACAACCACTTCGCCCTCTACGAGGGTTACGTGAAGAACACCAACGCGCTCTCGGATAAGTTGAAAGCCCTCACCGAAAAGGGTGAGCTCTCGACGCCGGAATTCGCCGAATTCAAGCGCCGCTTCGGGTGGGAATGGAATGGGATGCGCATGCATGAGCTCTACTTCGGCAACATGACGAAGGAATCCGCTCCGCTCGCCGACGGCATCCTCAAAGACAAGCTGGCTACCGCCTATGGTAGTCTCGAGAACTGGGAGAAGAACTTCGTCGGTACCGGGGCCATGCGTGGCATCGGCTGGGTCGTCCTCGCAGAGGATGCTGAGACCGGTAAGCTCTACAACGTCTGGGTGAACGAGCATGACCTCGGCCATCTGGTCGGTACCGTGCCTCTCCTCGTCATGGATGTCTTCGAGCATGCATTCATGATCGATTACGGGCTCAGGCGTGCCGACTACATCGCCTCCTTCCTGAAGGCGATCGATTGGAAAGTCGTCGAAGAACGCCTCGCTGCCTAGTACTCGCTCAACCCTAACCACTCCCAATTCCCGCAATACAAAAGCCTATGACCGTAGAGAAAATCCGCCGCCGCGATGGAGAAATCATCCCGTTCGACCGTAAGCGCATCGAACGTGCGATCGAGCTCGCCTGCGATTCGATCGGGATGACCGACAAGTCCTTTATCCCGACTGTCACCGACGAAGTCGTGAAGGATCTCAACAATATCTACGGGGAGATCTTCGTGAACCGAGTCCCAACGGTCGAAGACATACAGGACATCGTCGAGCGCGAACTCGTCCGAGCGAATCACTTCGACCTCGCGAAGAGCTACATCATCTATCGTGAGGGACGGCGGAAGGAACGTGCTGAGCGGCACGAGCGGTTGGTTCGTGAGTTCGAAGAAAAAACGCTGAAGGTCACCAAGGCGGACGGCTCAAAGGAACGCTTCGATGTGAACAAGCTGCGCGTCGTCTTTGATCGGGCGTCCAAAGGTTTCGAAGAAACTTGTCACTTCGAGGACCTCATGGACTCGTTCAAGAAAAACCTCGTTGACGACATCAAGACATCTGACATTGAGGCGCTCCTCGTGAAGACCTGCGTTGATCTCGTGACTGTTGAGAATATTGCCTGGCAGAATATCGCGGCGCGCATCCTCCTCGGCGGTCTCTACAAGAAAGCGATCAAGAATCGCGGCATAGACCAAAAGGATATCTATTCGGCAGCGGCCTACAAAGCGCATTTCGACGACTACATCACGAAAGGACTCTACTATAAGGAGTTCTACGACTACTATTCCGAGGCTGATATCCTCGAAGCGGGCAAGTACCTCGCCAAGGAGACCGACGAGAGCTACGAGTACACGACCATCGTCTCCTTCATCAAGCGTTACCTCTTGAATCCGAATAAGGTGGTGCGCGAACTCCCTCAGGAGATGTATATGTCAGTCGCGCTCTTCCTCGCCATCCCGGAGAAGAAAGAGGACCGACTCGCCCTGGCGCTCAAGATCTACGAACACTGCTCGAAGCAACGCATCTCGCTCCCGACTCCGACCCTCCTCAATGCCCGAACGAACTATCACCAGCTCTCGAGCTGTTTCAAAATCAATGTCGATGATGATCTTCGCGGTATCTACCACGCCGTCGAGAACATGGCGCAGATCTCGAAGTTCGGCGGCGGCGTCGGCGTCTATCTCGGCAATATCCGCGCCAGGGGAAGCGCGATCCGTGGAGTGAAGGGAATGAGTGGCGGTGTAAACCCATGGATAAAGGTGATCAATGACACCGCGATCGCGGTGAATCAGCTCGGAAGCCGGCTCGGCGCCATCTCGGTAACGCTCGACATCTGGCACCTCGACATCTATGACTTCCTCGACCTCCAGACAGAGACTGGCGATATCCGCTCCAAAGCGTTCGATATCTTCCCGGCTGTTTCGATTCCCGATCTCTTCATGAAGCGTCTCCAGGCGGACGAACATTGGACGCTCTTCGATCCGCACGAGGTGAAGAGCCTTTACGGCAAGAACCTCCAGGATCACTTTGGTGATGAATTCGAGACCTTCTATCTTGAGCTCGAAAAGGATGATCGGCTCACGATAAAGAAATCCGTCAACGCCAAAGAGATCTTCAAAAAATTCCTGAAGACGACGGTCGAGACCGGGATGCCGTACGTCTTCTTCCGCGACACAGTGAACCGCCTCAACCCGAACAAGCACGCCGGAAACATCTACTCGACCCAGCTCTGCACTGAGATCTGTCAGAACACTTCGTCTTCGAAATTCATCGAGGAGACGATCGAGGATGGCAAGATCGTGCTGCGCTATGAGCCGGGCGATCTCGTCGTCTGCAACCTCGCCTCAGTCAATATTGCGACGGTGTACGAACCGGGGGTGATCGCCCAAGTCTTCCCAGTACTCATGCGCATCCTCGACAATGTCATCACGCTCAATTACTACCCGATCCAGGAGGCGAAGCGAACTTCGGAACGCTACCGCTCCGTCGGTGTCGGCTATCTCGGCCTTGCCGAGTACCTCGCCACTCGGAAGATCTCCTATGACACCGAGGAGGCACGCCAGGAGACTGACCGCCTCTTCGAGCGCTACGCCTACCACACCTACCGCGCCTCGGTCGATCTCGCCAAGGAGCGTGGCACCTATGAGCTTTACCAGGGGAGCGAGTACTCGAAGGGACGGCTTCTCGGACGCGACCAGGCCTGGTACGAGAAAAACACGCCGTTTGCTACCGAATGGCGCACGCTCTTCACGGATATGAAGACCCACGGCGTACGCTTTGCCTACCACACTGCCCCAGCCCCAAACACCTCGACCGCCGGTGTCGTCGGCACGACCGCCGCGCTCCTCCCGATCTACAAGCGCTACTTCGTTGAGACCAACCTGTCGGCCCCGACTATCCGCGTCGCGCCGAAACTCTCCAAGGAAAACTTCTGGTTCTACAAGGAATATATCCACATGGACATGGCGGACGTTATCAATCTTATCGCTGTCGTCTACAAATGGGTCGATCAGTCGATCAGCTTCGAGTGGATGATCGATCCGTCCAAGGTTTCTCCGGCCCAGCTCTACGGCTACTACCTCCAGGCCTGGGAGAAAGAGATCAAGACCGTCTACTATGTGCGAAGCCTCTCGGGCGAAGTGAAGGACGGCTGCGTCTCTTGCAGCGGTTAAAATGGCTTTATAAAGCCTAGACCTGTACTAAACCACCAGAAATTCTATGTCTCTCGAAATCGAAAGAAACCGCCTCTTCAATCCCGAAGGGGACGATGCGGTCGAACACCGCACCATCATCAAAGGTGCCACGACCGGCCTCTTCAACCTGAACGCGGTCAAATACTCCTGGGCGAAATCGCTCTACCAGGTCATGGTGGGAAACTTCTGGGTCCCAGAGAAGGTTTCCGGCCTCAAGGATGACGCACGGATGTTTCACAGCGAGCTCTCGCCCGAGGAACAGCGTGCCTACAAAGGCGTCATCTCCTTCCTTACCTTCCTTGATTCGCTCCAGACCGTAAACCTCCCGCACTTCTCGGACTATGTCACGAGCCCCGAGGTGAATCTCATCCTCTCAATCCAGGCTTATCAGGAAGCGATCCACTCGCAATCCTATGCCACTATCCTCGAGTCTGTCGTGGATTCCAAGGAGCGCGACGAGATCTACTACTTCTGGCGCACGGACAAAATCCTGCTTGAGCGTAATAAGTACATCGGCCAGATCTATCAGGACTTCATCGATGCGCCGTCCGACCGAAATTTCTTCCGCGGCGTCGTCGCCAACTTCCTTCTCGAATCGATCTACTTCTACAACGGTTTTGCCTTCTTCGACACCCTCGTCGACCGGATGAAGATGCTCGCCACCGGCCGGATGATCGCCTATATCCGCCGAGACGAACTGACACATGTCACGATCTTCTCAAACCTCATCCGCGAAATCAAGCGCGAATTCCCTGATCTTTACGACGAAAAGCTCATCATCGAGATGATGCGAACTGCCGTTGAGCAGGAAATAACCTGGTCAACCCATATCCTCGGGGACCGGATCCCAGGGATCAACGGCGAGACAACGGCTGGCTACACCAAGTGGCTTGCCAATCGCCGGCTCGCGATGCTCAATATCGATCCGCTCTATCCCGAGGCGATCGACAATCCCTACAAGCATCTCGACCGCCTACAGGACGTGAACAGCGACAAAGGCAACTTCTTCGAGACGACCGTCGTGAACTACACTCAGTCTTCAAGCATGAACGGGAGCTGGGACTTCTGACTCATCATCAAGGCAGCACCTTCGAGAAAACGCTCCGTTTCCGGGGCGTTTTTCATTCTCAATATAACGGAAAGCGGTGTATAATGAGGAAAAGAAAAACTACTATGAAGAGATTTTTCGTGATTTTTGTTTTCGCCCTTGTAGCTAACATCATATGCGGTACCGCAGAGATTGCTACTGCAGCAGTCGCAGGAGAGTCGTGTACCGTAACAGTCGGAAACGCTGGCGTCGGAAGCCAAAGCCGGACAGGTGTATGCCGTCCGTATACTGGCACTGGTTCCGTCTGCCAAACAAATGAGGATAATCTTGGGTTTGGCAATTGCGTTGTCAGCGGTGGAGTAGCCTCCCAGTGTTGTTCAGTAAAAATTCCTTCAAGCACCTGCACCGGAAACAATGGGGTTTGCGTCCAGGCCGGAAGCTGCACAAGCGCTCGACCTGGGACATGCTATCCGAGTAGCACTGAGGTCTGTTGCGATCCGGGAGCTATACGAGTGGAAGAAGGTTTTAGTATTACCAACCTCATAAATATCACCGGGCCAAGCGTGGGAAATTACACCCTTCTTGAATCAATACCGGGGTCGGATAACTCTGTGGGGAGGCTCAATACCTACCTTGAGGATATCTATCGCTTCGCCTTCTGGACGGTCGGAATCGCTGTTGTCTTCATGCTGACCATCGGCGGCTTCATGTACCTGACTTCGGCCGGCAATACGTCACGGATGGAGAGCGCCAAGACTGTCATCTTCGACGCTATCCTCGGACTCGTCCTCGCACTCGTCGCCTGGCTCTTCCTCTATGTCGTCAATCCGAACCTCGTCAACCTGAACCTGACGGCTGTTTCCATCCGGCCGATCTCGAGTACAGCACCAGCATCAACGACCGGGGATGCGACAGGGGGGACCACTCCTCCGCCGACCAGCAGCGGCCTCTATACTCACGCTGAGGCGATGGCCGCTCTAGCAAACGGTATCTCAGTATCTAGCTCTGGAAACTGTAGCAATCAAAACAACGCGAGCTGTACCAGCCTGGAGGGGATACCTGCCCCTGTTGTCAACCGTATCAATGCACTTCGTAATGCCTCGGGGTGCAATCTCGTTATTACTGGCGGGACCGAAACTGGACATAAGACCCATGGCACCGGGAGAGGATCTGTCGATTTCCGAGAAGACTCTTGTCTTGGAAATTTTCTTCGTGATAACGTGACCCAGTATGCAACTTACGGGATTGCCAAGATATGTGCCCCAACCAATTGGCAGGCCGCTGTTCGCGCATCTTGCGTCGAACCGTCCGGATCCCCTCACTTCCATATCCAGTTCTCCATCTAAAATCGTAGTCCCGCTCATAACATAACTCATGAAGAAGCTCTTCATCATTTCCGGGTCTTTCTTCCTGATCGTTCTTGCATTCCTTGCGGTCTATAACCTCTCCTTTCGCTATAACAATAGTGATCCGGTTGCTGACAAGGGAAGGAAAGCAGAGTTAGAGCAGCAGCGAGCCTCTGAGGAAGAAGTTGCGCCTACATCCGTCGTATTCCAACAGATCATCCCTGAGGATGTGTTTCAGCCTGCAGCCGGTGAAAATGGGATTTTTTACTATTCTCAGCGCGATAACGCCATCAAGGAGGCGGATTATGACGGGAAGCATGTTATGACTCACATTGCCGATCTTCCTGGGATGCCAGTGCGCATCGTCTGGTCACCCAGTCGGCTTGGAGCGCTCCTCCTCATAAAAAGCGAGGGTGCCGATCGCTGGTATCACGCCGACATCAGGAACAAGGTTGTCACAGCGTTGAAAAAAGATGTTTCACGGCCTGCCTGGACCGTGCTTGGAGATCGTATTTTTTACCAGTATACAGATCCTGTGAGCGCTGATCGAACTCTGAACATCTCCTTTCCCGATGGATCGAATTGGCAAAAACTGACCGATCTTGGGAAGGAGGACTTCTACATTGCCACTGTCCCGCAGTCAAGCCTCGTCTCATTCTGGCCAAAAACTGACGGAAATCGTGAAGGCACCCTCGAAACCATCAGTATCAGCGGCGAAAATCGGCGGACAATCCTGACGGGCCGATTCGGAGCTGACTATCTCTGGTCGCCAAACGGCCGGCGGGTCCTCGTCCAGAGCACAGCTAAAAAGGGAGGGAATATGCTTTCAATCGGCATCGCTGACGAGAACGGGGGTAACTATCGCAACCTGCTCGCACCAACACTTGTTTCTAAGGTAGCCTGGTCGAAAGACGGCGAAACTTTCTTCTACGCACTGCCAGGGTCTTTTGCGGACAGCGTCGTGCTTCCAAACGATTATTTCTCTCTGCCGATTCATACAGCAGACACTTTTTGGAAAATGAACATCCGTACTGGAAAGAAAGAGCGCCTCGTTCCCCTGGATGAGATGACTGAAACATTCGATGTCTCAAGTATCTTCCTCTCTCCAACCGAGACCGATCTCTACTTCGTTGAACGGAGTTCTGGAAAACTGTATCGGATCACGCTTTGAGCCGGAGCGCGGCGAGGCAAAAACCGAGACTTCCCCAGACAGCCAAAGCAAGGTCGTTTTTCATATACGGCGTGTCGACAATCCCGTATATGAGATAGAGCATGGTAAGTGCCAGCCCAAGAGCGAGGAGCGGTCGATATGAGGCGCGCAGGAGATGCCGTGCGCGTGCCGCGATGACCGATACGGAGCCAAGAAACCCAAGGAGCGCTAAGGGGCCGCCCTCGAGGAAGAAGAAAAGATATAGGTTATGTGGCGTCGGTACAGCCCATTCAAGATACCGGGGGAAGTTTGCTTGCTCAGCCAGGTATACCTCTTGGAACCGTCCCGTACCGATACCGATTGGGAAGGAATCGCTAGCAATCTTCACTGCCGAGCGCCAGATAATGAGACGGGAAGAAAATGATGAACGTTCATCATTGGAAACGAGAGCCTGCCATTTCTCGGTTCCTCGCTCAGAAAAAAACACTGTCCCGAAGACAGTCATAGCGACTATAGCCACGAGCCCAAGCCGAGAAAAGGACGGCCTGGTTCGCCAGGATAGACTGCCCAGAACTGCAAGAGCACCTGAGACGGCCACCCAGGACGCATATGAACGTGTCGCCCAGAGCGTAAAGATGATGATCGCCGCAGAGATGATCGCTATTCCGCGGCGCCAACCCGCATGAATACTGGCGAAGTAGGCACCCAAAACCACCCCGGGAGCCACAAGCATCGCGAGGTGATTCGGAGAGAGATAGAGGCTTGATAACCGACCGTCATAGGTGAGCAAGCCGAGAGCGTATATGGTGACGCCAGCAAAAGACGCTACGGCAACACCAAGAAACCATCCAAAGGCTAAAAATTCTATGTGCCTCCTCGTTTTGGCACACAAGAGCATGGCTACCGGCAGAAGTGTCGGGATGAGATAGAAGCTCTTGATCTCCCCCAATCCGGAAATTGAATGCTGGTTGAGGAAATAAGAGAGTATGGTACCGGAGAGAAATATTCCGGTAAAGATGAAAAATTTTTTCTCTTCGAAGAAGATCTGAGGGAACCTAGACCGAACCTGGAACGAGTCGTCCAGGAGGAGGCAGAGGAGACTGGAGATGAGCGCGGTTTCGGACCAGTACGCTGGAATCCCGCTTATCATTCGGAGATGCGCAATCGGAAAAAGGAGAAAAGACAGCCAAAGAAAGAGGAGTGACGACTTTGATAAGGTAGTTGTTTCGCTTCTAAAAACCTGAACGTATGTCATACAAACATCTTACCAGGCTGGTCGGCGACCGAGAGACAAGGCAAGCACGAAGTAAAGGACGAGGACAATCGTTACATGAATGGAATAAATGGGAGTCTCAACAAATGAATGGGCCAGATACAGAGTAACCGCGCCAGCAAGCGGAGCAGCTAACAAATCCGATCTGCGAGTCAGAGCAACCCTCCTCCCAATCCAGAAAAAAACACCAAAGAGCAGGCTGAGGCCGAGAAGGCCGATTTCTGCTGCAATATCAAGATACAGACTGTGCGCATAGAATGGCGCTTCCGGATCGTACAGTGGACGAACGGTGGAAAGATAGTTTCCGAGTCCAAGGCCGAGACCAGGATTCTCCTTAATAATCCCAACTGCCTCTTTCCAAAGCATGATCCGTTCAGTGCTCGAGGTGTCGGTGAAAGAGAAGCTTGTTAGGAATCGATTCAGCACTGGCGGGGAAAGAAAGACGAGAAGCATCGTGCCACCAAGAATCGCCGTCCGGAGCTGGATCTTGATCGGCCAAGAAGATCCTGACGCAATAATAATAATAGAAACAGCACTGCCAGCCAAAAGCCCGACCAATCCACCGCGGGAAAACGTTAGAAGATCGGCAAGAAAAAGTATGGCCGCTAACCAGAGATAGACTGGCCGGCCACATACCCGAGAAAGGCCGAGAGCAAGGAACCCTGAGAGACCAAAGAAATAGGCAGCGACATGCGGGTCGGGAAAGAGTGCCGTGGCTCGGAGCACGGTCTCACCGCCGAGATTAACCAGGAGGCTCGGGTACTCCCTGACGAGGACAGAAAAATCGTGCCCGAGGAAAAATGGGAATGCTCTATCGAGCACGAAATGGTAAGTCGTGCTGACGCCAAAGAAAAACTGGGCTACGAAGAAGGCTATTGCGATAATGGCTGCCCCGGCCGCACCGATGGCCGTCACAAAACAAAGTGACCTGAGTTTTTCCGGATGTCGTTCCGAAAGATCGTGCCAGACAAACACCAGCGGGAATAGGTTCAGGAAAAATACAATCTTCGGGATCGCTAGATCATAACGGCTAGCCCAGAAGACTGATGCTAGGGATAAGAACAGGAATGACCCGATCAATCCAACAAAGACTGGCTCTGGCAAGCGGAACGATCGCCGGAAAAGCGCCCTTATGAGAAAGAGCCCTATAATAGTAGCCGCAATAATGCGAGCGAGAGGAACATCGCCAACCCAAGGGAATGGGATAGCGAACTGAAAAGGAAGTGTGAGAAGGAGGAGGAGCGAAAGGAAGTAGATCATAGAGGCAGGAGGAGGCTTTTGATTCGCTGGCAGAGCGAAAGGATTGCTCGTTCATAATTCGGCCGCCACTTCCTGAAATACTCCCTCTGTCCGGCATAATATGCCTCTTTCTTTTCCCGGAAACTACCGTGACTTTGCCCTCCTTTATGCCAAAACGTGATGAACGGATAAACGCTGACGGAGCCACCTGCCTCGGTGACGCGGCGGGCAAGATCGACATCTTCAAAGTACAGAAAGAACGCCTCATCGAATCCTTGGAGCGACTGGAAGAAGTCCCGGCGGAGAGCACATGCGGCGCCAGATACCCAGCCTGTCTTGCAAATATATTTGGCCTGCCAGGGAATCGGGACTGGATACATCCATGGCACAATACGAGAAATCAACAGGCGCCAGAGGCTCGGAAACTTTCCAGAGCTCCATGGCTCGCGACGGCCCGTTTCTCCGACTAACGCCATTCCATAAAGCGCTTTCGGCTGAAAGCGAAACGCTGCTAGAAGCCCGAGAAAACTCCCACTACGCAACACTGCATCGGGATTAATAAAAAATAAGACCTCGCCAGAGGCCATCTCGGCCCCAGAATTATTGGCCCGCCCAAAACCTCCATTAGAAGCCGCTTGAATGACGTTTGGAGATGCCGGATGGGTTCTCAGGCGGTTGATGGGTTCCGCTTCGTCCTTGTCATTGTTGACGACGATGTACTCAGCCAGGATACCCTGTCCTAGCGCTGCCTGATAGACAGATGAGAGCGCCGACCGAAGCAGATTGACGCTCCGGAAATTAACAAAAATGAAAGAGATGTCTGGCTTCATAAAGAAACGTCAGTATACGCCCGTTTCACCTCCCGTGCCAGTGATCGGGGTGCATATATCGTTTCTAGCCAGTTTTTAAGCCTTCTTAGAAAAAAATAGACCCGCACCCAGGCACGCCACCAGCCCCTAGCCTCACGGAGAAAAAATTCCGCCCCTGAACGCACCAGCCAATATGTCTTGGCTGGATTCTCCCGGCTCACTTCACTATGATAGGCTCGAGCAGTCGGAACTACTAGAAGTTTCAGGCTTCGGCGGAAGGCTCGGAGAGAATATTCGACGTCCTCATAGTAGAGGAAGTAGCGCTCATCCAGAAGTCCAATGGAAGCAATGACTTCACGCGGGATAAAAAGGGCACACCCCGTCAAAAATCCGGTCTCATAGGCATCCTCCCGAAAAACAACTCTTTGATGCTCTGCACGCATTCGGAAAAAATCAATCCTTCCGCCAGCGAACCAGGGTCTCTTCTTAGGGTCATGGTAAATGACCGGCGAATACAGGGCTCGGGAGCCATTCGATCGAAGAGCCGCTTTCAGTTGTTCAAGTGTATCGGGAAGAATAGTCGCATCATTATTGAGAAGCCAGAAGGCATCGAAGTTGCCTTTCTCCTGCATATGCCGAATCCCAAGATTCATCCCTCGCGAAAAGCCAAGATTTTCATGCGCTGCTATAACTTCCACTTCCGGAAACCGGATAGAGATATCTCGCATGAGCAGCCCCTCACGCCCATTGTCGACAACGAGGAGAGCATCTTCTTTTTGGAGTCCGGGCAATATGGAAGACAGGCATCGAGCAAGTATCTGCTCTCCGCGATAATTAAGAACGATTATCGCGATCCGGATGGTCGACATATTCTTAGGAAAGCAGTGGCCCAAATCCCTCCTCTTTGGTTTCCGCCCTATTACCGAAAACACTCATAATCTCTCTCGAAGTAACTGCTCGGGTGATCCAGAGCAGGAAGGCATAGGAAATCATCGCCAAAAAAATCGTCAGAACAAAGGGCAGAGCCTGAGAAAAATAGAGCACCACTGTCATGGCTGAGGCTGAAAGCAAGATACGCGGCAAGCGGTCAGGGACAGGGAAAAACCCGAGCGAACGATACACTATGCCTCCTGAAAGGATAACGACGAGCATTTCTGTAACGGCGGATGATATTGCCGCTCCAAAGTATGAGAACTCTCGTATCAGAATGAGGTTAAGTGAAACATTAATAATTGCCACCGCCGTGAGCGCCTTGAGGAGCTTCTTTTGGGCATTCCCTACCAGAATAAGCATATTGAAGTAGTGTCCAAAGAAAATGCCTGCCAATGAGAAAATAAGGACGCGCAGTACATCTGCAGAATCTTCGAACCCGCCGCCAGAAACGACAGCGACAATCTCTGGGGCAAGAAAGAGAGTCCCGATAACAATTGGGAGAACAATTGCAATAAAGACCTTGGCTGTTTTCTCGGCGATTTCACGGAATTGAGTTGAGTCAACATGATGCGCTCGCGAAAGGAGCGGGAGGATGAGTCCGACGAGCATTGCTGGAAAAAAGATCAGGTTTTCCATGATTTTGTACGCGACGTTGTAAATGCCGACATGGGCCGCTGGCTGGAGGAGCGACAAAATAATAGTGTCCAGCTTGAAATAGGCGAATGTAATTATAGCTGTCAGGCCGAGCGGCCATGCATCGCGCATAAAACGCCTCCAGAACGGGATATCCCAGGAGAATCGGAATTTCACGAAGGAGCGAGAGAGGTATAATGCGACAGCTGAATTGAAGATCATCGTGAGAAGAACAGCTGAAACGACAGCGATGAATCCTAAATCAAGACGGACAGCGGAATAGATTAAGAGAAATTGGATTATTTTTCCAGTAAACTCGACCATGGCAATCCGATCCATAGCGAGCCGCTTCTGAAAGACCCCATTGAGGAGGGTGCTAAATTGGGCAAAAAGGAGAGCGATGGTGATAACGACAATACCACCCTTCACGTGCGGAGCATAATGAAAAAGGGCGAGCAATAGCGGAGCAGTCACGATGATGGCAAAACTTGCTGCAACCCGGAGCCCAGCGACTTTTCCGAAGAATTCTGCTTCGTCAACGGATGGTTTTGCGATTTCCCGGGCTGTGATATTGGCTAATCCGAGATCGCCGATTGCGCCAAAGAAGGCAAAGAACGCCAAGACCGTGGCGTACTCACCAAAGCCCTCTTGGCCGAGGTATCCCGTGATAAGGCGGATGGAAAGTAGCGCAATAAAAACCGTCGACGTCACTTTGAGCGCCGAATTGAAAACGACGTTGTAGGCGATTTTTCTCGCGAGAGCCATTTGGAAACGTTTAGAGAGCCCCCTCTTCGGCTGATTCAGGACGCCGCTTGATAAGTATCTTCCGCTCCTCGCCAGAACCAACCGATTCAGTCATCACATTCGGATGAGCAGCCAAGAGGTGGTGAATGAGCTTCCGCTCGAAAGAGAGCATCGGGCGGAGAGTAGCAGGAAGGCCAGTTTCTTCGACTTCCCTCACTGCCGCCATCGCCTCACGCTCAAGGAACCCTTTCTTTTCCTCAAAATACCGATTTACATCAAGACTAAGCACGCTATTTTTTGGCATCCCTTTCCTTACCACAAGTTTCACGATGTGAAGAAGCGCCGCCACATTAGCCCCGTGCTGTCCTATAAGAAGATTCTGGCCATCGTGAAGCGTAATATCGCAACGGTATCTAATGAGATTATCGGGGAGCATCTCTTCACCAGTCTTCACTTCAGCAACGAATCCGATCCGCTGAAGCAGGTCTTTAACTGTTGTATTCAGATGATTGCGGAAAGACTCTTCCATAGAGGGCAGGCTTACTTAGAGGGGGCCGCAACTGGTTTCTGTTGGGAAAATATCCACTTCTGTTGCCCCCAAGCGAGAAGCGTTGAAACGAACCAGTAGAGGGAAAGGGCGGCAGGGAACTGAAAACTGAAGAAAAAAACGAGCGCTGGGCCGATATACAGCATCTGCTTCCCCATTATAGCAGCCATGTCGGGCATTTCGTCTTTTATGGTGCCATCCTTCTTTTTGATCGGACCGGCCTGGGGCAGAATCATCTTTGTCTGAAAGTACTGGGCAAGCGCCGCCAAAGCACCAAGAACAGGACTAGCTGCAACCATATCGAGAAAACCGAAGGCGAGGTGCTTGATTTCTCCTGGATTCGTGACGAATCCATACATATCTGCGCCATTCACCACCAACCCATTCGCGTTGATATTGATAATAACCCGGTAAAAAGTGATAAAGAATACGAGCTGGATAATGAGCGGCAGACAGCCGGCGAACGGATTAACTTTATTTTCCTTGTAACAAGCCATTATCGCCTTAGTTTGCTCGGCCTTGTCATCCTTATACTTCTCTTGTATCACCTTTAGCTTCGGCTGGATTTCTTGCATGCGCTTCTGCTGCTCGATCTGCATGCGAGAAAGCGAGAAAAAAGCCAGCTTTATAAGAACCGTTGTCAGGATGATTGCGAGACCAAAATCCTGTATCGGAAGGCCGGCGTAAAAGAAAATAACGATATTGTAGAGGGGCTGGTAAATAACGGCATGAAAAATCTCGCCCATATCTATATTTTCGCTTTATTAAGCCTTTTTATAAGATCCCGAAGCGATGCCTTAAGCTCCTTATATTCTACTGGCCGGAGAAATGGCTTATGGAACAGGATCACCACATCTACCCCTTTCGGGAGCTCCGAAATCAACTCTCTCATTATCGCACTTCCTTTTCGCTTCAGGAAATGTCGCGTAGCCGCCCGGGGGAATGCCTTTTGTTTAAAGGCAAAGCCAATCCGTGATCCAGGAAGCCCATTTGAGTGAAAAAAAAGCCCGATCTCATTAGCGAAAATCGACTTTTTTTTCCGGAAAACAGCCTCAAATGCTCCCCTCCCCTGTAAACGGAGGTTCCGAGAAAGCATACTCTACACGGCGAGCCGTTTCCTGCCCTGACGACGACGGCGAGTAATAACCGCCTGTCCGCCTTTCTCACTCATGCGCTTGAGAAAGCCATGGCGCCTCGCTCGCCGGAGCTTCTTCGGCTGATAAGTACGTTTTGTAGCCATACATTACAGAAAATACACGTAGTCTGATTTTATTTTAAATAAGGGGAAAAGTCAACTCCACCCTCATTACAGTATATTACTGGCTGTCTTTCCAAAAAAGTCACGGACTTTTTTTCAGTTTTTGATTAAAATACATTTTATGCACGAATTCTCCACAATTTATGCACTATAAAGTCTCGATGGACACTAAGACCCATGATATAATCAGGTTCACCTGCCAAATTATGACCAACGAGGAACTTTGGAAAGCGGCTTTGGGACAGATCGAACTTTCCTTATCTAAGGCCAACTTTATTACCTGGTTTAAAAATACCTCAATCCTCTCCCGAGATTCTGGAAGAGTTGTGGTTGGGGTCCCAAATGGCTTTGCTAAAGAGTGGCTTGAGAATAAATACAATCTCTACATAATCAAGGCTCTGAAGAGCCTTGATCCGGAAATACAGGATATCAAATGTTCAATCACTCCCAATAATAGCCGAAAGTTTCCACCAGAAAGCTTTACTAAATCTATGGATGGAGCTCGGCCGGCAACAAATACAGCCCCCCCGACGCCAAGTGGGTTTTCCCGTAAGAGGATCACTGAAAAACCCGTCTCTGCCACACAAAATGGAGAAATCTTCCGAAGCAATCTGAATAATCGCTACACTTTTGAGAACTTTATCGTTGCTGAAAATAATGAACTTGCCCGAGCTGCCTGCTTCGCGGTATCCCAAAACCTCGGACACCTCTACAACCCGCTTTTTATTTATGGTGGTGTTGGGCTTGGGAAAACTCATCTCCTCCAAGCCCTTGGCAACGAAATTGTATCAAAATACCCTGAAAAGAAGGTAAAATATATAACTTCAGAACGCTTTACAAGCGAGCTTGTTGACTCGATCAAGAGCCAGACTGTTGACCAATTCAAGGCCGCCTATGAACACATCGATCTCCTCATCATCGATGATGTGCAGTTTCTCTCAGGAAGAGAGAAGACACAAAATGAGTTTTTTCATATTTTTAATGCATTATACCAGCTCAACAAGCAGATTATTATCTCTTCCGATCGAACACCAAAAGCCATACCGACCCTTGAGGAGCGGCTCAGATCTCGGTTTGAAGGCGGTATGATTGCTGATATCAGCCGCCCAAGCCTTGAAACCCGGGTAGCCATACTTGAAACTAAGGCCCAAGAAAGGGGAATGCCTATTGATCCAGCCTCTATCCATTTTATCGCCGAACACGTCAAAGACAATGTGCGAGAACTTGAGGGGGCGCTCGCTCGAGTTTTCGCCTACAGCGAATTCCAAAAAATCCCTATAACCCTACCATTAGCCCAAAAAGCTTTGTCAGATATGCTTGTTCAGACAAAAAAATCAGTGAAGCTTGATGATATTGTCAAGACCGTTAGTGATTTCTATGGCATCCCCGTGGAAGAAATGATAAAAAAGGGACGAAAAAAGGAAGTAGCACATCCACGACAAATAGCTATGTATCTTCTTCGAACCGAACTTGATGCCTCATTCTCGACTATTGGGGATTTTTTTGGTGGTCGAGATCACACAACTGTCCTCCATGCTGTTGAAAAAGTGACTAAAAACAGAGAATCCACCTTACGTATCCGTGAAGAGGTCGCTTCTATTAGGGAGAAACTTCAACTTCCTGTTGTATAACACCTGTATAACCCTGTATTGATCTGTAAATCACTGTGGATAATCAGTAATTTTGTGGATAAATTTGATGTAAAAAAAAATACATACAGTATCATCCACTAGATTTTTAAAAAACAACCGTTTTCTAGAGGGGTAAACCAATCTTTCCCACATATACAGATCAGTAATAACAATAATTTTATATAAGAAGAATAATCTTATCTGCTACCTATATATGAAACTCTCTTGCACTCAAGAAAACCTAAAAGCCGCACTTTCTTCATTGGAACGTGTTGTAGGAAAACAGGGTACATTACCTATCCTTAGTAATATCCTTCTTGAAACAGAAAAAGGACGGCTCAGGCTTTCTGCTACGAATCTAGAAATCGGAGTAATTACTTCAATTGGGGCAAAAATTAATGTAGAGGGGAGGATTACTGTTCCAGCAAAGCTACTTATTAACTTTATCCAAAATCTCGCCCTTGATCAGGTGGTAGAAATTAATCAATCAGGGACACAGGTGATTCTTCAAAGCGGGAATTATACAGTGAAGATTAATGGTCTTGATGGGAAGGATTTTCCAATTATTCCAGAGAAGGGAAATGGAAGATCGTTCTCGATTGAATCAAAAGTTTTACATCTAGGAATACAAAAAACACTTTTTTCTGTCTCTCTTAATGAGAGCCGTCCTGAGCTGACAGGTGTTCTTATGGGTTTCCGTGAAGGGGGAGTATTTCTCACAACAACAGACAGTTTCCGTCTCTCTGAATGGCAGATGAGGGGTAGGGTTGAAGGGGATGCTTCTTTTCTCGAAAATACTCAATCACCTGTCATTATTCCAGCCTATACCCTCCAAGAAGTTGTAAAGGTTATTTCACAGGGAAATGACCTAGTCCAGGTTGTGCTTGAGGAAAATCAAGTATTTTTTGAAATTGGGAATACAAAAATAGTCTCTCGCCTTATAAATGGGCGATTTCCAGAATATCAGGCAATTATTCCAAAACAGTATTCAACAACCATAACCCTCCCAAAAAATGAGTTTCAGCGTGCGCTGAAGATTGCTACATCATTTTCACTCTATAGTTCCGGTGAGGTCGTTTTTCGTCTGAATACGGAAGAAAATCACCTTGAAATTCACTCACAATCACAGGGTATAGGCGAGCAGGTGGCAAAAATTCCTTTTGATGGCGTATTGTCAGAGACGATGCAAATAGTATTTAACCCTCGCTACATACTTGAGGGTGTGGGGGCTCTTTCTGGCGAGCAGATTATTATGTCGTTCAATTCACCAGCCACACCAGTAAGACTATCTTCTACTGAAGATGGTGAAGAGTACATCTATATCGTGATGCCTATTAGAAAGTAGCGCGGTAAATATTTTTTTATGCGCCCACTCGGGGAATTTATCGGAAAGCGAAGTAGTTTGAACGAGCCGGCGCCGCTTGATGATAAGACAGTATTTTTTATTTTTCAAAAGATTATCCGGGAGGAATATGGTATGCGCGGCGCGGCCGAGCTAAAACCGGTTATATATACCGATGGAATTCTTTCTATTGGATCAAACAACCCGCTCTACTCGAGCGAATTGTTAATCCGACGTGAAGTAATACGCGAAAGAATGAATTCGGCCCTGGGGCAGGATGTAATCCGTGAGCTACGACTTACGCGATACACTCCTTAATATGCGACGGATATGCTCCCGGTTGATTTGGAGGTATTTCCATTTCTATCCTCGACTGTTACTTCAACATCGATAGTAGAGTTGTTTTGGCTCGCTGGGATCGAATAGGAGACGGCGTATGGCTTCTCATTCCGTTCCCCGACCTTCTCGCCCTCAACGGAAAATACAACCTTTGAGACCCCGTACGGCGCGTTTACATCTGCCGTCAAAGTGACCGAGCTAGAGTTTGTCGAGCCTGGTACGCTGAGGCTGATGGAGGGCCGATATTTTTTGAAGTCATCCTCGCTGCACTCTTTTTCGGGAGCTTCTTCAGCCACAACACCCTTCTGTTTCTTATACCATTCTTTCACGGCCTTCTCCCAATTCTTGTATTGGCCGTCATTTTCAGGCTTTTCAGGCTGGTCGCCGCGCGGATCATCCCGCTTCACATAATGCAGGATGTCGTGAGGATCAACGAAGTCCTTTTTTTCTGACTCGTCACCCGGGCAGTACTTGTTCGCGAGACAGTACTTATCATCCTCGCCAGGAATCTCACAGACTTTGAGATCCTTCTTATCTTCGAGCTCGCCGCCGAGCATGGGCTTTTCGATGTCTTCCCTCTCGTATTTTGGAAAGCGCTCAGTGGCGTAGTTTACGAGTGCCTTGTCGAGAAAGGACCGCCAGATCGGTGCGGCAACGATGACACCGTCCGCTCCGGCTGCCATGGAACTGTTGTCGTTGTTCCCGGCCCAGACCCCGATGGCGAGGGATGGGGTAAATCCAAGCGTCCATCCATCTCGGAATTCGTTTGTGGTTCCGGTCTTGGCGGCGACGTCACGATTGTCGAAGCGGAGCGGGCTGTTCTCGCCAAATGCCGGCGTCCGGAAACTGTTCGTAGACATGATGTGTTCGAGCATAGTCACGTATTTCTCTTCGATTACGCGCTCGCCTGGACCGGACTGGAATTCTTCCAGGGTTGAGCCTCTTGGATCCTCAATCTTCAGTATGGCAGCGAGCGGTTGTTTCACGCCGCCGTTGGCAAGGGTCGCATAGGCATGGACATGGTCGAGGAGCTTCACTTCCCCGCCTCCCAAGACAAGAGAGAGCCCGAGCCGATCCGGGTCATTGAGCCCCTGCACCCCGAGACTTTTCGCGGTGTTGATGGCCTCCTTGACCCCAACAAGGTAGAGCGTCTTGACGGCAGGGATATTGAGGGACTGAGCGAGCGATTCAGCCATGGAGAGCGGCCCGCGGAATTTGCCGTCATAGTTCTGGGGCTTATAGCTTTTCCCTTCAGCCGTATCGAATTCGGTCTCAACGTCGTACATGAGCGTCTCGGGGATGTAGCCCTTCATGAAAGCGGTCAGGTAGACATAGGGCTTGAAAGATGATCCCGGCTGACGCTCGCGGATCGTGACATTGACCTGGCCATCGATGGATGTATCAAAGTAGTCCTTCGATCCGACCATAGAGAGAATCTGTCCTGTCTTGGGGTCGATCGCGACGAGCGCGGCATTTTTTGCTTTGTAACGAGCGTTCTTTTCGGCGCCAGTCCGGATCGCCTCCTCAGCTGCAAGCTGTTTGTCCCAATCAAGCGTCGTAGTCACCCGGTATCCACCTTCTTCGACAGATCGATCACCATACTTCTCCTGGAGATAATCCTTGATATACATCACGAAGTGTGGCGCGGCGATAATATCTTTTTGGGGGGCTATTTTGGCGAGCGTATCCGCATTGACCGCTTCCTCAGCTTGCTCATCAGTGATATAACCGAGCCGGGCCATTTGCCGGAGTGCATAGCTCTGGCGTCCAGAAAGAGCCTCCGTGTGTGATCCATACGGGGAATAATAGGTAGTTGCCTGAGGAAGAGCGGCCAAGAGTGTTGCTTCGTCAAGCCCGAGTTCGCGCGCCGGCTTTCCGAAGAAGGTCTGGGCCGCCGCCTCTATTCCGTAAGCATTCGATCCGTACGGGATCTCGTTCAGGTACATCTCCAGGATCTCATCCTTCGAATATTTCGTCTCGAGTTCGATGGCGAGAATTACCTCCTTCACTTTTCGGATGATAGATTTCTCATTCGAAAGAAGGGTATTTTTTACGAGTTGCTGGGTAATCGTCGAACCACCTTCGGCCTTCTCCAGTGTGATAATGTCTTTGAAAATAGCACGGGCGATAGATGAAAATTTGATTCCGAAGTGATTGTAAAAATCCTGATCTTCAAGCGAGATGGTCGCGTATTTTACGACATCAGGCATATCGGAAAAGGGGATAACGGTCCGTTTCTCTTCACCATGTACTTCGTAGAGGAGATGGGCGCCGGAGCGGTCGTAGATCTTGGTCGACTCGGCAATGAAGCGATCCCGGACATTCCCTGGGCTGGGCAG
Organism: Candidatus Moraniibacteriota bacterium; assembly: GCA_008012175.1. GTDB lineage: Bacteria > Patescibacteriota > Minisyncoccia > Moranbacterales > UBA1568 > SSEF01. The sequence continues at coordinate 3,268 of SSEF01000024.1, read as the reverse complement.
ATCCTTGGCGATGTAGAGAAAGAGCCCGAGGGTGGCGATAAACCCCGCGAGGGCAGTCCAGCCGCCGATCTGGGCGATCCGTTTCCAGTTCCATGGGTGCTTTTCTTTCGGCGGGAGCGAAGACGGGCTGCTTGTCCCTGGAACGGAGCGACGGAATGATGGTCGAGAAAATAACTTTTTTTGGCTGAAATAAAGCATAAAGAGACACTAGTCGTGCCTCCTTTATAGCATGGAAATGGAGTTTTAAAAAGGGAACTAATCTTCGATTGAGCGAAAGCAGTTCTCATAGCTGAGAAGGGAGAATCCCTTTGTAAGCCGAGCAAATCTCTCACTTTTCAGGAAGACAAGCTCGACCCCCCGCTCCTGGTTGTACTTATATCGGCAGTGTGGGTCAAAGTATCCGGGATGGACGACGAGTTCGGAGATGGGAAATATTTTCGTCTCGCGGAGCCGTTTCGTGAGGACGGCGAGTCTGTCGGGATGCCAAGAGATGAAGTTATCCGGAGTTACGACGTTTCCTTGTCTCAGCATATTCCGGTCTTCTAATAATCGCGATCGGACCGGGAGCTGGTAGCGTTGTGCTGCGCGGATAACGTGTCCTATATTCTCTGGCGTGATGTGTTGGTGTTGGTGCCCGTCGAGATAGTCGGGGAGACGGTCAAAGCGCTTTTTAAATCGAGCGATTTGCGATGTAATCTCCCGGTATGACGAAGATGGTTTAAGCTCGAGGTGAAGCCCGAGGGAAACGGCGAGATTCAAGAGCTCCGACTTCCGGATATATTTTCTTTTGATCATGACCGAAATGCTCGTGACGAGTCCGGCACGTGCTGCCTCGAGCATGCCCTGGTTGAACCGAGGGGACATCCCGTAATCGTCGGCAGTGATGATGAGTTTGGGTCGCGCCATCTTATTTTTTTCCGACCACCGATCGGAGGCTCTTCGCGATAGCTCGATACAGCTGCTCGATGTGTGGCCGTTCGGAGTCATCTGGATACAGGCCTGGCATCGTATTGAGCTCGACGATCCAGGGCCTTCCCGTTGGATCAAAGATGAGATCGATCGTGTAGATTTTCGTGGAGAATCTCGCGTAGTATGCCTGAACAGCCTGAACGATCGGCCAGACAGAATCGGGGATATCCTCCTCGGCAATCATAGTCTGCGTTCCGCCCTGGGCGACATTGGCGAGGTAGCTTCCGGTTTTCGGTGTCCGATAATATGCGTAGATAAATGCCTCATTGCAGTAGATGAGCCGGAGGTCGTGGAGGCCCTGCATGACGCCGGGTATCCCGGTACTCGAATCAACGAACTCTTGCAGGAGAGCGGGAAAGACCGTTGATTCTGCGAGTTCTGATTTCTTTCCGATGAGCACTCCTTCGCCGCTGTTCCCGTGTTCGGGCTTCAGGACGGCCATTTCTCCCGGGATCTCGGTCAGCGCCGCAAGTAATTCTTCCGTTGACCTGACGAGGTAGTAGGGCTTGACCCAGTCCTTAAACGCCCGACTGACTTCTAGCTTGCTCCCGGCATGCCGCGAAAACTCTGGCGCATTGATCATCGGGAAGTGTTTAGCGAGCGCTTCTCTCACGGCGTCGGTCTTGGGTCCCAAGGCGGCTTTGTCGTAGATAACATCGGGAACGATCGAGTCAGTCATCACCCATTCATTGCCATCCCAATGCCAGGCCTGGCGGAATGCCCCAAGGGACTCATCGTACCAATCGGTTGAGGCACGATAGAGATCTACGCCCTCTTCGAGCGCAACTACTGAGAACCGAGTGTAGGCTTCGCGGAGGAAATCTTTTTCAAAAGGCAAAGACGTGGCGTTTTCTCGAGGCGTCGATATGATGACCGCTGTAACAGGAGCGGCAGCGAGGAAGCCCTTCAGCTCCTCAATCAGGCGGGTATAGATGCGGCGCATAGTGGCCTCCTCCTCAGGCGGGAAATACATCCCTGGCATCGTGTTGAATTCAATGATCCAGGGCTTCCCCGTCTCATCGAACATGACATCGATGGTGTAGGTTTTTTGGGGAAATCGAGAGAAGAGCTCCTGGACGTCGCTCACGATAGGGTTGAGCGATTCCGGCAGGGAACTAGCGGGGATGATTTTCATGTTTCCACCTTGCGCGATATTGGCGAGGAAAGAGCCATCTTTTGGCGTTCGGACATACGCGTAGACAAGCTCCTCACCAATGAAGACCATCCGGAGATCATGGTAAGTGTCAGTAATCCCTGGTATCCCATGCGAGCTATCGATGAATTCCTGGGCGATGACGGGGAATGATAGGTCGAGTCTCGTCGCCTCTTCCTTGGTGACGATATGCACGCCTTGCCCACCACTTCCGATGATCGGCTTGATGACGATTCGCTCCCCAGTCGATGTGGCGAGGAAGTCATTGAGCTCGGCTGAGTTCGAGAGTTTCCGGTAGGGTTTGAAGTGCTGTGGCAGTTGTCGGCTGGTCTCGTATTTATCGTTGGCGAAGAGCGTGAAAGCTGGATCGTCCATGAATCGGTAGCGCGAGATGATGAGTGCGCGTATCGGATCGTGAGCGGAACGACCGCTCGTTTTGTCGTAAACGAGATCCGGCTTGACCGGACCGGACCGTCGCCAGAATCCATCAACAAACTCCCATGAATCACGAAATATGTCTGCTTCGGCGTCATACCAGTCGAGCGGGGCGCGACAGAGGTGGAGACCAAGCTCCTCGGCGATTGAGTAGAGTGTCTCGTAGCAGCGCTGATATTTCCGGTCGGAAAATGGCACGGTTGGCCCCGCATCGTGCGAGGTGTAGAGGGTCAGAACGATTTTTTTCATGGCTATTTCTTACTGACGTCGACGAGAAACATCCCGAGATTGCGGCGACCGATGATGGCCCGATAGTTCAGGCCCGAACGGTCGACAACGGTCGGGCTGGCAACGATTTCCTGGCCATCCATGACGAGGGTGAGTCCGATTTTCGGCCGCATGCTGACACCGTTTGAGGCAAAGATGAATACGATGTCCCTTAGGTCGGGCTGGTGAGGCCCAATATGCTTTTTGCGGAGCTCCTCAGTGATCCGGCTCCCTTCCTCATGCGTCAAGGGGGCGGCTGGCGGGATGGCGTCGAAATAGCGGAGCACATCGCCATAGCCGAGCTCTTCAGCGAGAGCGCGGTCGATCGCTGATGAATCAGCACCGGTGTCGATCTTGGCTTCGAGTTCGACTTCCTTGCCGTCTTTGCCGATGGACTTTATCTTCTCGGCCGGTCCAATGACGCGCTTTCCGGAGAGGCCCTCG
>SSEF01000010.1 GCA_008012175.1 Candidatus Moraniibacteriota bacterium | reverse complement strand
GGTCTGGTGCGCAATAGGTCGGAAGTGCTTTCATGTGTCTCGGCAGAACGAGAGAAAGGATTCTTCGATTCAGACGTTTCATGGAAATCAGTCTTTTTCCGGAGAGGAAAGGATATCCCCCTCTGATGTGAAGCGGAATTTGACCGGTACGCCGTGGCGCGATCCTAATCGGGAAATCGTCGCGGAAAATATCCTCAAGCTTGCCCGGCTCTGGAAGGGCGATCGCTGGGATCCATTCACATGGGAGGAGTATGTCCGGTTTCGGGCGGAAACCAGTCCGAATCCGGCAACTGACGTGGAGCGCTGGATTCTCGAACGGTTCATCGATACCGAATATCTCGTCAGGGAAGCGGACGGCAGCTATGGTTTTGGCATGAAGCTCCTCTCGCTGTATCGCCAGTACTGCGGAAAAACAGATGCTTGACCGGCCGATGGGAAACCGTCCCTCGGGCCGGTTTTCTTTTTGCCTTACGGCAGGACGGAAGGATATTTTGACCCGGGCCTGCTCCTCTGATAAAATGGCTCTACTCAGGCTATTTCTTTTTGTCTCCGTATGTCTTTCTTCCAGAAACTCTTCGGCTCGAATGAGCGCGAAATCGACAAGATCCGGCCGATCGTTGACGCGATAAACGGTCACGACGGGGCGGTATCCGCCCTCTCTGATGACGGCCTCCGCACCAAGACGGCCGAATTCCGCAGCCGTATCGAGGCAGGCGCTACGCTCGATGCCATCCTGCCCGAGGCGTACGCAGTCGTCCGCGAGGCGGCGCGGCGCGCTATCGGCGAGCGGCACTATGATGTACAGCTCCTCGGCGGCATCGTGCTCCATCAAGGGACGATCGCTGAGATGAAGACCGGCGAAGGCAAGACGCTCACCTCGACCTTGCCGATCTACCTGAATGCGATCGCGGGCCGGGGCGTGCATGTCGTCACGGTGAACGACTATCTCGCCAAGCGCGATGCCAACTGGATGGGTCGGGTGTATCACTTCCTCGGGCTCTCGACCGCCTGCATCCTCGGTCAGGGCGCTTCGTACCGTTTCGAGCCGAATACGGCCGATACGGATGCCGTCTCAGTCGAGATGCAGAACCTGGTACCGATCAGCCGGCGCGAAGCCTATCATGCCGACATCACCTCTGGCACGAACAATGAATTCGGCTGCGATAACCTGCCCGACAACATGGTTGCGAGCCTCGAAGAGAAAGTGCAGCGCGAGCTCAACTTCGCTATCGTCGACGAAGTGGACTCTATCCTCATCGACGAAGCGCGGACGCCGCTCATCATCTCCGCGCCGGATACCGAATCGACCAAGCTCTATGAGCGATTCGCAGGCATCGTCCCGCGGCTCAAGGCAGGAGAGGACTACACGGTCGATGAAAAGATGAAGGTGGTGACTCTGACCGATGCCGGCATCGAGCATGTCGAGAAACTCCTCGGCATGGAAAATATCTACGCGTCCGGAAATGTCCAGTACGTCCACCATCTCGAGCAGTCGCTCAAGGCGCACATCATCTTCAAGCTCGACCGCGACTACGTGGTGAAGGACGGCGAAGTGATCATTGTCGACGACTTTACGGGCCGCCTCATGCCGGGCCGCCGCTACAGCGAGGGGCTGCATCAGGCGATCGAGGCCAAGGAGCATGTCGCCGTGCAGCGGGAGAGCCGGACCTTGGCGACGATCACGTTTCAGAATTATTTCCGCCTCTATGACAAGCTCGCCGGCATGACCGGTACGGCCTCGACGTCCGCTGAGGAATTCGCCAAAGTCTACAAGATCGATGTGACCGAGATCCCGACGCACCGGCCGATGGTGCGGAAAGACCTGCCTGACGTCATCTACAAGACAGAAGTAGCCAAATTCAATGCGATCGCCGCTCGGGTAAAGGAAGTCCACGCGACCGGGCAGCCGGTGCTCATCGGCACGATCGCCATCGAGAAATCCGAGTACCTCTCGGCACTGCTCGCCCGCGAGGGCGTACCGCATCAGGTCCTGAATGCCAAGAATCACGAGAAGGAAGCGCAGATCGTCGCGAGCGCCGGGCAAAAGGGCGCGGTCACGATCGCGACGAACATGGCGGGACGCGGCACCGACATCAAGCTCGGGGATGGCGTGAAAGAGCTCGGCGGGCTCATGATCATCGGTAGCGAGCGGCACGAGGCGCGACGCATCGACAACCAGCTCCGCGGACGCGCCGGCCGACAGGGCGATCCGGGCGTGTCGCAGTTCTATGTCTCGCTTGAAGATGAACTCATGCGGCGCTTCGGCGGAGACCGGATGAAGAGCATGATGACGACACTCGGCCTCCCGGATGACGAGGCGATTGAAAATAGTCTTGTCTCGAAGACGATCGAATCCGCCCAGTCGAAGATCGAAGGCTATAACTTCGACATCCGGAAGCACGTGCTCGACTATGACGATGTCATGAACAAGCAGCGCGAGGTCGTCTACAAGAAACGGGCTGATTGGCTCCGCGCAACCGAGTATCGCGACACGACACTCGGGCTCGTCGCGGACGAGTTCGAGCGCGTCATCGGCTTCCATACGGCCGGGGATGAGGGCGAGTGGAATTTGGCCGACATCGTCGACGAGGCGAATAGCCTCTTCTCCGAGCTCGATGACGAGGCGGCCCGGACGAAGCTCGAATCGATCCGCGATGACCGTTCGCGGACCGAGCCGGAAAAGAAATCAGCCATCACCGAGTATCTCGTCGGCGAAGCAAAGCGCGCCTACGCCAGCAAGGAAACCGCGATCGGCAAGGATGACTGGAACCGGCTCCAGCGGCTCCTCCTCCTCCAGTCGCTCGATACGCTCTGGATGAACCATCTCGATGAGATCGACTATCTCCGCCAGGGGATCGGGCTCCGCGGGTATGGCCAGCGCGACCCATTGATCGAGTACAAGCGCGAGGCCTATGACCTCTTTGTCGGCCTCATGGATACGGTCCGCAAGACCTATCTCGTCTCGCTCTTCAAATTGACAGCTCTTCATCCGGGCGTCGTCTCATCCGTCCCGCGAGCCGTCGAGTACAAGGGTGCGTCTGATACGATCGAGCAGTTTGCAGGCGTCAGTCCTGAGGGCAGAGAGCAGAAAGTGCAGCCCTCCGAACCTCAAGCGCCTATCCAGAATGCCGACACGGTCGGCCGGAACGACCCGTGTCCTTGCGGATCAGGTTTGAAGTGGAAGCGATGCGGAGCTATCGATGCACCGTCGCATAAGCAATAAAGCGGCCTGCTTGCCCGAAACTCTCAGGGTGGAGGAGGGGGGGATACTATGTCGAGCCGAATGATCACTCTCTTGCTGTTTGCACTCGCCTTGGGCGTTGCTTTCGAGTATCTCTTCCATGATCAGCTCCTCGGGGTGAACTACCCGGTATGGATCGGTGCGTTCATGGTGGGTGCGCTGGCCTTCTTCTCGGATCGTATCAGTGTGGCTGGTCAGCGGATCTGGTTCTTTTTCGGCGGGAGCTTCCTTTTCGCGGTCATGGTTTTCGTACGGGAGAGCGAACTTTTGACCACGCTCAACCTCCTTGCGAGCCTCGGGCTCCTCGCGCTCGGCATCGAATCCCTCGCCGGGAGACAGGTACGATCCTATGCCGTCTTCGAGTATGCATCGACCATCTTCCTACCAGTCAAATGTTTCCCACATTTCTTCTTCGGACTGCAAGAACTGACTGCGTTCGAGGGAGCAGAGAAATACCAGGCCCTCAGGCGCGCTCTGAAGGGATCGCTGATCGCGTTTCCGATCGTCGGCGTACTCATCCTGCTCTTCTCTTCGGCGGATCTGGTTTTTCGAAAGTATGTCACGGAACTCATCAGCCTCGATATCCTGATCACGATGGCTGACTCTTTCCTGCGCGTTGGATTGGTCGCGGGCGCGGCCTTTGCGGTCTATGCCTACATCGCTCATCATTCGGGAGCGAAACTGGTATCGCCGCCGTCCATGGCAGGTAAAACGAGAGAGCCGAGTTTCGGCCCGATTGAAATGAGCATCGTCCTCGGATCAGTGTCGCTGGTTTTTTTCGCATTCCTTCTCATCCAGTTCGCGTACTTCTTTGGTGGTGAAGGGGCAATCACGAACCAGGGGTTTGCCTATGCCGAATACGCCCGGCAGGGATTTTTTGAGCTGATAGCGGTTTCGCTCATCGCTTTTTTCCTGCTCTTGGCTGCGGCGCGGCAGGTCGTGCGAGACGGTACCCGGCATTTGCCGGTGTTCAAATGGCTGGCGGGCATCCTCATCCTCGAGACGGTATTTGTGATGGCGTCTTCCTTCCAGCGTCTGTCGCTCTACGAATTAGCCTATGGCTTTACGACTTTGCGTCTCTACAGTCACATCTTCATCGTCTGGATCGGAACCATACTGCTTTTGCTCGGGTACGAGATTTTCGTTCGGGAAGATCGGGCGGCGTTCGCTTTCCGCGGGATAATCTCGATGGCATGTTTTCTCTTGGCGGTGAATATCCTGAATCCCGACCAGTTCATCGCGCGTCAGAATATCGAACGGTATGCCGAAATGAGCGAGATCGATCTCGGCTACCTATCGACTCTTTCGACGGACGCTTTTCCGGAAACGATAAGGCTTCTGGATGACGCCGCCATAGCGAAACGGGCCTCTCTCGCGTCTTCGGAGACGCAGTGGCACGATGAATTTCGTTTCGGCTATCAGCGCATGCTCGATACGTATCTTTGGCGATCTCAGCCGCACCCAGGTTCACCGTCTGCGGACTGGCCGTCGATGCATCTCTCGCGATGGCAGTGGCAGGCGATCTATGCGGAGCGCGAAACGGAGATCAGGGAGGCGCTCGCAAGACTGTGGAATGGAGAGTAATATCACTCGCATGAATCAAAAGCTCGCCGGCCTCTTCTCGTTCACCAGGATCATAGCTGAACTGCAGTCGGTGGAGCGTGTCATCCGCGTCAGAGGGGGTGGCCGCTGGGAAAACGATGTCGAGCACAGCTACAGCCTGGCGATGCTCGCGTGGTATATACTGGAGACCGAGAGGCTTCCGCTCGATCGCGATCGAGTGTTCCGTTATGCGCTCGCCCATGATCTCGTCGAGGTCTATGCGGGGGATACCTATATCTATAGCGAGGATATGGCTCTGCTCGAGAGCAAGCCTGCACGAGAAAAAGAAGCGGCTCTCCGGCTCCGGCGAGAGTTCCCTGAAATGCCAGAGCTTCATGCGGCGATCGAGGGATACGTCCGTAAAGAGGATGCTGAAAGCCGTTTTGTGTACGCGCTCGACAAGATCGAGCCAGTCCTGAAGATCTATCTCGATGGCGGCCGGACTTGGCAGGAGAAAGGTGTGACGCTCGCCATGCTGTACGATAGCAAGAGGGAAAAGGTAGCGCTGTCGCCAGAAATCCAGCCGTACTTTGACGAACTCATCTCGCTACTCAGAAAAGAAGAGAATAAATTTTTTGGAGGCTGAAAACTATGAGTTTCTGGGAACAATTCTGGCCGCAGTTTGCCGGAGGGCTCGCCTCAGGCATCGTCCTGGCTGTGCTCGGCTATGCAATCGGCTACCTGACACGCAATCGGATCGCTCGCGCCATCCATCGCTCGCTCAGGAAAATCGAGAATGCCGAAAATCAAAATCAATAGACCCTCATGTCCATCCAGCGATCACTCTCTCTCTTCTTCTGGTCCGCCTTCTTTTTCGTCCTGACAGGATTTGTCGTGGGTGTCGGCGCCATCGAGAAATGGCGGCAGGCACCTGTAACCGCAATGCTCGAACGCGAGGCGCTATCGGGCCCACGCGAAAGTGTCGTCATCGACTTCTCCAAAGCGGTTCGCGCGGAAAGCTTCACGGATAAGATCATTCTCGATCCGGCGATTCCATTCCGGACGGAGTGGCATGATTTCGGCAAGCGGCTCATTATCACTCCCGAGGAAAATTGGCCGATCGAGACCCGGTATCGGCTTTCGATCGGACAGGGTCTGACGTCGTTCTTTGCGCGCACACCGATTTTTTCCTTCGGTCTTGATTCGCCCCGGCTTCCGAAGATCGTCTCAGTGACGCCAGGCGATCAGGCGCACGATGTCCTTTTGGGCGTGGAAGATCCGATCCGGATCGAATTCGACCGTTCAGCAAGGGATTTCTACGTAGATTTTCGAATCGATCCGGCCGTTGAGGTCGTTTACCAGAACAATCCAGAAAAAACCGTGTTTGAGATTCTGCCGTCGGCCGATCTCGATGCCGGGAGATCGCATCACCTTTCTGTCTGGGCGCGCTGGCGAACGGACGGCGACGAAGGCTATCGCCTGATCGGGGAGAGTCGTTTCACGACGCTTCCGCCCCGGCCGACCACTCTGAGCCGTGATTTCGCGACCCGGATCGAAGAGGCGAAACGCTTCACGCGCGCCAAACGGACTGACGGAAAATACATCGATGTCGACCTCGCTCACCAGGTCATGACGCTTTTCGAGGACGGTCGCGCCGTCGATGCATACATGATCTCTTCGGGGAAGCGCGGGATGGATACGCCGAAGGGCGAATTTGCGATAGAGAACAAGGCCGCCCGCCCTTGGTCCAAGGCCTATAGCCTCTACATGCCGTATTGGCAGGCGATCACGCCGGACGGGAAATATGGTATCCATGAGCTCCCCGAGTGGCCGGGCGGCTACAAGGAAGGGGCGAATCATCTGGGCACTCCGGTTTCGCATGGCTGCATGAGGCTCGGTGTCGGCCCAGCCAAGCGGGTCTATGAGTGGGCGCCGGTCGGCACACCGGTAGTGATATACTAGACGCATGAAACGGAAGCTCTTCACGCTTGTTTTCGCGGTTCAGGACGACAGAGTGCTCCTCGGGATGAAGAAGCGCGGCTTCGGGTCGGGCCGCTGGAACGGCTTTGGCGGCAAGGTGCACGAGAGCGAATCGGTGGCGGAAGGGGCGATCCGGGAAACCCAAGAGGAATGCGGCATCAGGCTCACGGCCTTCGAAGAGGTCGGCGTTCATGAGTTCGAGTTTGAAAAAGAGCGGGGAAGCATCCTCGAAGTCCATGTATTCCGGAGCGCTGCGTGGGAGGGCGATCCGGTTGAGACGGAAGAAATGCGGCCAGAGTGGTTTCCAATCGACAAGATTCCTTATGACGAGATGTGGCCGGATGATCGCTACTGGTTTCCGGCATTTCTCGCGAAAAAGAAATTCCGCACCCGGTTTCTCTTCGGTGACGGTGATGCTGTCTTGGAACAGGACATCAGGATCATCGAAAGCGCTATAGCTGAGCGAGAGTAGAGAGGATCGGGGCGTGGAAGGGAAAGCCGCTGCCTGTTTCCTTGGTTAGAGCTTCTCGATCTCCTTCAGATCCTTATCGGGGAGATAGAGGATGATAAGCCCGAGGATGACTCCGGGAATCGCAGTCCAGAAGTGGCTTCCGGCGAAAAAGAGATTGTCGATGCCGTCAAGAAGGTGCCAGATCCCGCGCCAGACCAGAACAAGTCCGACGACGGTAGCGATATTCCGGGCGAGGTATTTCAGCGTGATCTGGTGCATAGCGTCGCGTTGTTTGAAGAGTGATTACTTCTCCAGTATACCAGGATACCTGGATAGGCGGGTAGCTTGCTTTTTTGCTTTTTCCGCCCTATACTGCCGTTGTTTTTCTTTCTGCCGGGCCCGTAGTTAAGTGGTACAACGCTGCATTCGCATTGCAGAGGCGCGAGTTCGATTCTCGCCGGGTCCACAATCAGGAACTTCGAAAATTTTGTGAGCGGAAAAGAGAGGAGAGAAGCGTGAAAATTCGCATGGCCATTATCTGCATTCTAGGAGCCTACGGGCTACTGCTGATAGCGATCCATTAGCGTGCGGCAGAGTACGAATCTGTCTGGGTATAGGAGAAACTATCCTATACCCACTTTTTTATCAGAAAACTGTTCTGACTTATCTGCGGCCCGTGTCACCGGGCTCGAGCAGGAGATAGTGGGGCGACCCCCATACGACGCGGAGGTACTGGCCGGAAAACTCAGTGAAGCGCCTTACTTTTTCCCCGAGCGTTGATTCAGGATGGCGATCGAGTTCGTGGAGAAGTGAACGCGGAAACAGCACATAGCGGATGTCGAGCGCGGCGAGCTGCTGGAATGTCCCGTCGGCTCCATAGGTATCGAGAAAGCAGGCGAAGGTATCGAGCCGGCTGTCATTGTACGCCCGGGCTGATCGGTCATCGATGGTGTACCAGAGACGGGATCCGGCGACATAGACTCGCGGCTCATCCGGCCGGTTTAACGCGGTTCTGATTGTCCGGAGGCCGGGGAATGCCGAATCAAGGTAGGTCTCGGTGGAAGAGGCGCCACTCGCAAATCGGAGGCGTTCTGGCGTGCCGGCGAAGCTGAGCCGGACCAGCACGTTACTGCAGAGGCCAAGCAGGAGGATCCCGATAATCACGCATCTGGCCGGCGATGGCAGTGTACGGACCTGGTCGGCGAGTGCGGCGATGAGGAGTGCGAAGAGCGCGATCACTGGGTAGCCGTACCAGGACACTCGCTCCGCAAAACTGACCCAGAGCAGCATGAACCCGGCAGCGAAGAGGGCAATCTGGACCATAGGCGATCCGAGTCGTTCGCGGATTGGCCGTCGCGGTTGGATGAGCTCGTGCCAGATCCAGATCGGCAGGAGGGCGAGAAAGAGGAGCCCGAATTCTGTCGCGAAGAGCCGGACGCTGAGATTCATCGTGAGATCCCATGGAAGGAAAAGGATGCCAGTTCCGGCTGGCCGGATAGCGGTAAAACGGTTCAGATCCTCCTCCCGGCCTGTCGGCTGGCAATTGCTTGCCGCAAGAAGGGTATCGATGTCGCGCCTGAGCGATGGTTCGGACGGGGCGTGGCTCGAGAGGATCGTTTCAATCCGCCTTGGATCATCGTCCGGCCGGGTGGATTCGGCGAGCCAAAGCCACGGGAATATGGGCAGGAGGCAGCAGACGAGCGCGAACAGACCGGTCCGCATGCGCTTGCGGCGTGTTTTCATGATGCCGCGAATGGCAGCGATAAGACCTGCGATGAAAAGCGGGGCTAAAAGAAAGAGGGCAGTGAGCTTCAGGGTGACGGCGAAGCCTAGAAGGAAGCTCGCAAAGAGGAACGGTGCCGAATGGCCAGTGCCGAGCCAGCGGACAAGGGACCAGAAGAACAGTGTTGCAACGGGGAAAAGCCAGGCATCAGGCTTGGTTTCAAGGAAGGCGAGCGCCGAACCCATTGGGACGGAAAGCGCGATGACAGCGGCGGCTAATCCGGCCTCGGTGCCGAGGATAGTGCGGCCGAAGCCAGCGAGGAATAGGGATCCGAGAATAAGACCAAAGGCGCCGACGGCGAGTGCGAGCATCATCGTCGTGTCGCGGCCAGCGATGGCGAAGGCAGTGCTGAGTAGCTCGAAAGGAAAGGGATATCCGCCGGCGATGAGTGTCCAGCTGTCCTGCATCCGCTGCACCCGGTCCATGTAGTATGTCATATCGTCGTAGCCGGTCGGTGCTGGGCGAATCGTTTCTCCGAGGCTCAGCGCGATGAGGAAACAGCAAAGCGCGGCGATGAAAAAGGTTGGGCGGCGCGCATCGATCGTCCAGATGTCACTACCGAAACACCAACGGATAAGGCTAGCAATATGCCGCCAGCCGATGGCTATGCTGGCAGCGATACCGATCCAGATCGCGCCGGGCGAGAGCTGGTCGGACACGCCGAGTCCGAGCGTAGAGATCGCAATGACAGCAGATCCGGTCATGAGCCTTGCAGCCTGAACATAGCCGCTCCGGTCATCTGTCTCGAAACGGAACAGGCCGAGGAGTGCGTAGCCAATGGCCGAGGCACAGACGGTGAAGAGCGCGAAGGCCCCGAGCACGGTGCCCAATTTCGAGAGGAAGGAGAGATTGGCGCTTCCCCATGCATTCAGCGGAAGGAGGGCGTCGTATCCGGGGAGCAGTCCGATGCCAAATGTCTGAGCGTTGAAGACGATGACCGTCAGCCCAAGGATGGCTGCCATGCTCGCCAAGCGCGGGATACGGACTCGCCAGGGTATCGTCCGGAATCTTGAATAGAGAGCGAGAGGAAAGATCAGGGCGGCGCTGATGCCGAGCGCAAAGCCGGTGGCAGACCAGTCGCCTGGGAGCAGGAAAAAATGGTGGCGCAGCCATACGGCAGCAACAGCGGTGGCGAGGCCAAGCAACGGCACGAGTGCGGACGGCATACGACGGAGCGGGACGTGGATTGGGTATCGCGGACGGCGGAAAAGGCCGTTTATATCGGACCCATTATAACACGTACCGCGTGCAAACGGCCTCATTTGCTATACTTACCCTCATGCATTTCTCCGATCTTAGCCAGTATGATTATGAGCTTCCGTCCGAGCTCATCCGGACGGTGCCGCTCGAGCCTCGCGACAGCGCCCGTCTCTTCGTCTATGATACGAAAACCGACGAGGTCACTTTCGATATTTTCCGAAATCTGGCGGCGCATCTCCCGGCTGAAGCCCTCCTCGTTCTCAACGAGACCCGCGTCCGCCCCGCGCGCCTCTGGTTGCGGAAACCAACCGGCGGAAAAATCGAAGTGTTCATTCTCGTGAATGAGTGGAGCGGAATAGGGCTTATACCGGCGCTCGTCGACCGGCATGTGAATCTTGGTGATCGGCTCGTTTTCCCGGATGGCGCCGGGCTGATAGTGGAGCGGCAGGAAGGAGCAAAATTCTTCTTCCGGCTCGAAAGCGCCCACTCCCTTGACGCGCTCCTCGATACGTTCGGTGAGACGCCGATACCGCACTATCTCAAATCTGAAACCGGACCGGATGAAGCCGATCTCCGGATGCGTTATCAGGCAGTCTTTGCGGCAGCCGGGCAATCGGTCGCAGCCCCTACGGCTTCGCTCCATTTCACGGATGAAATGCTCCGTTTGCTCCATGAACGGAATGTCGAGACGGCCCGGCTCACGCTCGACGTTGGGCTCGGAACATTTTCGCCGCTTTGCGAAGAGCATTTCTCTCTTGGCCGGCTGCATGCGGAGAGGGTATCCCTTCCAGAGGCAACTGCCGAACAGGTGCGGCGGGCGAAGAATGCCGGAAGACAGATCGTTTCCGTGGGTACGACGACAACGCGCGCGCTCGAGTCTCTGAGCCGGGACGGCCGGCTTCGTTCGCACGTCGGTACCACGGACATCTTCATCGTTCCACCCTACCATTTTCAAACAGTGGATGCGCTCATCACAAATTTTCACTTACCGAAATCCTCGCTCATGCTCCTTGTGGACGCGTTTCTCCGTCATAAGGGCGCAAAGAAAAGCGTGATTGACTTGTACGGGATTGCCGTTGCAGAACGATTCGCATTCTATTCCTTTGGGGACAGTCTTTTCATCCGCTAAGAATACCTAGGATCGCGTGTTGGTTGCTCTCTCAAACCGTCCTTGTCTTCGTGCCCACAGTACCTTAGGCGCGTTTGGAGCCTTCGTCGATCGGATATTTTCCGAACAGGGCGTCTTGTCAATACGCTAAAAAAGCGCTAGGATGGGGCATAAGTTTTGAATCGCAGGAAAGCTATGAAAGTGGTACTCGTGAAGGATGTCGCAGGGCTCGGCACGGCCGGAGAGATCAAAGATGTCAAAAAGGGATTTGCATTCAATTATCTTCTTCCGGAAGGGTTGGCGGAGCTGGCTACCGCAGGCATAGTGAAGTCCGTCGAGCGGTCGCTTGCCAAGCGGAACGCTGAAAAATCAGCGAGGGTTTCAGAGCTTTCCGCATCGATGAAGCGTATCGACGGGATGACGCTAACAGTGAAGGTTAAAGCGGCCGAAGGAAAGCTTTTCGGATCAGTGAATGCGGCTGATATCGTCGCTGCCGCAAAATCGAACGATATCGAGATCGTCGAAGAAATGGTCCAGCTTGAGCATCCGATCAAAGCGGTCGGGGAGTATGCGGTCAAGCTTGAGGCCGGACAATCGAAAGCGATCGTGACGGTTTCGGTGGTGGCAGAGTAGGCATCTCCAGATTCTTTGAAAAAGAGCCGTTCTTCGTCATCGGAGGCGGCTCTTTCTCTGTAAACAGATAAAATAACTCTATGCAAGACAGAAAAAATCGTTCGAGAAAATACATCTTTGTGGTTGGCGGTGTCATGAGCGGTGTCGGCAAGGGGGTCGCCGCATCATCTATCGGGAAAATTCTCCAGGCTCGCGGCCAGACCGTGACGGCGATCAAGATCGATCCTTATATCAACGTCGATGCTGGGACGATGAATCCGACCGAACATGGCGAAGTCTTTGTCTTGGCCGATGGCTACGAGACGGATCAGGACATGGGGAATTACGAGCGTTTCATGGGGCTCCGGCTCTCGCGCGAGAGCTATATGACGACGGGATCGGTCTACAAGCGGGTCATTGAGCGCGAGCGCAACCTGGAGTATCACGGCAAATGCGTCGAGGTCGTGCCGCATATTCCGCTCGAAGTGATCGAGACGATCCGCCATGCGGCAGACAAGGCGGACGCCGATGTAACCATTATCGAGATCGGCGGGACGATCGGAGAATACCAGAATATTCTTTTTCTCGAGGCGGCACGCATGCTGAAAAACGAACAACCGGATGACGTGCTCTTTCTCCTTGTTTCGTATCTCCCAATCCCGAATAAGATCGGCGAGATGAAGACCAAGCCGACGCAGTACGCTTCCCGCACCTTGAACAGCGCCGGCATCCAGGCAGACTTCATCATCGCCCGGGCTGAGCGTCCGCTCGATGACCGGCGGAAAGAGAAGATCGCCGTTTCCTGCAGCATGCGGCCGGAGTCGATCATTAGCGCGCCGGACGTGGAGAGCATCTACGATGTCCCGGTGAATTTCGAGAAGGACCGCTTGTCGGATATGATCATCGACCGGCTGAAGCTGCGGTCTCGGAAGTCATCCCTCGCTCCCTGGCAGAAGAAGGTTGCCGAGGTGAAGCGTCTCAAGCGCAGCGTGAAAATCGCGGTCGTTGGGAAGTATTTCAAGACTGGAGACTTCGTCCTTTCCGATGCCTATATCAGCGTCATCGAATCCCTCCGTCACGCAGCATATTCCAATCATCGGAAGCCGGAGCTCGTCTGGATCGATTCGACTGAATATGAAAAGGATCCGAAGAAACTCCGAGAGCTCTCGGGATTTGACGGCGTGCTCATTCCGGGCGGCTTCGGGAGCCGGGGCATCGAAGGGAAGATTCTCGCGATTGAGTATTGCCGGAAGAAAAAAATCCCGTACTTCGGCATCTGCTACGGCATGCAGCTCGCCGTTATCGAGTATGCCCGGCACGTGGCTAAGCTCAACGGCGCGAATACCGCCGAGGTCGAACCGAAAGCGCCGCACCTCGTCATCGATGTCATGCCTGGACAGAAGGAGAAAATTGCTAAGAAGGAGTATGGCGGCACGATGCGGCTTGGAGAGTATCCGGCGGTACTCGGCCGTGGCACGATCGTCGAAACGGCCTACGGAACGAGGAAGATCGTCGAGCGTCACCGGCACCGCTATGAGGTGAATCCGGAATATGTCGACCGGCTAAGGGCAGCCGGCATGGTGTTCTCCGGGACTTCACCGGATGGCGTGCTCATGGAGATTGCCGAGCTCCCGAAGGCGGTCCATCCATTCTTTGTTGGCGTCCAATTCCATCCCGAATTCCAGTCGAGCCTCCTTGCGCCGCATCCGATCTTCTCTGCATTCATCAAGGCGGCTACTCGTCGACAGCGATAGGGCGGGCCAGAGGTTTGAAACAATCCATAAAAAAACCTCCCAATAAATTAATATATGGGAGGTTTTTAATCCGATAGCGTAAGTCTGTCTCTTAGGCTTCGGCGGGGATGACATGGACGAACATCCGCTTCTCGAGCTTGCCGGTGAACGCCTTCACCTTGCGTTCTTCGAACTTGACGACGCCATCGACGAGAGCGAAGAGGGTGTCGTCAGCACCGCGCTCGACGTTCTGGCCGGCATGGAACTTCGTGCCGCGCTGGCGGACGAGGACGTTTCCCTCGATGGCGATCTGGTCACCATAGATCTTCACGCCGAGGCGCTTCGAGATGGAATCGCGCCCGAGACTGGTTGAGCCACCTGCTTTTCTGGTTGCCATATTCGGGATTGTAGCCTACAATAGGCCTTCAAAAGATATACGGGAGCAGTATAGCGATTTCTACCGCATCTGTCAACGATCCTATGGAATGGTTTGGGATAATCCGAAAACTAGAAGGCAAGCTCGAGAAATTCTGGCTGGCCATGGCTTTCATTTTGGTTTCGGCCCTCTCCTTCGAGGCTGGCTCGATCCAGCAGGCGATAGACGAGCCGAAACCGGTCATTGTCGAAGTTCCGGCGACCATTTCCCCGGCAGCTATTCCTGAGCGGCAGCCGATTGAGCCAGGGGTATCCGAGGCTGCCGAACATTTCCAGAAAACGAATCAGGATTGTGCATTCGTCGGAAGTAAGAATTCGAACAAGTATCATACGCCAGCTTCCCGCTGTGCCAAGCAGATTAAGCCTGAAAACTTAGTTTGTTTCACATCAACCGAAGCGGCTATCGCAAAAGGTTATCATACGGGCTGTATAGAATGAGGCCGGAGAGGCGGTCAGTCATGTTCGATATGTGGCATAATGAGGACATGCCACATGAATCAGGAAAATTCGGATCATCCGGGATATTTGATCAATCTAAGGTCAGGCTGCTTTCATCCGTATCTTTCATCCTCGGTTTTCTCGACGCTTTTCTCATCTACATACTGTCATCGTATTTCGTTCAGATTTCTGGTGAACATCTTGTCGGCGGGTTCTATCTCGCGGCTTTTGTTTTCGTACTGTGGCTGCTCATGCACCTCCAGCCACTGATTCATGGAGTCGGTTCGGTTCGACTACTCAGCATGCTTCTGATGGGGCTTATCGGTGCAAGTTTCTTCCTCAGCCTTCAGGAACCATCCTGGGCCGGAGCCGGAACACTTCTCTTTTTCATGGTTTGCAGCAACACGGTCTGGGTAGTCATGGATGTCCTCGTTGAAGACTTCTCCGTGGACCGGGTATCCGGACGGGTCCGAGGCCTCTACCTTACCGTGATGAATGCGGGACTGCTTCTTGCCCCGATTCTTTCGACGAAAACGCTTGCGTTGGCGGGCTACCCCGGTATCTTTACAGCGCTTGGCATAGGCTATATGGCGGTGTTCATTGTTGTGCTCGTTAGTCTCCGGCAGCATCAGACTTCCCGGCTTCCCAGAGTTGCGTTCCTTGATACCCTTCGCAAGGTTATGGGGCGGCCGAACCTTTTGCGCATTTACGCGATCTCGTGGACGCTTGAGTTTTTTTATGCGGTGATGATTATCTATGCGCCGATCCTCCTCCTCTCTCAAGGATTTGACTGGGAGCGCATCGGATTCATCTTCACAGTCATGCTCATTCCGTTCGTGCTCGTCCAGTATCCACTTGGCATCCTGGCAGATAAGAAATGGGGCGAAAAAGAGCTTCTATTTGTCTCGCTGGTCGTTCTTGGTATCTCGAGCGTCGCTGTCGGAATCACGCGTTCGACGGATATTGTTTTTTGGGCTGCGCTGCTTTTCGTTACACGTCTTGGTGCGGCGGCGATCGAGGTCCTCCGTGATTCGTACTTCTACAAGCAGATCGGACCGACCGATACCGATAGCGTCGCATTTTTCCGGACAGCCCGGCCGACTGCGGATATCGCCGCTGCCGGAATCTCGCTTGCCTTCCTTTCGGTTTTTTCAGTTCATAGCCTGTTCTTTCTTGTCGGCGCTGTAGCGCTTGGCGCCTGCTTTGCGGCGCTTTCTCTGGATGATTCGAGGAGTGAATCAGAGCTTCATCAGCCGGATGCTCCTCCTGGTCGATCTTGAATAGGCTGGAGGCGATTTTGGCTGGCCTTGGGACTGAAAGCCGTGGTATCATGGGTTCGAAACCTTATGACGTATGCGGTGCGATTGGAGCAGTTCGAAGGGCCGCTCGGTCTTCTCTTGCAGCTCATCGAAAAAGAAAAGCTCGATATCACCCGGGTTTCTTTGGCGGCAGTTGCTGATCAGTATCTCGAGTACATTGCGCGACAAGGGGAGGTGCCTCTCGCCCATCTTGCCGAGTTCCTTTCCGTTGCCTCGCGCCTTCTCCTCTTGAAATCCCGCGCCTTGCTGCCGCTCCTTGAATTTACCGATGATGAAGAGGAGACGATCGAGGATCTCGAGTGGCAGCTCCGAGAGTATCGTAAGTTTCGTGATGCGAGCGTCCGACTTGGACTCCTCTTCGCTAGGGGAGAGCGGGCGAGATCGCGCGAGAGCTTTCTCGGGGCTGAGATCGTGTTTCTTCCCCCGCCTAGCATGACCGCCGACAGCCTCGCGGAGGCCTTCCAGTCGGTCTTAGGAGAAATCCCACTTCTTGAAAAGCTCGAGGAGGAGGAGATCCAGAATGTCATCTCGCTTGAAGAGAAGATGCTTGAGCTACGCTCTTCCCTTGCGAACCGGATGGAGCTCTCATTCCGCCAGATGACGGCCGACGTGAAAGACAAGTTGGAAATCATCGTCGCGTTCCTTGCAGTGCTTGAACTTGTGAAACAGCGCTTCGTCCGGGCGGAGCAGGAAGGTTCATTCCGTGATATCGCGCTCCATCACGAGATAGAGAAGAGGTTATAGCTTCACCATATGAAAACAGCCCCGCTCCAATCAAAGCTAGAAGCCCTGCTTTTTATCAGCGGCGAACCGATAGCCAAATCGCGGCTCATCGAGCTTCTCGGTATCGAAAAGGATGAGCTGGAACGAGTGATTGCCGAGCTCGGGAAGCGCTATGCTGATGACACGAATTCCGGCCTTATGCTGATCGAACACCATGGTCGCATCGAAATGGCAACCAAAAGGGATTTGACGACCCTGGTTGAAGCGTTCACCAAATCGACCCTTCAGGATGTGCTTTCCAAGGCGGCACTCGAAGTGTTGTCCATCGTTGCGTATCGCGCACCGATCGCACGGAGCGAGATCGAAGCAATCCGTGGCGTCAATTGCAGCTATACGCTCCGCGCGCTCCTCATCCGCGGTCTCATCGAGCGGAACGGGAATCCAGAGGATTCTCGTGGCTATGTCTACCGTCCGTCATTTCAATTCCTTGAGCATCTCGGATTAGCTCGGCTGGAAGACTTGCCAGATTTTGATTCACTCTCGAATGATGAACGCATGCGTGTTGTGGAAGCATCGGGAAATGAAGCTGCTGCCGTAAATGTTTCGAAAGAATTGCCAACAACATGATGCGGATTTTTCTCACCATCAGTATCGTAATAGCTATCGGGCTCTGGACGCTGAAGGAGCAGCCCGAGCTCGTCTATTCATTCTTAACAAGTGGCGCAGTCGATCATCTCTTCGGGACGGAAAAACAGGGATCGGAGCCCGCAGATCCGTCTCCGGGATTGTCTTTTGCGGCCCCTTATTTTGTCGAAAATCGATCACTTTCAGCCACGTTCCAGCCGATTCTCCGTGAATACGCACCACGGCTCTCTGTGCCGACAGCGCATGCTTCGGTCATCATGGATGCGGAATCGGGACAGGTGCTCTATGCGAGAAATGCTGATGATCGGCGCCAGATTGCATCCCTGACCAAGCTCTTCACAGCGCTTATCGTCGTCGAGCGGGTTCAGGATCTCGAGACAGCAGTGACGATTGACGAAGAGGCGGTCTATAGCGAAGGTACGCGGATCGGCTGTCCACGTTCCGGATATTGCCCCGGAGTTCGCTTTGAGGTCGGGGAGCGACTTACAGTGCGCGACCTCCTCAAGGCCGCTCTCATGAATAGTGCTAACGATGCAGCCATTGCGCTCGGCAAGCATCTTGGCGGGACGCAAGAGGGCTTTGCCCGCATTATGAACGAGCGGGCAGCCGAGCTGGGATTGGCTGATTCTCTGTTTTGCACCCCGTCCGGACTAGAGATTGACGGCGAGGAGAATCGGTGTTATTCGTCTGCTCAGGATATTGCGACGATCGCAAGCGTAGCGCTTCAGCATGACATCCTTTGGGAGATCATGAAGATCGAAAAGGCAAGCATCACATCGATCGACGGCCGGCTCACGCACGAGGTTTTCAACACAGACCAGCTCATCGGATCGATGCCGAATCTCGTTGGGACGAAGACTGGTTTCACACCGCTTGCGGGCTATTCGCTTCTCGCGGTCGCGACCGATCCCTCGGGCGAGCACCCGGTCATCGCTGTCGTCTTGAATGATCCGTACCGTTGGCAGAGCGTGCAGTCTATGTTCGATTGGAGCTTCGAATCCTTTGATTGGCTATAATATAAATACGTACACGGTATGGATTCTCTCGCCCTTGCTCATATCCAGTCGCTTCCGGTAGTGATGAATGTGATGAAAGTCCTTGCGACAGGGCTACTCGCTTTTCTGCTGGCCTTTCTTCTCACGCCACTTTGGACCCACATCCTCTACAAGCACAAAATCGGCATCCGAATAAAAGAGAACGGCGTTTCGGGCGATAAGCTGAACTTTGTCTCGAGTCTGCATGCCTGGAAAGCAGGAACACCGACCATGGGAGGCGTCATTATCTGGATGGCCGTGCTGCTGCTCGCCTTCTTATCGGAGTGGATTTTTCCGCTTCTGGCAGTCTTATTTGATACGAATTTCATCGCGCGCCTCGATTTTCTGAAGCGCTCTCAGACTTGGCTCCCGCTCTTTACGCTTGTGACAGCAGGTGTCTTGGGGCTTATCGATGACTACATGAGCGTGCGCGGTATCGGGACGAACAAGGGCGGCGGGATGCGCTTTCTTGCGCGATTCTGGTGGCTTATCGCTATCGCCGGTCTCGGAGCCTGGTGGTTCTATTCAAAGCTCGGCTGGGACATGATCCACGTTCCAGCGGTCGGAGATTTTTCGATCGGCTGGTGGTATGTCCCGCTATTCATCTTCGTTATACTTTTTTCGGCCATTTCATCGAATGAGACTGACGGGCTTGATGGCCTGAATGGTGGAGTGCTCCTTATCGCGTTCACCTCATTCTCCCTTATTGCTTTCATGCACAATAAGGTCGATCTCTCAAGCTTTTGTGCCGCGGTCGCCGGCGCACTGCTAGCTTTCCTTTGGTTCAATATCTATCCAGCCCGATTCTTTATGGGAGACACTGGAGCAATCGCCCTCGGTACAACACTCGGCGTTGTCGCTTTACTGACGAATTCGGTGCTCGTCTTATTCATCATCGTCTTCATCTATACATTGGAATCGGGAAGCGCTGCAATTCAGATGTTTGCGAAACGTTATTTGAACCGAAAGGTATTTCTCGCCGCCCCCCTCCATCATCACTTCGAGGCCAGAGGGTGGCCTGAGCCAAAAGTTGTTATGCGTGCTTGGGTATTCACCGCGCTCACTGCGCTCATTGGCGTCATGGTGGGCGTCATCGGCATGGGCCGCTAATCCTTTTTTTATACCATCACTGTATGTTACTCAAAAGTATCACCTCGGCTGATTTTTCCGGAAAGAATGTCCTCGTCAGGGTCGATTTTAACGTAGAATTGGATGATCTGGCGCATGTCCAGGAAGGGTTCAAGCTCGAAGTTTCTCGCCAGACTATTGATTTTGTTGTTGGTGCCGGCGCGCGCTCCATCACCCTGCTGACCCATTTTGGCCGTCCGGATGGCAACAGCGATCCCGAATATTCGGTCGAGCGCCTCGTTCCCGAAGTTACTCACGTCCTGGGGCGGACAGTGCACTTTGTGCCTGCTTGCCGTGGAACGATAGTCAGTGCAGCGATTGCGGCAGCCGCTTCGGGCGATGTTCTGCTACTGGAGAATGTCCGCTTCGATCCGGGCGAGACCGCTAACGATGCTGCATTCGCTGCCGATCTCGCCGCCCCGTTCGATGTATATGTTAACGAGGCTTTTGGTGTCTCTCATCGATCCCATGCATCAGTGGTTGGCGTGACGGAGCATCTGCCCTCCTATGCGGGTCTCCACTTGGCGGAAGAGACGGAGCGGCTTGACGCGGTTCGTTTCAATCCCGAGCGGCCGGCGCTCGCTATTATCGGCGGGGCCAAGATCGAAACCAAGCTGCCTCTCATACGCGCACTCGAGGAGGCGTATGACTGTGTGCTTGTTGGCGGGAAAATTGCCAACGAAGCAATTGACCAGAAGATCTCTTTCTCTGATAAGGTGCTTTTGCCGCAGGATTTCGATTCTCCAGCGCGGCTCGATATTGGAAAAACGACAGCTTCCTATTATGCCGAAATCATAAAGAAAGCGAAGACGATCGTTTGGAACGGGCCGATGGGAAAGTTCGAGGAAAAACCGTATGATATCGGGACAAATATTATCCTGAATGCGATCCTCGAGACTGATGCATATGTCATCATCGGCGGCGGCGAATCGCTTGCGGTCTTGGAACGGGCCGGTGTATTCCACCGGATCGGCTTCGTGTCGAGCGGCGGCGGGGCGATGCTTGAATATATGGCCGGCCATGAATTGCCTGGCCTCCGGCCGCTTATCGCTGCATGATATGATACGAAGAGGTATCCCGAATTAATGTATTTTTTCTATGGCACGTATCACTGACCTCAAAGGACGGGAGATTCTTGATTCGCGCGGTTATCCGACCGTTGAAGCTCGCGTATTGCTCGATGATGGAACGATCGCAAAGGCGAGTGTCCCATCAGGGGCATCGACTGGCGCGCATGAGGCGCTTGAACTTCGCGACGGCGAGGAGAACCGCTACCAGGGGAAAGGCGTCCTGAAGGCAGTCGCTCATGTAAATACTGAGATCCGAGACGCGCTCATCGGCATGGACCCGAGCGAGCAGCGACAAATTGATACGAGGCTTTGCGAGCTCGATGGAACAGAATCGAAGTCCCGCCTTGGCGCTAATGCGATCCTCGGCGCCTCTCTTGCCTGTGCCCGCGCAGCGGCAGAAAGCTCGGATATGGCACTTTACGCCCATCTCGAAGATCTCATTCCGTATAAGCGCGAAGCGGAGACTTTTCCTGTACCAATGTTCAACGTTATCAACGGCGGAGAGCATGCGGATTCGGGTCTTTCGATCCAGGAATTCAAAATCGTTCCAGTCGGTATCGTGGGTTATCCCGAGCAGCTTCGGGCTGGAAGCGAGATCTTCCATACGCTCCAGAAGCTCCTTCGGACTGAGGGCTATACGACCGATGTCGGTGATGAGGGTGGCTTTGCGCCACGGCTCAAGGATCATGCCGAGGCTTTCATGTTGCTAGTAAAAGCGATAGAAGCCAGCGGTTATGTCCCAGGAAAAGAAGTCCTCCTTGACATTGATGCAGCTGCTAATTCTTTTTATGACCGCGCATCTGACCGCTATCTCTTGAAGCCGGAAAAAGCCGTACTTGACCACGCAGGCCTGGCTGCTCTCTACCGGGAATGGACTGGGAGATTCCCGATCTTCTCGATCGAAGATCCGTTCCATGAGGAAGATTGGGGAAGTTGGTCAGAATTCAAGAGGGAGATGGGCGCGAAGCTCATGCTTGTGGGCGACGATCTTCTCGTGACCAGCGTGAAGCGTCTCCGCCAGGCGATTGAGGCCGATGCCTGCAACGCCGTTCTCATAAAGGTAAATCAGATCGGCACCCTTTCAGAGACCATCGATTGTATTGCGCTTGCAAAAGAGCACGGCATGCGGACAGTCATATCGCATCGCTCAGGAGAGACATGCGATGATTTTATTGCTGACCTTGCGGTCGCAGCAGGAGCTGACTATATCAAGACAGGATCGCTTGCGCGCGGTGAGCGACTCGCGAAATATAACCGACTTTCCGAGATTTTTGAGATGCGGTTCGTTCCGGGCGCATAATGCTTCATTCAGCTATGATTCATCGAATCCTGTGCATCGGTTCTGTATCGAAAGACCTTTTTTTCCCGACCGGGGAGGGGGTTGTGCTGGAGACTCCCGAAGATCTCCGATCGCAGGTGAAGGTCGCTTTCGAGCTTGGCGGAAAATTCCGCTGTCAGGATCGAGCCGAAGCGATCGGCGGGGTGGCAGCCAACGTTGCCCAGGGGCTTGTCCGATTGGGACATGAGGCAGCGGTCTATAGCAGGATCGGTACCGATGAGATTGGTGATTGGATTCTCACAACGCTTCGCGGGGCCGGAGTGCTTACGACTACTCTCGATAGAGTGGCCGGGGCACGTTCTGATCTTTCAGCAATCGTGGTTATCGAACAGACGGGTGATAGGATTATTTTCCACAACCGTGACGCGAACGAGCAGCTCAAGATCGATGAACGACAACTAGCGGGATACGAGTGGTTTTATGTAAGCGCGCTGAATGGCGAATGGAAAGAGAATCTTTCCATGGTCATCCAGGCAGCTGAACGCTTCGGTTCGAGCATTGCTCTCAATCCCGGACAACACAATCTGAAAGATGACCCAAGATTTTTACTCGAATCACTTCCGCACGTTTCGGCGCTGTTCCTCAACAAGGATGAGGCGATCGAATTTCTTCTAGCGGGTGGCATTGGCAACGATCCGGAAGTTCTAAATGACGAGCAGTATCTCCTGAAGGCATTGCACCGTTTTGGCCCTTCCGTGGTCGCTCTTACGGATGGGAAACGGGGCGCTTGGGTATATGACGGTCGAGAGATATGGCATGGGGAAGTTTTCGAGCCGCACGGCCTCGTTGATACCACTGGTGCTGGCGATGCGTTTGGTTCGGGATTTTTCGCAGCTTACCTCTACCAATATCCGCTTGAGAAATGCCTTCGCTATGGCATGGCGAATGCTGGAAACGTGGTCGGATTCTATGGAGCGGGCGCCGGTCTCCTAGATCAGGCGGCTATCGAAACTGTTGGAAGAGAGCTCCGTACGACGCTTTTGGCGAACCGATGATATAATACAAAAAACAACTGTTTCGTTATGGGATTCTTTTCACGTATACCGTGGAAGCATCGCGATGAATTATTTTTAGCGCTCGACATCGGAACAGAGGTCGTCAAGGCGCTTGTTTTTCGCATTGATCGGGAGAATCGCCGAGGCACGGTGATTGGCGTTGGTCGGGCCAGGCAGAAAGTCGGAAATATGCAGAGCGGCGCGGTATCCGACATCCGGGGCGTCATCGGTTCGGCGCGTGAGGCGATCGATGCGGCCAAGGCACAGAGCGGCATAAAATCAGTCGAAAAAAGCATCATCGGTATCGCTGGCGAGCTCGTGAAGGGAACAACGACGACGGTGCACTATGAACGGATCAATTCTGAAATTAAGATCGGAATGCCTGAGTTGAAGATGATCATTAGTAAGGTCCAAGAAAAGGCGCTCGAGCGAATCAAAAAGCAACTAGCCTGGGAAACTGGCCAGGAGATAGAGATAAAGCTCATCAATGCCGCTATCGTCGATGTCCGGATTGATGGTTATCGAGTCCTGAACCCTCTCAATTTTCAAGGGCGCGAAGTCTCAATGAGCGTGTTCAATGCCTATGCGCCTCTGACGCATCTTGGGGCGATTGAGACTATCTCGGACGAGCTTGATCTGGATCTTTTGTCGATCGTTGCGGAGCCTTATGCCGTAGCTCGTTCAGTGGAGGTCGAAGATATGCTCGACTTCAGCGCCATCTTCATCGACATCGGTGGGGGAACGACTGATATTGCCGTCGTAAGAAATGGCGGTCTCGAGGGGACGAAAATGTTCGCACTTGGCGGCCGTGCCTTTACAAAGCGGTTGGCCCAAGAATACCAGATAAAGTTTGAGGCGGCGGAGCAGATGAAGATCAGCTACTCCATCGGTCAAATGAAGCCAGATGATATTCAGCGTATCAGTACCTTGTTTGCTGATGATTGTCGAGTATGGCTTGCTGGCGTAGAGCTTTCGCTTATCGAATTTGCCGAAACAGACTTTATGCCGTCCAAGATCTTTCTCTGCGGGGGTGGATCCGGACTGCCAGGGATCAAGCAGGCTCTTTCCTCTGGAGATTGGTCGAAGAATCTCCCGTTCTCAAAACCGCCGCAGATCAGCTTCCTTCAGCCGCATGATATTGCTCGGATTGTTGATGAGACTGGAGAGCTGAATAATCCTCAAGATATCACTCCAATGGGCCTGGCGCACCTTGCTCTCTTGAACGCTCTCGACGAAGAGCCAATACTGACCGGCATTCTGCAGCGCAGCATGGAATCAATCGAATAACACTAAAGCTTTAAGCGGATATGCCAGAGACTCACTACATTGAGATCGATGAGGAAATCATCAGTACGGTCGGGCGACTCCGGAAGTCTAGTGCGGCTGAGAATATCTTCGTTTTTCCTAAGCGCTCACTTATCCTTCAGAGCATCATCAATCTGAAATTGCTCGCCCGTGAAGCGGAAAAGCTCGGAAAGACGGTGATCGTTATGACGCAGGATGAGCAGGGTGCGCGACTCGCTGAAAAGGCCGGGTTGCGTATTCAGGAATACCAAGATTCGGTGTTGCGAGCACAGCGTCAGCAGGATACAGCTGCCCGGTTCACTGTTCGGCACGGTGAAACCATACCGATGCCCGTGGAGCATGAACCTCAGACCGGTCTACGCCGTTCGAATGAGATCGGTAGCGCGAATTTTCACGCGGAGGCGACCGCCACCTCGCCTGTCCCTCCAGGAGGTATGAAGCCAGCTCGTGAGCCGAATCTCTCTGAGCCTGCGCCACGTACGCTCCGCGTACGGAACACCACACCTCCTATGCAGACCGCATTGAATTCTATGCGATCAGAACCGGCGCCAACTGGTGCGTTGCCACCGATGCAGAATCATCCAGTATCAACCCCAACAGCAGGACGTGCCACGGCGGGGAGGGAGCTTCCTTCGACAGAACGAAAGGAGCGGCTGCGGCGATTGTTCGAGAACCGTGAAGAAGAACAGCGTTCGAAGGTTTCAAGGCCGGTTACAGCTCTTTCATCTTCATCTACAGTCAGCCCAGTCCCGGAGCGGCATACTTGGCGCTGGTTTGTTGCGGGGACGGTGCTGCTCATCGGCGGTGCTGCCGCCAGCTATATTTTTTTGCGACCTGAGGCGATCATTGCAATTGAACCGCAATCCGTCCGGCATGTCGTAAAGCGCTCGCTTGTCGGGACCGTTGATGGGACCGCGGGTATCCCGGTCCGCTCGATCGAATCGGAAAAGACCGTTCGAATTTCCCGTGCAGCCACGGGTCAGGATGCTGCGAACAACGCGAAGGCAAGCGGTGTGATAACGATTATGAATGCCTACAGCGAAGCAGCGCAGCCGCTGGTCGCTACGACCCGGTTCGAGCTCCCCGACGGAAGGCTGTATCGGCTCGCGGAAAGCATCACAGTTCCAGGAACGAGGACTGACTCGGGAAAAACTGTTCCCGGCAAGATCGATGCCCGCGTCGTCGCCGATAGTACGGGCGATCGATACAACATCACCAGCGGAACATTCACTATTCCCGGCTTCAAGGGCAGTCCGAAATTCGAAAAAATTACCGCCGAAGTGAAGGGCGCGTTTTCAGGTGGGGGATCTGATGGCCAAAAATCATCTCCTAGTATAAGCGTGTCTGATCTCGATCTGGCGAAGTCGGCTGCTGCTGATGAGGCGAAACGCGCCGCAGCCGGAGAGATTGGTAGTTCCCTAAAGCCTGGGGAAATCATCCTAGTTCCATCATTGCAGGCGAATCTTATCGGCACTCCGATCGCGCCGATTGCCGGAACTGTTGCGGAGGACTTCGAATACGAGGCCCGATTCCAGGTGAAGGGATTTGTTATTTCCGAGGCAGCTATTCGGTCCCTTCTTGATAAGGAAACAACCGAATCTGGCGGCGTTATATTGAAATCACGTTCTTACGACATTTCTTACGGCGCCGTCCTTGCAAATTTTGAGTCGAAGCGTATCGACCTGACAGTTGAGAGTGATATGCTTTTTCAGGCATCGATTGATCCTGCGGCACTGAAGTCCGGCCTTTTGGGCCTCGATGAAGAAGGGATCCGGACATACCTATCGACGCATCCAGAAATCAGGCGCCTCCAAGTAGAATTTAAACCAGATATGTTCATCGCTACGATTCCGGATGATGCGGAGCGCGTGACGGTTGATATCATCGAATCCGAATAAACTACTTCTTCCTATGACTGGCATAACAAGCAATGAAGAGGGGGTGGCCATCCAGTCCAGCCGACGGCGAGCCGAGGGGGAAATCGCAATGCTCCAGTCTGATCGGTCTCGATTGGAACGGCGCTCGAACGAGCTAGATGCGGAAATTCGGGCGATAGAAAAATCGATCGATAGTAGGACACTCGAACTTGATAGCCAGAAAGCGGCACGATCCCGTCTTATCCAACGTATCCAGGACATCGATGCAGATATCCTACGAAAGAAGCGGGAATCCTTTAGCAAGAAGCAATGAAGGCCGACCGTTTTGTTTCAGTCGTCATGGCCGAGATCGTAAAGAGTCCTGATGTCTCCGATACGAGTTTTCTCCGTTCCTCGATCCGTGCCATCGGCCGGAAATTCGAGGCGCGATCGACCGATATCGCGGGCGCCCTCTCTGAAATCGAGCGATTGTTGCCTTGGCAGCTCTCCCGTGATATCAAGAAGAGTATCGAAAAAGCCCTCCGCTAAGACTCGAATGTATGCAGACGCACCAAATCCGGGCGAAATATCTCGCCTTTTTCCAGAAGAAGGCACACGCTATCGTCCCATCCTCGCCGCTCGTTCCGGAAAATGATCCGACAACGCTCTTCACCGGTTCTGGCATGCAGCCGATCTTGCCGTATCTCCTTGGGGAACGGCATCCTCTCGGGACGCGCATCGCGGATTCGCAGAAATGCTTCCGCAGCCAGGATATCGAGGAAGTGGGAGATAATCGCCATACGACCTTTTTCGAGATGCTCGGCAATTGGTCTTTTGGTGACTACTTCAAGGAAAAGCAGATCGAGTGGATGTGGACGTTCTTGACGGTTGAGCTCGGGCTCGACCCGAAGCGCCTTTACTTCACCTGTTTTCGCGGTAATGCTGAGCTTGGCATCCCGCGCGACACCGAATCAGCTGAACGCTGGCAGTCGCTTTTCCGTTCCATCGGCATCGAGGCTGCTATCGGCGAGGATGCGGAAAAAGATGGGATGAAGCCCGGTGAGCGCATTTTCTACTATCCAGAAAAAAAGAGCTGGTGGAGCCGGGCCGGCGTGCCAGCGAATATGCCAGTCGGCGAGCCGGGCGGACCAGATACGGAGATGTTCTGGGATTTCGATCCGACGAATGAGAAGAAGATGCATGAGGCATCAGCTTGGAAGGACGAACCCTGCCACGTGAACTGCGACTGCGGCCGCTTCATGGAGATCGGCAACAATGTCTTCATGGAATACAAGAAGACCGACACTGGT
Source organism: Candidatus Moraniibacteriota bacterium (assembly GCA_008012175.1). Taxonomy (GTDB): domain Bacteria; phylum Patescibacteriota; class Minisyncoccia; order Moranbacterales; family UBA1568; genus SSEF01. Next base: position 41,597 of record SSEF01000010.1, on the reverse strand, counting down.
TTCGAAAAGCTTACCCAGCAGAATGTCGATTTTGGCGGTGGGCTGGAGCGCATGGCAGCAGCGCTGGCTGATGATCCGGACGTCTTTCGGCTTGATGTCTTTGATGGTGCGAGAAATATGATTGCACAACTTTCTCAAAACGAATACGGAAAAGATTCTAAGCTCACCTATGCGTATCGGATTGTTTTAGATCATATTCGGGCAGCAGTGTTTCTCGCTGCGGACGGTATATCTCCCTCTAACACTGATCAAGGATATGTTCTTCGTAGACTGATTCGACGAGCGATTCGCTATGCGGACTTTCTTGGGATACCACAGGGAGAGCTTAGTTCGATAGCCTATTCGTTCATCATGCCTTACATGGATGCGTACCCTGATGTAAACATGAAATCTGTTCTGATTGTTGGTGAAATTGATGAGGAAGAGAGAAAATTCCGGAGCACCCTTGCAAATGGAATGAAGGAATTGGAACGTAGATTAAGTAGGGGCCAGATCAGTGGAAAGGATGCGTTCGATCTATTTACTACCTATGGATTCCCTTTTGAGCTAACGGAAGAGATTGTCATCGAAAGGGGTGGAAAGATTGATAAAGAGGAGTTTAATACAGAGTTCAAGCGGCATCAGGACCTATCTCGCACAGCTTCGGCGGGGAAATTCAAGGGTGGGCTAGCTGATCATAGCGCCAAAGTGACTGCCTACCATACGGCGACGCATCTCATGCTGGCGGGCCTTCGGAAGGAGCTCGGGAATGACGTCCACCAGGCCGGGTCGAATATTACTGAAGAACGGACGCGCTTCGACTTCACCTATCCGGAGAAAGTGCCGCGCGAGACGCTCGACCGGGTCGAGGCCTATGTGAACGCTGCGATCGCTGCGGGTGCGACTGTCGCGACGACTGTCATGGAAAAGGAAGCGGCCAAAGCTGCTGGCGTCGAGGGGAGCTTCTGGGAGAAATACCCGGAAAAGGTGACCGTTTACCAGGTTACCGGGCCAGATGGCACCGTCTATTCAGAGGAGCTCTGCGGCGGTCCGCATGTCTCGACGACTGCCGATATCGCCGCATTTGGCCGCTTTCGGATCACCAAAGAAGAGGCTTCGTCCGCCGGCGTCCGCCGGGTGAAGGCCGTACTCGAAGAGGATTGACAATGACCCAAACTCGGGCTATACTCAGGCAGTATCAATTTTTAGGCCAGTCTATGATCGCCGTCATCCAAACCGGAGGGAAACAGTACAAGGTCGCCGAGGGCGAAATCGTAAAAGTCGAAAAGCTTGATTTCGAGCCCGGCAATATCGTGAAGTTCGAGACGCTCTTTACGGGCGACGAGTCCGCGGTCGCGATCGGCACCCCGTCGCTCAAGACTCATGTCGAGGGCAAAGTAGTCACCCATGGCCGCCATGAGAAGGTCGCCGGCATCCGCCACAAGGCTAAGAAGCGAGAAATGACCCGTTACGGCCACAAGCAGCACTATACCGCCGTCGAGATCACGAAGATCTCCGTTTGAGGAATTGGAAAAGTTAAAAGCCCGCTGAGTATTCCTGAGCGGGCTTTTTGATTGTCGGTAGGGAATGCGGCTATACGAGGATCCCGACCAATTCCTTAATCCGACATACCTCCTTTCTTTCGGCGCGAGTCCGAATAGTTGCGGAAAAAAGGGCCAGTATCTTTTTGCGCTGAATGAGCGTGGCCTCGCAGATCAATTTGTCTCCGGGTCGGACTTCAGCCTTGAAACGGATACCATCGATAGACACGATACGTACGCCAGCAGTCCCAGTGATGGGAATACCGCTCGAGACGGTAAATATGGTAGCGCAGGTGAGGCTCGCAAATTCGATCAGCCAGTGCCCCGGCATGATGGGTCTTCCGGGGAAATGGCCGTCAAAGACATGCATCGCGAGAGCGGTGGTGAGAAACCCATCCCCTCTGTACTTCTGAGGGTAGACCAATGCCTTATCGATCAGTAGGGCGTTACCCTGGTGCGGCAAGAGCTGTTTCAGCCGTTCCTGATCTATCCAGCAGCAAAATTCAGGCGATGGGGGTGATGATGCATTATCGTGAGACATGGTTCATCCTCCTCTATGCGGTGAGTGGCGCAAAAAAGTTGCCAAAGAAACGACTGTACATTATACCAATTCCTGACGATTTGTCAAGGATGAGGTGAGGGTCAGTTCATCAGCGTATTCGATGTCGCCCCCGGTCGCCATGCCGCGGGCGATGCGCGTCACCTTGACAGGGAGATCGGCGAGCTTGGTCCGAAGAAAGAAAGCCGTCATGTCGCCTTCAGTCGTGGGGTTGGTAGCGAGGATGACTTCGGTGACAGCTGATCCCGTGGCTCGCTGTTTCAATTCGGCGATCCGGAGTATTGAGTCATCGCGTCCGGCATCCAGGACACCGCCGAGGACGTGATAGAGGCCGCAGTAGCTCCCGGTCCGTTCGATCGCGATGACATCGAGCGGCTCTTCTACGACACAGATGGTCGTCCGGTCGCGCGAACTATCGCTGCAGAAGCCGCAGAGTTCGGATTCCGAAATGTAGAAACACTCCCGACAGCTCGAGAGATGCTTCAGGCCCTCAAGGCTTTCAGCAAAGGCGACGATCTTTCCTTCTTCCTGCTTGAAGAGATAGAGAACGAGCCGTTCCGCCATCTTCGGACCGATCGAAGGAAGGCTGGCAAAATGCGTAATGAGTGATTCAAAGGCTTTTGGATAGCGCATAGGCGGAAGAATTTTCCTTCACAAGCTTATTCTGGCAGGGGCGAATGTGAGCGTTCGAGCGACTTGAAACTCGTTGCATTATCTTCGAAGTAGAGGGAGACCTGGCCGACAGGGCCATTGCGATGCTTGGCGACGATGATGTCGACGATATTCTTGTTCGGGGTGTCCGGTCGGACGCGGTCCTCGCGATAGAGGAACATGACGACATCGGCATCCTGTTCGATGGATCCAGATTCGCGGAGGTCGGAAAGTTTTGGGCGCTGGTCAGGCCGGGACTCGATGCTGCGAGAGAGCTGGGAAAGAGCGATTACCGGTATGTTGAGTTCGCGGGCAAGCTGTTTCAGGCCGCGTGAGATTTCGGAAATCTCCTGAACGCGGTTATCTCCGGAACGGGAACGGCCTTCCATAAGCTGGAGGTAATCAATGATGATAAGGCCGAGCTTATGTTCGGCCTGGAGACGCCGCGCCATCGTCCGCATCTCCATGATATTCAGGCTACCGGAATCATCAATGAAGATCGGAGCTTCAGAAAGGACTCCCATTGCATCAGAAAGCTTTTCAAAATCATTATCGGGCCCATCGCTTTTGAGCTTTCCGGTACGGAGGCGCCACAGGTCGACGCCAGCTTGCGCTGCAAGCATGCGGTCGATCAGCTGATCGGCGCCCATTTCGAGGGAAAATATGCCGACTGGCACTTTTGCGTATACGCCAACCTGGCGGGCGATATCGAGTGCGAACGACGTCTTCCCGATTGCGGGACGCGCCGCAATGATGATGAGGTCAGATTTCTGGAGTCCGGCGAGGAGATTGTCGAGATCCGCGAATTGTGTCGGAACGCCGCGCATCGTCTGGTCGTTTTTGTGGAGCTCGTCGATTCGGTCGAAGGCGGCTTCGAGGATTGACCTGATCGGTATGAAGTCTTGCTTGATGTATTTTTGAGAGATGGCGAAGAGCTTCTGCTCGGCATCATCGAGTACGGCCTGGACATCCTCGGAATCATCGTAACCCATCTCGACGATCTGAGATGCGGCGCCGATGAGCCGGCGAAGGAGCGCTTTCTTTTGGACGACTTTCGCATAATGAACGATATTGGACGCCGATGGGACCGAATTCACGAGTGAAGCGAGGTAGCCAGCCCCGCCGACAGTCTCGAGGGACTTCCGCTCGTCGAGGCGGTTAGCAAGTGAAAGAACATCAATCGGTTCGCGTTCCTCGTAGAGGCCGAGCATCGCCTCATAGATGCGATTATGATCGTCTTTATAGAAGTCTCCGACCTTCACGAGATCGGCCACTTTGATGATCGCGTCTTTGTCGAGCATGAGCGATCCGAGAACAGACTGCTCCGCCTCGAGATTGTGAGGAGGGATGCGGACATGTTCCGGGAGACTAGAGGATTTTGCCATAAAGAGGGGCGTATCAGGATCAGGATTCTATTCTAACGGGTATCCCTTCCAACTTCAATGTAGATAGTTTGTTCATATCTTCACCTATTGACAAAATCATTACTCTATACTATAGTTTTGTTGATCTTTAAAAAATTCTTAGGGGATTGAAATGAATGCGCCACCATGGGAAGCTGTTCCTCTCCGTGGCGATCAGCTCGGGGATTTTTTTTCGTCTCCCGGGCCTCGGGATCTCAGCATGAGACGGGCTATACTCTTCCAGCCCCGCTCCGGGAAAATAAACGAAGCCTACGAACGGCTTAAGGCTTTTCGGCGGCAGTACCAGATCGCACAGAATATCGGGATGACCTATCTGGCCGAGAACCCGTATTTCAAAGGCTACAATATCCTAATCTGGTCGGCTCTCCATGGAACCTCTTTTCTTTGGGCGGATGAGGCGCGAGTCTTCAGCACGCAGGAGAGCCTCGCTCGCCGGCAAAGAGATTTTCCGATAGAGTTCGATTCGCTCCAGCAGAGAGCTTTCCTGGCCTGCGATTTTGAGCAAGCTGCCGTTCCGGCTCACCAAGTCAAATGGCAGGTGCTCCTTCTCCTGAAAAGGATCCGATAAAGCGGCTTTTGCCCAAACAGGGTATCAGCCGCTTTTATTTTTTCCGGATCGATTGGCCATGAAGGCCATCTTCAACGATATAGCCGAGGTTCGCGATCTCATCGCGGAGCATATCAGAACGCGCGTAATCCTTCGTATTTCTCGCCGCGAGCCGTTCGCGGAGGAGTGATTCTACGGCAGCCGGGATTTCGCTTGGCTCCACTTGGAGTCCGAAATAGTCAAAGAGCATTTCGGAGAGGTTTTTTCGATCAGATTCGGAAAGACGGTGATATTCCTTTTTATCAAGCGATCTATTCATATTTCCGGCATATCGCAGCAGAATTGAAAGAGCGAGTGGGGTATTGAGATCATTCCCAATAGCAGCTTTGAAAAGCTCGATCTCCTGAGAATCTTCTCCGGTGAAAGTCTCCTTTGTCGCTTTAAGGCGCTCGAAAGTGTTCATGAGCGATTCGCGATTGGCCTTTGCTTGGGCGAGTGCTTCCCAGGTGAAATTCATCTGGCTCCGGTAATGAGCGCCGAGGAAGAGCATGCGGAGATCCATGGCCGTATAGCCGCGTTCGAGGATGTCTTCGAGCCGATAGAAATTGCCTTTGGACTTGGACATCTTGGCTCCGTCGACCAAGAGGTGGCGTGTGTGCACCCAATAGCGAGCGAACGGGGCCTCATTGCCGCAAACGCTCTGCGCGATCTCGGCCTCATGATGGGGGAAGATATTGTCTTCGCCGCCCGTGTGGATATCGATCGTTTTTCCGAGCGTAGCGAGATTCATCGCCGAACACTCGATATGCCAGCCAGGGTAGCCGATACCCCAGGGCGAATCCCAGCGCATCAGGTGGCCTTCCGGCGCTCGGAGCCAAAGCGCGAAGTCCCAGGGGTTCCGCTTGTCCGGGTGCTCTTCGAGGCGGGCGCCGACTTTCAAGCTCTCGAGCGTATTGCCGGACAGCTGTCCGTAATCCGGGAAGCTCGTCACATCGAAAAAGACATTGCCGTTTACGGCGTATGCATGACCCTTGGCGATGAGTCGTTCGATGAACTGAATCATCTGCGGCACATAGGCGGTTGCATGCGGCTCCTCGTCCGGAGGGAGTATGCCTAGGGCTACTTCGGTCTCTCGGTAGTACTCCGTATAGAAAGCGGCGATCTCTTCGGGCGTCTTGTGCTCGGCAGCAGCTTTCCGGGCGATCTTGTCTTCGCCGGAGTCGCCCTGAGCGATATCGTCAGCCGTGAGATGCCCGACATCGGTGATGTTCTTCACGTGCTTTACTTCGAATCCTGACGCCGAGAGAGCGCGCCGCAGCATGTCCGCCATAACATAGGAGCGCAGATTGCCGATATGGACATAGTCATAGACTGTCGGTCCACAGGTGTAGAGTTTCACTTGTGGCGGATCGATCGGCTCAAAGACCTCCTTCTTTTTGGAGAGAGTGTTGTAAAGACTTAGCATAAATCAAGGGGCATAAAGTATGGAACAAAACAAACACATGTCTGTCGCGGAAGCGCCTTTCCAGTATAGCGTATCCTAGCGTCCCTATTATGTAACGAAAAACCGCCCAAGAAGCTGATTTCCATAGGAGTCTGCCTCGTTCGGGGCATATTTTGATTCCTTGTTTCTGGCCTAAAGCCAGCGTTTCAGGCGGAAGATGACAATGGTCAGGGCCGAGATGAGAACCATGCTGCCAAGGTGCCAATAGAAGCCGCCGGGATAGTGTTCGAACGGGAGATGAGCAGTATTCATCGACATCGCGTTCGAGTAAACGGTAAGGGGAAGGATGACGGCAGAGAAGATCGTGAGGACCTTCATCGTCTGCTCCAGCTTGTTCGAGAGGAGCGAATTGTTCGTCGCTTCGAGCGCCTCGATCGTCTCCTTGTTCGACTCTAGCATGTTCCAGACGCGGATATTCGTGCCGATGAGATCCTGGAAGTAGACCGCGAGCTCGGAAGGGATGAGGGGGTGCTTCGTCGCGATGAGGGATTCGATGAGTGAGCGCTGCGGCTTGAGCGTTCGGCGGAAATTCAGGATATCGCGCTTCACGAGAGAGATCTCGAAGACCATCTCCTTCTCGTGACCAGCAAAGACCTCTGTTTCGATCCGATCGATCTTTTCCGAAACATGGCGGAGCTTGGGGAAACAGGAATTGAGGAGGATCTCGAGGAGCCGATAGAGGAGATGAGCCGGCGTATCCTCGAGGTAGAGCCGGCGCTTGCCCTCGCTCTTCTCTAGCTCGCCAAAGAACTTGCCAATCTGATAGATCGGATGCCGATGCGCGGTAATAAGATGCCCGTTCGTGATGACGATGTCGAGTTCGCCGGCATAGGTCGTCCGCTCCTTTGCATCGAAGAGGGGGATATGGACCGAGAAGAACAGGCAGCCTTCATAATGGAGTACTTTCGGCTGGTACGTCGGAGTGACGAGCTCCTCGAGGACAATCGGGTGGATATTGAAATTCTCATGAAGATAGGTCACGTCATCCTTGGTCGGTGACTCAAAATCGATCCACGTCAGATTTCTGTGTGTGAGAGTGCGCATTGTATGTTGGTCTTTGACATCAGTATAGCAGGCCTGCCACTCTGGACAAAGTATCTGAAACGGGGTATGCTCGGCTCATGTTCCGAACAGCTATTCTGGCGCTTATCCGTCTGTATCAGCAGACTTTTTCTTTGAATCACGGTCTCCTCGGTCTCATTATTTCCGAGCGATACTGTCGCTTCCATCCGACTTGCTCGCAGTACACCTACGAAGCCATCGACCGCTTCGGCGTTTTGCGAGGAGGCCGCATGGGATTCAGGAGAATCCTGCGCTGCCATCCGTGGTCCGAGGGCGGATACGACCCAGTCAGTCCGCCTCAGGGTGATCGTTAAAATGACGAGGAGAGATATTTTGTCTCAACATGCTATGCGCTTGGCAACAGCGCCTGTACGTCAACGGGGACGGAGCCGTAAGGATGAGGGTGAGGGGAAGCAGCGCCCACCTCTGGATGACGCCGGTGGCCCGATCCCTCCGGTCGAAAACGTGCTTTTCAAGGTACATTGCACGCATGTCCCGAATACCCAGAATCGCAACATCCCACTAGACGCTGCAAAGAGGAAGTTCAGGTCTTCCAGTGGGAATTGCCAAGGCTGTCTGCATAGGCAGTTGTGCCAGGGTTGAGTTCCATGGCAGGGGCCTTCTCATAGAGATCGGCCCTCGCCCTGGATTTCCTTGCAATCTGATGAGGGAGACGAGGATGAAAGGCAAAGGTCATTCGGCGGATGGAACCATCCACTGCCGGCAGGTGAACCATCATATTCCTCTCGGCGAAGCGCGGGGAAAGCATGATCCCGGGAGCGCAGAATGCTTCAGTTGCGGCAAAAAGGGCAATGCATGCCAAGAGGTGGCCGATCCTCCGCTGAAGAGCATCTTTGGCGGCGGCCGGGACGGTATCGCATTTGGTCTGGATTGAGCATCCGCTTATCCTCACTAAAGGGCTTTCTCCAGAGGAGACGGCCCTTTCTATTTTTTCCAGCCCGTATAGGCAGCGTCTGAAACGCCTAGCAAAGAGGGCGCAGTCCAGACGTTTTCGTGCATGGCAACAAATGGAGGCAGGGATGAAATGGTGTTTGCAGCGGCCGCTGGACAGGATCTGGGAAGAAGCAAGGGGGAGGAGGGTAATCCATCCGGTCCCGGATGACCCCAATGTCTCAGTGCATTGCGCTTTGACAGGTAAGGAAACCACGCTCGGATCAGCATCCGAACAACAGGGTGACGGCCTGGTTTGCTACGATTGTGAGCATCGCCGGCCTTGCGGTCGGCTGCGGATGTCTCATTCAGCCCCATGAGCAAGGGTCGCCACAAACCTAGAAGACAGCTGTCTTCTAGGTTTTTTCTTTTTCCGATCTTCATAAATTCTCTGTTTTAGCACTCACACTTGACGAGTGCTAAACGACTTCCTATAATCAAAACATGGATATGAACGAACGCCAACGCGAAGTGCTCGCCGCCGTCGTCGAGCTCTATACGAAGACTGCGCAACCGGTCGGCTCCGAGGCGCTCCTCGAGCGCCATCATTTCCCGGTCTCTTCGGCCACGCTTCGAAATGACATGCTCGCGCTCGAGGGGGAGGGGCTTCTCTATCAGCCGCATACGAGCGCTGGCCGCATCCCGACCGATGCCGGCTACCGCTTCTACGTTGAGGAGATGATGGGCGACAAGCCGCTCTCGAAACGCGACCAGGAGAAACTGCAAGAGGAATTCCTGAAGCTCCAGGCGAAGCACGCCCGCACAGTGCGCACCACGGCCCGGCTCCTCTCGGCGCTCTCAGGAAATCTCGGCGTCTCGGGCGTCGTCGGAAAGGACGAGATGTACGACTTCGGCATGAAATCGCTCATGGAGAACCCCGAGTTCCGCGAGATGGACGAGCTCTGCCGCCTCGTCGAGACCCTCGACACGCTCGATGAAAAGATCGACGTCCTCATGGCGGGACTGAAAGACGGAGAAACCCGCATCTACATCGGGGAAGAGAATCCTGTCGCCGGCATCGAAAACTGCGCTATGGTCGTCTCGCCCTATCGGGATCCGGCCGGCGAGCGCGGCATCCTCGCGATCATCGGTCCGAAGCGCATGGAGTATGCCAAGAACAAGTCCCTCATCGAACACATGAAGAAGCTCCTCTCCTCGTCACTCGTCGTAATCCTCATCACCTATGTCTAACAAAGAAGAAACACGGAAGCCAGATGCCGAAATCGAGGTCGAACCGGAAACGGTCGTGACCGAACCGACCGCCGAAACGACACCCGAAGCAGAAACGGCGGTTGATCACGAGGCTAAGGCGGCCGAGTATCTCGATGACCTCCGACGGGTGCAGGCCGACTTTGAAAACTACAAGAAGCGGGTGAAGAACGACGAACGCGAGCTCTACGGCCACCTCTCGGGGCAGATCGTGAGCGAGCTCATCCCAGTCCTCGACAACCTGCACGCCGCGGTCGAGCATGTCCCGGCTGAAGCCGCGGGGAGTCCCTGGGTCACCGGTATCACCTATATCGAGAAACAGTTCGAGGACGTACTCCGAAATTACGGCGTCGAGCCGCTCGAGGCGAAGCCGGGAGACGCGTTTGACCCGACCCGTCACGAAGCGCTCGATCATCAGGCAAAGGAAGGCGAAGATGAGAAACCGCTCAGGATAGAGAAGATCGTGCAGAAGGGCTATCAGATAAAGGGGAGGATAGTCAGGCCAGCCAAAGTCATCGTTTCATAAGTAATCAATTTTCAATCATTTAATCTCAAACCTATGGCAAAGATACTCGGTATCGACCTCGGGACCACCAACTCGGCCATGTCGGTCGTCGAAGGTGGCAGCCCCAGCGTCATCGAAAACAAGGAAGGCAATCGCACCACGCCTAGTATGGTCGCGGTGTCGAAGACCGGCGAGCGCCTCGTCGGACTCCTCGCCAAGCGCCAGTCCGTGACGAACCCGGAGAACACGCTCTTCTCGGTGAAGCGCCTCATCGGCCGCCGATTCGAGGACGAAGAAGTGCAGCGCGACATGAAGACGCTTCCGTACAAGGTGACCAAGTCCGAGCATGGCGCCAAGGTCGTCATGGGCGGCAAGGAGTACAGCCCGCAGGAAATCAGCGCCATGGTGCTCCAGAAATTGAAGGCCGACGCTGAGGAAAAACTCGGGGAAAAGATCACCGACGCGGTCATCACCGTCCCGGCGTACTTCGACGATGCGCAACGGAAGGCGACCAAGGAGGCCGGCGAGATCGCCGGACTGAATGTCCGCCGCATCATCAATGAGCCAACCGCGGCCGCGCTCGCCTATGGCTTCAACAAGAAGAAAGACGAAAAGATCGCCGTCTATGACCTCGGTGGCGGCACCTTCGACATCTCCATCCTGGAAGTGTCCGAGGATACCGTCGAAGTGAAGTCGACCAATGGTGACACGCATCTCGGCGGCGACGACTTCGACCAGCGCGTCATCCACTGGATCCTCGATGAGTTCAAGAAGCAGGAGGGTCTCGACATCTCGAAGGACCCGCTCGCGCTCCAGCGCATCAAGGAAGCCGCGGAAAAGGCGAAGATCGAACTCTCCACCGCGCAGGAAACCGAAATCAATCAGCCGTTCATCACGAGCGGTGCGGATGGTCCGAAGCACCTCGTCATGAAGCTCACTCGGGCCAAGCTCGAAGAGCTCGTCCATGACCTGGTCGAGGGCACGCTCGAGCCGGTGAAGAAGGCGCTCGCCGATGCCAAGCTCTCGGCTTCTGACATCAATGAAGTCGTGTTGGTCGGCGGTATGACCCGCATGCCGCTCGTCCTCGCCACCGTCGAGAAGTTCTTCGGCAAGAAGCCGAATATCAGCGTCAACCCGGATGAAGTCGTCGCGATCGGCGCGGCCATCCAGGGCGGCGTGCTCGAGGGGAGCGTGAAAGACGTACTCCTCCTCGACGTAACTCCGCTCACGTTCGGCATCGAGACGCTCGGCGGCGTCCGCACGCCTCTCATCGAGCGCAACACCACCGTCCCGGTATCCCGGAGCCAGGTGTTCTCTACCGCGGCCGACAATCAGCCGCAGGTCGAGATCCATGTGCTGCAGGGTGAACGCGAGATGGCCGCTGACAACAAGTCCCTCGGCCGCTTCGTCCTCGACGGCATCCCGCCGGCGCCGCGCGGCATCCCGCAGATCGAGGTATCGTTCGACATCGACGCGTCCGGCATTCTCTCGGTGACTGCCAAAGACAAGGCGAGCGGCAAGACGCAGAGTATCCGCATCGAGTCCAGCACCGGTCTATCGAAAGACGAGATCGAGCGTATGAAGAAAGACGCCGAGCTCCACGCCGAAGAAGACAAGAAAAAGAAAGACCTGATAGAAGCGCGGAACATGGCCGACACCCTCAGCTACACGACCGAGAAGGCCATGAAAGATGCGGGCGACAAGCTCACGGCCGAAGAGAAGAAGCCGGTCGAAGAAGCGATCGCTCAGCTTGCCAACGTGAAGAACGGCGACGACCTCGAGGCGATCAAGAAGCATACCGAGGCGCTCTCGCAGGCCGCACAGAAGATCGGCGAGAAGCTCTACAAAGCCGCTCAGGAAGCGCAGGCAGCGCAGCAGCCGGCCGCCGGTGCGACTGGCGAAGCCAAGCCTGAGGGCGCGGCTGAAGAGGCGCCCAAGGACGCCGAAGTGGAGGAAAAGCCCGCCGATGGCGAGGAGAAAAAGTAAGGAGTAGGATACAAGCGGGGCATATGCCCCGCTTTATCACAAATCATATGCTCGAACGACTGAAAAAACTTGCCTATCGCCCGGACTTCTTCCGTGACGGTACCTTTACGACCAATCAGGGGATGGCGTTCTATTCCATCGCGGTCCTCGTCCTGACCCTCGGCATCGTAGCGACCATGCTCCCGGGCGCGCTCCGCACTGTTCAGTCCATGCGCTCCGGCGACTGGGAAATGCAGCGCGCTCTCGTCACCAGCCTCTACCCCGACGGCCTCGTCGTGACCGTGAAGGATGGCGTCATCGCGACGAATCAGCCGAATCCAGTCGTCGTACCCGTCCCGCGGGAGTGGCAGATGCGTTCGCATTGCAAGCGGGCCTATCAGGACTGCCGTGTGGACGAGCTCCCCATGAACCTCGTCGCCATCAATACCGACGAGCCCGTTTCGACGGACTCCTTCGCTCGCTATCAGGCGGTCGTCGTCATCGGGAAAAACGATATCGGCTTCCAGAACCCCGAGCGCGGCGAGACGCGTATCTTCAACCTGCGCGATTCCGGTTTCCGCGAGTCATTTACCGCCGATGAAAACCTCGTCGCCTCATGGGTGAATCGGGGATTCGCCTTTGCCCGAGGAGCAGTCATCGCGCTCATGGCGGTCACCCCGGTCTTCATCTACCTCGGCCTCTGGATCGGCTATCTCATCTACAGCCTCCTCGGAGCGCTCGTCGTCATGCTCGCGGCCCATGCCAACGGCCACGCGCTCCGCTATGGACGGGCATACCTGTCCGCACTCTACCTCCTCCCGGTGCCGTTTGTGTTTTCCTTTCTCATGTCGCTCGGCAACTACCATGTCCCATTCGTCACGACGCTCATCCTCTTCGTCATAGCGCTCGTCAATTTTCCCAAAGAGCCCAAGCTCCCTGAACCGGTAAAGATCGCCACGGCTGATGTGACAGAAGTGCCGAAGGATATCGAGGTAGATGAGAAGAGGCAGGAAGGCGATAATGCCGTTCAACCGAATAAGCAGTAACGACCGAGCGGGGCCTGAGCGCGCCACCTTTATTTAATAGTATGAACAAACTAGGGGAAATACAGTCATTTATTAACTATCTCAATGAAGATATCGTATCAGCAATTAAAGAACTAAGTGGTATTCCTGACGCCAGTCGTCGTCACTTACAAAAGCTTGTCTTTATAGATGTAACCAATCGCTTTGACTCCCTTATCGACTCTTTATTAGTCTCTTTCGCAGCAGATAGCTCTGACTTCAGAAACTCAATTCTCAGTAAACTCGATGAGCCTATAGCACAAGGTGAAGTATTTAAGCTACTTCTCGCAGCAGATCCGCGGGCAGCAACACAAGAGCGACTACGCAGAGAGCTCACTCTAAACTACTTATCTCTAAGTCACAGAAAAAAGCTCTTTGATCTGCTATCAAAGTGCTACTCTTGGGCTGATACTGATGTTTCAAGGCCCCGTGTTAATCCAAACATAGGTTCCATCTCCTCAAGTAAAGTTGCAAAGCATCCCAAAATACCAAATTCGGTTTTAGGATATGCTGACTGGCTCTATCATCGAAGAAATATTCTCGTTCATGGCTCTGGAAAAAGTAGGTCTTTTACCGATTCCGATATAAAGTACTTTAGAAAGTGGGATAATGTTACTTTAGCTAAAACACTTAGCTTAAAGCTAAGTTCCATAGAGTGTACTTCGAGGTTCTACAAAGATCTGTGTGATCTATTAATCAAGAGTTAGCTTTTGTAAATGCGGGTAAGAGTAATAAGTAAATTCTTCAAGATGACTTCTTTATGACCCAACCACAACAGCAGCAGGTTCAGATCAAGGCGAGTGATGCCGTACTCAAAGGGGAGTATGCGAATATGATGCAGGTGATGCATACGGCCGAGGAATTTGTGCTCGATTTCCTGTCGGTGTATCCGCCAGCCGGATCATTGAACGCGCGCGTCATCGTGTCACCGAGTCATATGAAGCGCATCGTGGCCGCGCTCGCCGACAATATGACGAAATACGAAAAGCAGTTCGGCGAAGTGAAACCGTCCGAAGCCCCGACCACGAACCCCATCGGCTTCGACGCGCAGAAAGGCAATTGAGAGCGAAAAGGTAGAAAAGCCGGGTGTATACTTGCAATGTCAGGGGTCTTTAAACAAGTAAGCAACACGCTTATGGACAAGGTGAAAGTAGAGAATCACAGCTTCACGGCATTCTCCTGGTTTGCCGCCTGGCTCTTCACGATCGGGTTCCTGGACCTGTCGTTCGGCAAGGGGCTCCTCGCGGTGCTCCTCTGGCCGTACTATATCGGCCAGTACGTGAGCGCAGTACTCGGAAAGTGAAGAGATCAGTCGCCCCCCCCTTGAATTGAGAATGCGCGGAGGAGGAAGGAGACGCATTCTTAAAGCAGCTTCGATATTTTCAGGAATAAGCAGGAATACCTTTGAAAAAACCTATGTCGTTTGAGCAGATCGAACCAGGTAAAAGCACGCAACAGATCCTGGAGGAGGTGTCGGAGGACTTCGATAACGGGTTTTATAACCGCGATGACCGCCGCAAGGCCGAAGCGGCACTCGAGACCGCCCGTCTCATGACGCGGCCGGGTTCTCCGGAACAGCAGGAAATCGATCGTCTTCTAGCCGATATCATTTCCCGCTACGGCGACGATTGACTGGTTCCCGGGTACATCATAACCCCAGGATTTTTTGCAAAGAAAACCCCCGAAAGCAGTGCTCTCAGGGGGGGCTCATTATCGGGAGTATCGGTCTTTCCGGCTGGGTGGCCGAAGGGATCCGATGAAGATGCTCGCAGCGCAACCAATGGCGATGACAAAGAACAGGAGCCAGAAAAGCGTCTGACCTTCGATGAGGATGATGCTCACGTGGATACTCCTTTCACTCTATGCCAGGGATGGCCCAATCAGGGGCAGAAATGGACATGAGATTGAGGGCATCCGCTCTCATATCCGGATCGCCCAGCATCGCATGATCGATGACGATTTCTTTCTCCGGATCAAAGCAGGCTTCGTTCAGGGCCAGATGGAATGCCATGAGCATGTACTCACCCACTTCTTCTGCAGAGGGGATGCTGTTTTCAGTCGGCACGGCCGTCGGGGCGAACCGCCCCCTGAAATCCATCCGCTCGAGCAGGTCGCCATGGTCGGTGCGGAAATACTGGAGAAGCTCATGGCGGGGCGAGATGATCGCCAGTTTGGCGGCAGCTTCCCGCACGGATTCCCATAGCTCCTGATGTACGACAGTATTCAGTTCTGACATGATGCCTCCGTGTATACCGTACAGTTGAAAATGAACAGGCGAGGAACAGGCAAACAGCTGTAAATTACACAGGATGAACTGTGCCATACCGTATCAGAACTGTCAATGGGAGTTTTTCTTGCCGATCCTGAGTATATCTGCCAGGATGAATTGTCGCTTTATCGAGCTCTTATGGAAATACGTACGGCTGTATTTATAAAAGGCGTCATCGGTTCCGAAGGGCTGCCAGAGCCGCCCCGTCCGGTCGTAGCGTTTTTCGGCCGTTCCAACGTCGGAAAATCGAGCGTCATCAACAGTCTCACCCGCCATAAAGACCTGGCATACGCCAACAAGCGTGCCGGTCGGACGACAGAAATCAACTATTTCCTCGTGAATGGCAGCTGGTATCTGGCCGATTTGCCCGGTTACGGATACGCCAATGTCCCTGGTCCCATGCGGAAGAAGATGGCTGGCTACATTTCCTGGTTCGCGGCCGATATGCGGATCGATATCCGGACCGCCGTCCTCATCGTCGATGCCGAAGTCGGAGCCAAAGATTCCGACCGGGAGGCATTCCAGCTCCTTACGGAGTATGGCCGACCGGTGCTGATCCTCGCCAATAAGTGTGACAAGGGGCGCCGGTCTGACATCGATCGCAACATCCGGGCTTTCGAAAAAGATTTTTCCCCCGCCAGAGTCATCCGCTATTCAGCGAAAACTGGCGAGGGACGTGCCGATCTCTTGAGCGTGATATTTGAAAACGAAAGCGCCTGAAAGCCGGTATCTTGGCTATCAGGCGCGTAAAACTTGATACTGCTATTTTTTGACGGGGATCAGGAAGCCAAGTCGGTTATGATAGACGTTGCTTCCAGAACGATCTCGGATTCCCTGTCTCTCTTTCGGATGACGGCGATATCTCCGATGTAGACTTCTCCACCGTCGAACGGCTGTTTCCGTCCGTTTTCATCTCTCCGGATAAATCTTGCGATGGGATGTCGCTCACCTTCGCTGGAGAGAAGGTACAGCGGGGAATTATTGGCTGGCCGTTCGTAGAGGAGCAGCTTCCGTGACCCTTTTTGCATGATGACACCTCTCCCTCTGATCAAGTAAAGGAACTGAACCCAGTATCTCAGCCAGTCGATGGACGTCAAGAGGATGCGGTAAAAAAAAGAGCCCCGGACGGTATTCTCGTCAGAGGCTCTGGATGTGATAGCTGTCCATCAGGCGGCGGTAGACTGGTCGATCCTCGCTATCAAGCTGTCCGGATATTCCGGCCCATAGACATGAAAGCCGTGGCTCTCAAAAAAGGGCCGCAGACCGCAGAGTTCCGGGGTTCCCATTCCGAGGAAGATAGAGAATGGTTGACCTTCCTGGTATGATGGGTTTTCGGCGAGTTGCCTGATGCCCTGAATGAGACATCCAGATATGTCGTCCTGAAACACGGAGGCGTCCCTCGAAATGACGAAATCCTCAATCAACGAGATCCCGGAGAATGGCGGACTGACCGTTGCCAGGCCAACAACATCGGTATCTCCGTCAAGCACGTACACGATGAGGCCGCCTCGATCTAGGAAATCGATGAGCCGTCTTTCGAGACTTCGGTCGCTGCATCTCAGCAACCGCTCGAATTCCCGGATCCGGAACTGCAGCTGCCAGCTCCAATGGGTTGAGACGCCGCCCCTGGTCGTACTGAAGCGCTTGATGATACCTTGAAAGCACAGCCTTGCCTTGATCGGACGTGACATAGCACACCTGCCTTTCTTGGAAAGAACTCCTTGAAATCACTATTGCATATAATAGTAAATCATGGTATATTTGTCAATCTCGAAAGCCTAATCCCGTGCGAAATTTATGTTGATACTGCTACGTGTCGGATTTTTGATCATTGCAGTGGTCTCCGTCGTCCTGATTCGTTCGGTCTATTTTGTGCCGCTATCGGTTGACTGTCGGCAGTCAGTCGAATGGCTGGATGACGCTCCTCACGGCGCTCTGTGGAAGCATGAGGTCATCCATCGGGCAGAGGCACCCGTAGGCTACACGGCACTCGTCGGCTGGATTAATGCCGCAACTCATGTGCCCTGTCGCGACGAATCTGCCGATATTCCCAGCATTGAAATTCGCGCGATCCGTATTATCGAACGCGATGTATCATCGGGAGAGGAGTTTGTTGCCGCAGCGATTGATCCAAACGATCCCGGACACTTTATCGGCCGTCTTTTTCCTCGGGTGCCGAGCTGGTTCGGCGAAACTGAAGGGGATCCAGGGACAGATATCGCCCTTCACCAGAAAGACCGGATCATGCTTGATCTCAGCCGGGTGCCTCTCCGGGTCTACCACGCCTGGAATGATCCTCGTATAGCGGTGGCTCCCGGACATCAGTACGTGATCGAAATCGAAGCAAATATCAGCAAAACGGCTCGGCTCCAATTTGGAATTGATTATTGGCGAAACATGAACGTGGACTATGCTGGTTGGGATCCGAGCTGCGTGAACTCGACGAACTGCGAGGGCTGGGTAAGTGACTGGTACGGCGATACACATGGTGAGTTTATGACGTTTCGAGCACCCAAGGCGCTGAATGAAACTTTTGTCAGATCGCTCCGCTGACCAGCTTGCCTTCGCTTTGCCGCCATGCTAGTCTGGCCAGCTATGGAAATACCCTCTCTCTCTAGGTTTGTTGGCCGTCTGAAGGACCGCTTCCTCACCCGTTACCCGACGGTTTCGGCGATTGCTGGAGATTACCGGGATATGCTCGCCGCGAGGCCGAGCCTTGGCTCTCTGAATCGGCGGATACCGCATATCGTTTTTTGGGGGATGCTCTTCGCTCTCGGCCTCGTGGCTGGGAGCTTCGCCAAAAACCTGGCGCATGAGCATCTGACGATCGGTCACGAAGATTACCGTCTCATTCCAGCTGACCGGCTGTATTCGCTGAACGCACTCCGTGATAAAGCGCTCGCTCAGGGTGCGGCTCTGCCGATAGCGGAACCTCGGGAATATCCGGCCTGCCGCGATGGAGACGAAATCCGTGACTAGCTCCTATCGGTTTTATTTTCAATATTTCAACTCATAGAACATTGAACGCATATGCAATGGAACACCCTGAGTGCGACACTCAAGCATTGGTCAGAGCGCCGAGAAAATCTCATCGCCAGCATCGTCGTGCTTGCCGGGCTTTTTTTTGGCAGCCTCTTCGTTGACGTAGTTCAGATCTTCACAGGGAGCGGTTTCTCCCGGCCGGCCATCCAATCGCATGACATACTCGTCACTGGCGGCAAGACATGGGTTGGGTACACCGAGCCCAAAGTACCGCTTCAGGTGATCAGCGATGTGAGCTGCGCGACCTGCGATCCGAGCGAAGCCTTGCTCTGGCTCCGCCGTATCGTGCCGACGATCGAGGCGGAGCGCATCGATATTTCGAGCGATGCCGGAAAGCGCGCTATCGAGGCGTTCCGATTGACAACGGTGCCGGCATTTGTTTTTAGCGGGGCCGTGAAAGCAACCGAATTCTACGCCCAAGCGGAACCACTCTTTCATGAGGAGCAGGGAATGCTAGTATTCGATGTGAATAAGATCGGGATGCCAATCGGCCGCTATCTAGTCGCGCCAGAAACCGGTGACGACGATATCGTACTGGGCTCTCGGGACGCACCAGTGACGCTTGTTGTTTTCTCCGATTTTCAGTGCCAGTACTGTCGCGAATATCATGAGGCCTACAAGAGGCTGCTCTCGGAGTACGGCGATCGAGTTCGTATCGTCTGGAAGCACTTCCCGCTCCCAATTCACCGTGAAGCCCCCAGGGCGGCCGAAGCGGCGCAATGCGCGGCGGCTCAGGGGCACTTCATGGCCTATGCTGATATTCTTTTTGGCAAGCAAAGCGAATGGGGAAAGCCTGGAGGGGAACGCCGTTTCAAAGAGTATGCCTGGCGGGTCCGTGATCTGGATGCGCGCGCGTTTGGACGCTGCATCGACGAGAAGCAGTCTGCTGAAAAGGTGTCGCTCGATATAGGGCTCGCCGAAGACTTCTTCATCGAATCTGCGCCAGCCACATTCGTCAATCGTGAATTTGTTTCTGGCGCGGCACCATATGCCGACCTGAAAACGCTTGTCGATACGGCTCTTGCTGAATGACCAAGGAACGCTAGAAAAACCATCCGAAATCCGGAAATGGCGAGGCGGTTTCGTCTATACGAATTTTCAGTGAGCCACCTTCCAGGATTGAACTGGAGACCTGCGCGTTACGAGTGCGCCGCTCTACCAACTGAGCTAAGGTGGCGAATTTTCCAGGAAAATAGAACAACGACCTCTATCCTAGCAAATCTCCGAGAAGAATCAAGCCGCGCATGCTAGGATAGGGAGGGTGCCTCACTTCTCTCATGTATCGCCGTCTACTCTATGGAAGAACTCCGCCGCCGAATCGCAGTACTTGAAACCCAGCACGCCCGCTTGCGGGACTATCTTTGACTGGGACAAGAAGCGTGCCGCGATCGCTACGCTCCAGGCGGAAAGTGAACGGCCTGGTTTTTGGGATGCGCCAGAACACGCAGCCGAAACGATGCAATCACTGGACGGGCTGAAGCAGGAGCTAGCGCGTTTTGAAACGCTGTCACAATCGCTCCGGGATGCCGTTGAGCTCGCCGGCCTTGATAATCTCGGCCCGGATGAAATATCAGCTCTCGAGCGCGATGTTGAGACAATAGCCGCAGAGCTCCGCGTCTGGGAATTCCAGCTCCTTCTCGGAGGAGAGTATGATAGCTCGGATGCTATCCTGACGCTCCGGAGCGGTGCCGGTGGGACTGAGGCACAAGATTGGACCGAGATGCTCTTGCGCATGTACCTGCGTTACGCCGAACGCCATGATTATCGGGCCGTCATTCTCGATGAGAACCGTGGCAACGAGGCCGGGCTTAAAAGCGTCACCGTTGAAGTGAAGGGTCGTTACGCCTACGGATACTTGCGCGGCGAGATGGGCGTGCACCGTCTCGTCCGGCTCTCACCGTTCAATGCCAACAATCTCCGTCAGACTTCATTTGCCTCGGTCGAGGTAATGCCTGTGCTGCCGGACACGGACCGTTCAATCGAAGTAAAGCCAGAGGAACTCCGGATCGATACGCTCCGCGCTTCTGGCGCGGGCGGGCAGCATGTAAACAAAACCGAATCCGCAGTCCGACTGACGCACCTCCCGACCGGGATTGTCGTTGCCTGCCAAAGTGAGCGCTCGCAGCTCCAAAATCGCGAACAGGCGATGAAGCTCCTCAAATCAAAGCTTTTGCAGAAACGTTTGGCTGAAGAAGCCGCGGCGAAGGCAGCCATCCGCGGTGAGTTCAAATCTGCCGGTTTCGGAAACCAGATCCGATCCTATGTTCTCCATCCGTACACGATGGTGAAGGATCATCGTACCGGTACAGAGACAAGCAATGCCCAAGCCGTGCTTGACGGTGATTTGGACAGCTTCGTCGAAAGTGAGCTACAATATGAACAAAGAGAAAGAAAATAAGACCATGCCCCATACTGAAGGACAGCCGATTGTTGTTTTTGAAAACGTCACTAAAGACTATCCGGGCGGCGTCAACGCACTGCATGACGTCTCTTTTAGGGTGTTTTCGGGGGAATTCATCTCGCTTGTTGGATCTTCGGGTGCCGGAAAATCCACCCTCCTGAAGCTTATCTACGCCGAGGAAATCCCAACCGCTGGCACAATCTATTTCAAGGGCCGGCCGATCAAAGACATCAATCGCAAGCACCTGCCTTTTTTCCGGCGCAACATCGGAACCATATTCCAGGACTACAAGCTCCTTCCTCAGAAGACTGCCTTCGAGAATATCGCCTATGCGCTGGAGGTCGACGGCCGATCGGCCAAAGAGATCCGCGAAGAAGTAGGCGAGCTCCTTGAGATTGTCGGCCTCGGCGGCAAGGGGGAGAAGTTTCCCCGCGAGCTGTCAGGCGGGGAACAGCAGCGCGTTGCGATCGCGCGCGCACTTATCCATCATCCGCAAATTATCTGTGCGGATGAGCCAACGGGCAATCTTGATCCGGTTTCTACCAAAGAAATTACTGATTTGCTCCTCGAGATCAATTCATACGGAACAACAGTGATCGTCGCAACGCATAAGAAGGAAGTCGTCGACCAGCTCGGTAAACGAGTGATTTCGCTCATTGACGGAAGATTGAGGCACGATGAAGCTAAAGGGAAATACAATATCAAACTCTAGCGAGAACCTATGCAACGAACGCTCAAACTCTGGCGCACTTTTAAGGAGGGGATGACGAATTTTCGCCGGAATGGCTGGTTGTCGTTGGCGACCATCATAATTCTTTCACTTTCGCTCTTCATCATCAGCCTGGCCGGACTTATTACCGTCGGGACCCGCCTCATCGTCAGCAATCTTGAAAATCGGATCAGTATCACGGTGTCGTTCAATCCAGACGTCAATGAAGGGCGCATCCTCGAGATAAAGCAATATCTGGAGCGAGCGCGTGAAATCGCCTCCATCGAATATGTTTCACGAGACCAGGCGCTGGATGTCTTTCTCGAGAATAATGGTAGCGACCCTATAATCCGGCAGGCTATTGATGAGATCGGTGAGAATCCGCTCCTCGCCTCGCTCGTCATCCATGCCAAGCAGCAATCTGATTATCAGAAAATTTCCACTTTTCTTGAAGCCTCGCCGTATCGGACTGATATCAATCGGATCAATTTTGAAAAAAATCGAAAGATCTTCGAACGGCTCAAGCATATCGGGGCAACGACACGGAAATTCGGGCTGGCAGTAGGCGGCGCCTTTGGATTGATTGCCATACTCATTACCTTCAACACCATACGAATCACGATTTATTCGCATCGCCAGGAATTTGAAATCATGCGTCTCGTCGGAGCCTCAAACCTCTATGTCCGCATGCCTTATATCTTTGAGGGTATCCTCTACGGTATTTTTGCCGGCGTGACGGCGGTCATACTTGTCGCACTCTCGGCCTACGGGCTTTCCGGCTACACGGAAGGGGCGTTTCCTCAGGGAAACATTTTCCAGGTTTTTACTGCTTATCTCCCGACCATCGCCGTCTCGACGATCTGTCTCGGCATCTTTCTCGGGGTCATCTCGAGCTTTATCGCCATCCATCGCTACCTGAAGGCGTAGTATTGGGTGAGGGTGCATAAAATCATGCTTTGCTCGGCTGGACGTTTTGTGCTATTCTTCAGCATCCAGTTATTTTCCAACCAAAACCTGTGAAGGAGGTGAGCTCATGCTTTCATATATCATCGAACTTCTCGGAACGCCCTGCGACCGAGACCGTTTCTTCGCCTATGTCCGTGCCTGTACCGCCGAAGGCAGCCCCGGCTACCGCCTCGTCTCGGACAGCTACAACGTGTCGAAGGATGCGCACCATGGTCAATTCCGGGATTCCGGCGAGCGCTATTTCGACCATGCGAAAGCCGTAGCCCTCATCATGATGGTCTATCTCCGGATTCGCGAACCGAACGCCCTCGCAGCTGGCTTGACGCACGATTGCCCGGAGGATTGCAAGCGCTTTCCAGTCTCGCGAATCCGACAGGAACTCGGCAATGAAGTGGCTTACCGAGTTGATTGGGGCAACAAGCGCCGCTTCGATCATATTCCATCAAAGGAAGAGCGCCTGCGGCGCTATCATATGAGCCTCCTCTTTGATGCACCGCGCGAGGTTGCCGAGTGGAAACTTCCGGATCGGCTCCACAACATCCTCACCCTATGGCTCTGGACGCCGGAAGAAATTGCCCGGAAGGTCAGGGAAACGGAGGATTTCTACCTCCCGCTCGCTGAAAAACATGGCATCCTCATTCACGAGCTTGAGGAAGCTCTTGCCGCCCTGAAGCGCGGAGAGCACCTGCTCCCTCCGCCACCGAACGGTCGACAGCTCGTCCAATCGTAGGTGTATCGCCTTGCCGACCGTCTGCTACCATGTAGAAGCGGCCGGTTTTTTCTTGATTGAAATGGACTTTTCGGCTAGGATAGCTCTTGTATTCTGGACATCCTGATTTTATTGTTCTCTTGTTTCTTCAATTTTGGGGAGTAGCCAAGCGGTAAGGCAACGGGTTCTGGCCCCGTCATGCGAAGGTTCGATCCCTTCCTCCCCAGCATTTGTTCAAAAGTGGGATTTTGACCCACTCTTGCAATCGCTAGATACGGCATTTGGATGTCGATATTTGACAGATAGAGGGTGTTCTGATATTTTATTGCTGTTTCTTTGTTTTATTTTCCGTACTTTTTCAATCTGAAAGGGGCAGGACATGAGATTAGATGATTTTGGCTATCTACTTTTTTTGAGTAGCATCGGACTGCTTCTAGCATCCACTCTCATCAGGGTTTTGCGGAAGAGTTCGAGGAGGTCAGGTATGCGAACCGAGGACACTGACTTGGTTGTTCTTGGAGAATCCGCTCTTCCTCATGTAGTGGATCCGAGCGGCGGCAAACTCCTCCTGTCCGTAGGGCCGGCGAAGCAGCCGCTACCTGAGCCGAATGATGCTATACAGGCCATTCATTCCTCTATCAGGCATGACCAGGAAGTACACATGCGGACACAGCGGGCCAAAACGGTACCGTCTCAATGTCTACGGATCGCTAACGAAGAACATTCACGGTGAACGGTATTGTCCGGACTGCATGATCCAATACGTGCGCAAGCGGACCGTGCGCTGCGCTCTATGCGGCCTGCCTATCTATCCCGATGACGCTGTGGCTCTCTATCATGAGTCAAGCGAAGGGCTTTCGTATCGCGACAGGGGACACCGCATTGAGAGCTGTTACCTCGGCTGTCTGAGACGGGACTGCTGTCCATCCTACGGATTCTTCGCCGGACATTGGACTGAAAACGGGTATCAGCCTGCTTTTTGACTGGATTCGAAGCGGAAAATTATTTTTCCGCTTTTTTCTTTGCTAGCTTTTTATAACGCTTTTCCAGGGGAAGATGTGCTACAATCTACCCGGAGGATACCTCCGTTATAACCCAGTGATGATAGCGTGTTCTATGGAAGGCCCTATCCAATGGCACAGTGGCTACAGTGTCGGCGTTCAGGTGATTGATGAGCAGCATCAGCACATGATTGAGATCATAAATACGTTGTTTCGTGAGCTCGAAGCGACGACGACTGAGATTGATCTCTCCCAATTCTTCAAAGATGCTGTAAATTATGGCGAGTATCATTTTCAGACTGAGGAGACGTTTTTTTCCCGATTTGATTACCCCGAGAAGAACTTGCACCTCTCCCTTCACCAAGCGTACAAAAAAAATCTCAATAGTCTCCTTTTAAAGGAAGGGGATTCCCACCTCCGGTCTAGGGAGCTACTGACTTTCCTCGAGGACTGGTGGATTGAGCACATCACCGGGATTGATCAGACTCTTGGGAAATTACCAGAAAGCGTTCAAAAGGAAACTGCCTAAACACGCTACCTGCACCCTACGCTATGAACCATTGGGAAAATATTGTGCCGTCCCGAGAAACCCCCGGAGAGCGCGCTCGGATGATCGCTCAAGACGTGGAGCACACCTCGGAAAAAGGCGATCCGTCTGAATTGAGAGTTCTGAAGATACGCAATGCATTGAAAGAACGAGGGCTGCTCGAACAGGAAGTTGCCCGTATCAAGTCCCTCTTTAAAGCCGAGCTTGGGCCGTTCGCAAGACATTTCGGTGACGATTGCTGGGAAATGCTCACTGTCCTTGAGCTTTTTGACGAGGAAACAGCCTGGCATTGCGTCGATACCTATGAGATCGCGCGTAACAAGGTTGAAAAAACCCTCTGGAACGGTCTTGTCCTCGCTGATGAATTCCATGCCGAATCTGTCGATCTCGGACGTTTTTATCGGGCCTGCCTCCTCCATGATGTTGGGAAAATAGAGGTTCCACACGCAGTTTTGGTAAATCGAGTAACCGATGAGCGCTGTGCTGCAATACTCTTCCAGCATCAGGACGACGTACTTCTGCCCCGCCTCAGGGAAAAACTTGGCGATAATTTTTCTCTGCCAAAATCAGTAGATAGCCCGGGGGCACTCCTCCAATTCCTCTATGACGATCTTCATCTCCGCCCTCAAGCAGTTGCACCGATAAAGCTCCTCCTCGACGAGCAGTCTGTCGATGACGGACTATCGGAGCAGCTCGCTCACTGCGGCTGCACTCCGGATGATAGCCTGCTCGATATCATGCGAACACATGATACGCACTCAGAAAAAATCTTAAGTCACCTCGGTTATACCGTAGAGGGGAAGCTCGCCGGATCGCATCATCAGCACAAGAATGGCGAGCATAGGTATCGGATTACCATTGGATCGCTCCAGGTTTCGATCGACCTGGCAGATATCGTGCATCTTGCAGATGTCGAGAACGCAATCCTGAGTCGGCGACACTATAAAGATAAGCAAACGCCGATCGATGCGCTTCGCGTACTCTCTCTGCATGCCAGGCAGGGGTTAGTCGAGGGTTATGTCGCCTATCTTTGGATCGCCGATGAAATGCAGTCAATCAATCGTCAGGCGCTTACAGGCAGCGAAATCGCTGCGTATGATTCCCTGGTAAGCTTTCTTGACACAGAACGGTCTCACCATCTCGGCTGGCCAGATTGGCGAACTACCACTATGGAGATGAGGAAAGCAGCAGCTTGACAATTAAACCAATGCTGCGCATCGATGCGCTTCCTAGGATCAAATTTTACAATGGGGTTGACAGAAAATAAAAAATGTACTATACATAAGGTACCGGCGCTCCGTCCGGTTTTCGTGGGGGAGTAGGTTATCATGCGTAAAACTTTGTTTCTGATCGTCGCCCTTCCACTCCTTGGAGGCTGCGCAGCCGCAGGAGATCTTGCAAGGACTGTTGGTACTGGCCTGAGTGACTACAGTGCCCAGAATGAAGGCAAAGGCTTCCTTGCTGGTGCAGCAGGAGTCGCGGGGAAGGTTTATACCAAGGCAGGGGACATGGTTTCCCCGTCACCGGTTCGTCCCGACTCTCTCTCCTCAAAGGAGAAGGGGAAAAAGTGAAAATTCACTTCCGAGACGCGCCACCGAGGAGAATAGCAATCCGCCATTCTCCTCTTTCTTTTTTTAATCGGAAATTGAATCTTTCACTGCTTTGACTGATAGTGATAGACTCTCCTTTTTCTCTCGACATTCTTCAGTTTGCTTCTGCACTGCTTCTGGGAGAGCTTCCAAGACAGTCTTTAAAGCGGCCCCATCAATCTTCACAACGTTCTCCCATTCTCCGAGTGGGGAGAGGAGAGCCTTTAGCTTGGTCTCGTCATAAACATACGAAGTCCGGATGCTTCTTCCGATAATACCCGTCGAACCAAACAGGCGTTCGACACCCTCCTGTTCCATGTATTCTATGATCTTTTCTTGAAGCTCGGCGAGACGCTTCTTTTCGGCAGCCATTTCATTCCGGAGGTGAAGGAACTCTTCAATCATCGATCCGGCCTCAGCTTCTCCTATCGCCTCTTTCGGATTCTCCTTGAACTTATGCTTCCAGAGAGGACAGATTTTTTGGAAGCTGCACCAGTCGCAAAGCGGGGAGAGGGTCGGCGCGAATTTCCCCGCTTCGATCGAACGAATAATTTCAAGGAACGTCTCATCCAAAGCAAGCAGCTGTTCCTTGGTTCGCATCGAAGAAAGCTTCACACCGTGTTTCAAAAAGTAGAGACTGACCGTGATCGTATCGAGTCGCTCCCATTCCTTGGGATAACGCTCAAGGAAGGCGCGCAGATAGATAGAGAGCTGGAGATCATTATCGATCTTGTCCTGACTCGGCATCTTTTTTGTCGTTTTGTAATCGATGATCTCGTAACCATCATGCGTCCTATCGATCCGATCAATAACGCCGGCAATGACGTGCTTACCCGCCTCCTCAGTCCCGATCTCGATAGCAAACCGGCTTTCGAGCGCAATCGGGTTTGCCTCTGCTATCCGGTTGTCCTCATAGTAACGCTGTATCATCTCGACACCCTGGACGAATGCCGCCCGCTCTTCCATCTCATTGACGAACAAGTCTCCATTCCAGTGCTTGCCAAAATAATCAATTGCCTGCTCTACTGAAGGCTGGATGAGACCTGGCTCATGAATAAACTTCATCGTCGAATGGATGAGCGTCCCGAAAACAGCTTCCTTGGATTTCTCCTCAGGCAATCTGTCGATCTCTCGATATTTGTATTTGAGCGCGCAGGATTGATAGGTATCCAGGCTGGAGTAAGAGAGCCGCATGGAAGCTATTATAGCGTATTTAAAGAAAATGAAAGTTCCTACGTTCCTTTTGCACCAGTATTGACTCTATAGAAATTAGATGTTATAATGAGCATTCTTTAACATTCCAGCGTTTCATTCACCGCCAGTCCCTACGTCCATAGGAAGAGGAGAGATCCATGCTGTTCACCATTCGAGGAGAGGGTTTTATTACCCAGTTCATCCGGAGCATTTTCAGAAATACTTCGTTCGAAGATAGGCCAGCTGCTAATCAGAACGAACTTGATCGGCGGCAGTATGACAATCTCATCCTGGCACAAGAAATTGACAGGCTGAAGGCCGAAAACCGAGAGCTGAGGCGAGTAGCCACCGCTGACCCGCTCACCGGGCTCTACAATCGCCGCGGTGGGAAGGCCGAACTCGACCGCATGCTGGCGCCATTCAAGCGCCACGAGCATGATCATGTTTCGTCCGCACTTCCCTTGACTGAAGTCTCCGTCGTGATCATTGATGTCGATGATTTCAAAGAGGTCAATGATGTTGGTGGGCACGCTACTGGCGATCAGGTGCTCGTTGCGATTGCAAGACATTTACAGCATGAGTTCCGATCCGATGACATCATCATTCGTTGGGGCGGCGATGAGTTCATGGTATACCTCATTGGAGCAACCCAGGAAACAGTGCTCAAACGGTCCCAGGAGCTCGTAGCCGCGCTCACCATAGATCCAATGCTCAAGCTCGGCAACAATCCAGCGCAGCACGTGACATGCTCAATCGGCATCGCGCACGGAAAATTCAGAACCGAACGGGGAGCACATAGCCTGATTGAAACGCTCCGATCTGCTGCAGATATGGCGATGTATGAAGCCAAACGTATCGAAGGGTGTAAGAGCTGTATCGCTACCGCTCCAGACAACATCGATGCAGCGCCATGAGACACCTTCTGTTGTGCATAAAAACTTTCCGAATCCCTGAGTAAAGCTAGAGGGCAGAGAGGCACACTTTTTGACCGCTTTCACAATATCAGTGGAGCGGCCTTTTCTTTATCTAGTATGTCTTCTTATGTAACTTATGAGACATTATAGAGAGTATGGGGATACAGACAATTGGCGAGGACTTCCGGAGCGACACTTTCTATTAATAGTTCTTTTGTTATTTGAATCAAACTCACATTCCTTGGGAACTATGCTGGATAAAAAATTTCGGCATGTCCCTCCCTGCTGCCCAGAACGTCGGATGATCTTTCAATTCATTCCATTGTATGTCATCAAAAGTTTTCTGTTCTATACCGCGCGCCCACTGTCGCTCCCCCATTTTTTAAAAATCATTAGGGGAGTCAAGCTTGAGAAAATAAAAAAACCGCCGCTTGATCCGTATCTCCTAGGGGTATCCTGCATTTATTTACGGGAGATAGACTTTTGGATTGACCGTCGCACCGACCGGGATATCCTTCAGGCTCTTCACGACTTTGGATGCCACGACATCAAAGGATTTAGCTGAGAAAACAGTGAAATGAAGGTGCGGGCCGGTTGAGTTTCCGGTATTGCCTGATTTTGCGATTGTATCTCCCCGCTTGACCTTCTCTCCGAGCTTTCTTGTCACCGAACTCAGATGCCCGTACATCGTAACGAGACCATTGCCGTGATCGATGGCGACATAGCGTCCATAGGCGTATTTACCATTGTTTCCGATCGCGATAACCTTGCCATCAGCTGCTGCAAGGATACTCGTTCCATTCGGAATTCCGAAATCGATACCATTATGGAAGCCGGACTTATAGAAGCCGGACTTTTTTGCAAAGCTCGTCTTGCCATAACTTTGTGTAATGGTCACTTTCCTTACGGGATAGCTGAGCGTTCCCTTATTGAACCCTGGCAGGTCCTTCGTATCAAGTGCATCGATTTTTCCCGCTTCGAGTGATTCAATTTCATCCTCGATTTCTTCACGCTGCTTTTCAAGATCGTCAACCAGCGCATCATACTTCTGGACTTCCGATTGCGTCTTTGCCAGAAGCTGCTCCTTATTCGTTTTCGTCGAATCAAGCCGCGCATCCTGCTCTTCAAGCTGGAGACGGAGCGTATCAGCCTTCTTCTGTTTTTCAATAAGGGCTTGGTGCTCGCTAACAAGACTTTCGCGAAGCGATCTGAGCGAACTCAAGAGCTCGCTCATTTTTGCGCCAGTCTCAGCTGTCCACTCGCCCTCCTGGAGAGGATTCACCATCTGAGAAGCGTTCATGATGAGTTCTGCTGGAATAACGGAAGCCTGATCATCGTAATATCCACGCATGATCTCAGACAAGATCCCTTTCTGATGAATGATAACGGCCTCTTTCTGGCGAATACGCTCGGTGAGGATCTGCACTTCGGACTGGATCTCAACGAGCGTTTTCTGGTTTAGATCCATCTGGAGCTCGAGGCTCTTTGCCTGCGCCTCTAGGCTCTCAATCTGGTCACCGAGTGCCGCCCCCTGGCGTTGCTTCAGATTGACAATATCCTTGTATGCCTTAATTTTTGCCTTAATATCATCTAACTCGTCTTCTCGGTCTTCAAGCGCTTTTCTCTGTTCAGCCGTCAAAGAATCAAGACTGTCTTCCGCTCGGGCAACGAAATGCGTCATCATAGCCAAGAGAAATACCAGAGCCGTTCCGGCCGTGATCCGGTTCGTCATCATCGCTTTGTCTCTTCTCTTCTTTACTTGCCTCATAAAGATTTTTGTTTCGACTCTCAACTGCCACACAAGATAGATAGCCGGGGGGTTAGATGAGCTTTTCGAGCGCTGCCCGGATCCGCGCGACCGAACGTTCGCGGCCAAGTACCCAGAGTATATCCATCGGCGAAGGGGAACGCTCGAGACCGGAGAGGGCAACGCGGAGCGGCCAGAGGAAATCCCCGCGCTTCTCCCCTGCTGCCGCAAGGAATTTTTCCCCGAGGAGCGCACGATTCTCCCAGTCTATCGGCGTGAGACCTTCAGCAAGTATGAGCGCCTGTTCGAGTGCGGCACGTGTCATCTCCGGAGCATTCCCCTTCCAGGCAAGCATCTCTTTCGGATACTCGATCGGGTCAACGAAGAGAAACTGGTTCTCTTCGCCGAAAGCAGCAAGCGTCTTCAGGCGCTCTTTCTCGATGGCCAGGACCTTTAGGAGATACGTCTCAGCCTTGTAGCTTTCCGGCGCTTTGGCATACCAGCCTTTTTGGTCGAGGAATTTACCGGACTTGATGAGGTCAAGCACTTCGGTATCGGATTTCCGGACGATGTACTCATGATTCATCCAGTCGAGTTTGGCCCGGTCGAAGACGGCGCCGGCTTTGTTCAGATGCTCGAGTGAAAATGCTTTCGTCAACTCATCGAGCGTGAAGATCTCCTGCGTACTGCCATTCCCCGGATTCCAGCCAAGAAGCGCAACGAAATTCAGGAGCGCTTCGCGGAGATATCCTGCCGCAACAAAGGAATCTACCGATACATCACCCTCGCGTTTGGAGAGTTTTTTCTTACCATCTTTCCCGAGGATGATGGAGAGGTGGGCAAACTGCGGCGCCTCCCAACCGAACGCCTGGTACAGTAGGATATGCTTCGGCAAGCTCGGCAGCCACTCGACCGCACGCATGACATGGGTGATTTCCATGAGGTGGTCATCGATGATATTGGCGAGATGGTAGGTCGGATAGCCGTCCGACTTCATGAGAACGAAATCGTCAATCACATCGGTATCGGCATCGATGGCTCCGCGCAGGATATCGGTCACAGTAAACTTTCCCTGTTCCGGGATCTTGAAGCGGATCACGCTCGGCTCGCCATGCGACCGGCGCTCTTTCACTTCGGCCGCCGGCAACTTCAGGCACTCGCGATCATAGCGCGGTGCGAGCTTTGCCCCCTCCTGCCGTTCACGGAGCGCAGTGAGCCGCTCTTCAGTGCAAAAACAGTGGTAGGCTGAGCCCTTTGCTACGAGCTCGTTAGCATATTTCTGATAGAGGTCGAGCCGCTCGGACTGGATATACGGTGCCTTGTCGCCAAGCTCATAGACACCTGGATAGCGACTCGAGAGCATACCGACAGAATCATTTTCTGTATCCTTATCAGAAAGGAGTATCGGTCCCTCGCCATAATGGAGACCGAAATCGCGGAGAAAAGCGAGCGTGTTCTCGAGCGCCCCCTCGACGAACCGCTTCTGATCCGTATCCTCGATGCGCAAGATAAATTGCCCGCTTAGCTTGCGCGCATAGAGACAGTTGTAGAGGGCCGTTCGGAGTCCCCCGATATGCTGGAGACCGGTCGGCGAGGGTGCATACCGCACCCGGACAGGCTTGTGTTCGGGCTCTTTCATAGCCCGATTATACCCTTTCTTAAAGCTTTTTTCTACATTGACTTTTACGTATAAATATGCTAATATACTGCTTCGGCACACCGTGTCGAATACGTTCTTTCACCCCGGCCATTTCGGCCATTCATTAGGAGACTCAGATGCTCAACCGTATCGCGAACGTCGTCACGTTCCTCACCTTCGGCCTGCTCAGCGCAATCCTGTGGCTTGGCGCCGTGGCCATCCACGACTTCAATCACCCGGTACAGGGCGACAGTCACATCTTCAAGCGCGAATTCACGCGTCATGCCGATTACCAGTCATATGGGGATGCCAAGATCGGCTACCGAATTGACTACACCGTGTGTGGACAGGTTGGATTCACCGAAAAATTCGACACGCTGAAGGCTACCCACCGCATGATTCAGGCCTCAGGACCGATGTACGGTCGTATCGAACTGACTGGAGGGCCCTTCTGGCAGTTGCAGCCTCTATCAATCGAAGAAGTCAGGCATCTCGGCATCAATCCCACCGAAGGCTTCTACAACACCTACGAATGGGGTACCAGTACCCGCCGCGTCTGCCAAGTGAATCTGGGCGGCATCTGGAAAGCGACAGGATCGCTCTTCCAATCGCTGACTTGAAGTCGCAAGTCAGCAGTCGCCTATAAGGAAAGCCGCACACCGAGTAACCACTCAACGTGCGGCTTTTGAATTTTTAGCCAACCTCTTCTATTTCTGGCTCAAGACCTTCCAGGGAAACACGACTACCGCGCTCCAGATGCGACGCCAGCGCTTCGGCTGCTGATACAGGCGCCACACCCACTCAAGGCCCAGAGACCGGAGCCACTTCGGGGCCCGTGGAATCCGGCCGGTCAGAAAATCGAAGGCACCGCCGACACCCATCGCAAGCCGGATACTCCCCGGTTTTTCCCGGAGACCAGCCAATATGATCTCTTGGAGCGGAGCGCCATAATTGCAGAAGACGATGTGATACGGGATCGGCGCGGATCCAGCCAGATATTCGGGTGCGAATTTCGCCACACTCAGGTCAGGATACTGCGCGAGGAGCGCTTTTTTTACGAGCTCATAGCTCGACAGCCCGCCCGGATCGAGCATGAGACTGATGGTCAGCTGCCGTGCTTCGGCGAGCTTGAATATTTCAGGCAAGAGATCAGCGCCCGTGACTCGTTCCGTGAGCGATTCGCCGGCCAGAAAAAATGGAAGGTAGAGTCCGACACCGTCCGCAACGCGGAGGTCGGCAGCTTCGAGCGCACCCCGAAAGGCCCGGTTTTTCGTCGCGAGGAGAAGGAATTCCGGACCGGCTGTCGCAATCCGGTGGAAACCGTTCCCATTGAGCCAGACACGGATGCGCTCTACTACCTCGGCACGCGAGAGATTGTCGATTCCGATGCCAAAGATATTCATAGAGCATGGATCATACAACATGAATCATAAAACAAGGAACAAAAATGATACGGAGGTCGTATTGTTTTTTGTTGCATGCTCCATGTTCCATGCTTATGTCCCAAGAGGAAATTCTACGAGTGGCAGATAGGCGCGCTTACCGTCGACCGTCGTCGACTCGAACAGCGCGATGGAATCGACCGGCTCGATCACATGGAGCGTTTTATCGAACTCGGGTTTTGACTCGAGCGCCTCGAATTTCCCGCGACGAATTTTCGCGAGGGTCACGTGCGGACGAAAGCTTTTTGATTCCGGCGTCAGGTACGCGAGCGCATTCGCCACGGCATTGCGCAGTCCGACCAGGGCTTCGGAAGCTTCGCCAGCAAACCAAATCATGGTCGGATGTTCAGCATTCGGTTCAGCGCGGATTTCGGAGAGGTCTACCTCGAATGGCTCGATATCAACCACCGCATCCTCGAGTGCCTCGATGATATCCGGGATCCCTTCTTCATTGATGAAGCCGAGAAACATGAGGGTGATGTGAAAATTCCCGTTTCGGGTCGGGATGATCGGAAGATGTTCGAAATGGGCAATCTCGGAAGAAAGCCTTTTTTGCAGCCGCAGAGAGAGCGGGATTCCGACGAAAAGACGGCGCGTACTCAGCATATGGGTCAGACGAGTATACTGAATTTATCCCGTCCTGACAAGTCGCTATGCCAAAAATTTTCCCCAAAAATAAGGCTTGGTAATGGCCATTCTCCTGTACAATATAAGGGGCACGAGCAACACCGAACCTATATGCCAAAACCAGTTCCGATCTATCGCATCGATATCGTCCCTCTCACGCTCCTCTATGGCCGCCGCGACCCGCGCTTTAGTTACGCCTCGCATGAGCCTGTCGAGCCCGGATCGCTTGTCTCGATATCCTTTGGAAAGCGCATGCTCGTAGGCGTATCGCTCGATTGCGCCCCTCTTTCTGGACAGGTACCAGAATGGATGAAGTTTGTTGGCCCCGTTATCCTCCCTAGATTCCTCAAGTCTGAGCAGATTACTCTTGCTTGGGAGCTTTCGAATCGGCTCTATGCGCCGCTCGGAAGCATCCTCAAGCTCTTTTTTCCGATTCTCCGAAAACCCCGCACAGTAAAGATTGGCGGCACCTTAGGTGAAGACCCAGGGAAGAGACGCCTGACAACCAGGACGAAACGAGGAAAATACGTGTTTCATCCTAATACCTGGGAGGCCGCACCAAGCGACGCGCTCGTTTTCGATCGGCTGGTCGCACTTGGAAAGTCTGCTCTCAAAGAAAAGCGGCTTCTCGTCATACTGGTTCCTGAAATCCTCTCCGCCGAACTCTACAGAGCGAAGCTCAGGGACACATTCCCGAAGGCAAACATCCGAATACTCACGAGTCGGGAAACCGAGAAAAGCCAGTACGAGACATACCAAGCGATCGGCGATGCGTTGGTCGACATTCTTGTCGGAACGCGACAGGCGATTTTCGCTCCATTCCGGAACCTCTCAGCAATCGTCATCATCGATTCAGAGAAGCAGCTCTCGTATACCCAATGGGAAATGATGCCACGCTACGATGCCGTCGAAATTGCTGAGACAGTCGCGCAAAGGGAACGCATCCCTCTCTTCCGGCTTTCGGTCGCCCCAGGAATCAGCGCTTTTCTACCGGAAGCGAAGATTGTCGGGACACCATTTGCCTTCGGTCCAAAGCAGCCGCTCGTCACCATCGACCTACGACAAAATTATCGGCGCGGCAGCATGAATCAGCCACTCTCGCCGAAACTCATCGATCTTGTTCGAAATGCGCGGAAAGCGAAGCAAGGAACACTCATCCTTGTGAAACAGCGCGGCATCGCCCGCTTCTCACTCTGCGCCAAGTGCCAGGTCCCTGTCCGCTGCCCGAATTGCCAGGCTGCCCTCGCAGAATCCAAAGAAGGCTCTTTCCGCTGCCTTTCCTGTGGCTACCGATCGTCTCTCTTCCCGCGCTGCAAGGAGTGCGGACACATGCACTTCAAAAGTTTCGGCGCCGGAACAGAGAGGATCGTCCGCGATCTCGAACGTGCCGGGTTCGGCGAGGATATCGTCAGAATCGATCGCGATGCCCAAGCGCGTAAGGCCGAGACCGAATCTCTCTTCAAAGCTCTCCGGGAAGCAGCGCCTGGGGCAATTATTGTCGCCACTTATGAAGCTGCATACAGCCTCCCTCTGCCGCCGCTTGCCGTCATCGCCATGATCGAACCGGATCAGGGGCTGTTCTACCCAGATTTTCAATCTGAAGAACGTCTCTGGCGTGAACTCCGGCGTTTCGGTGCAAAGCTGAGAACCGGAGGACAGCTCATCGTGCAAACCTTCCAGCCAGAGGCGAAATTCTGGACGACCTGGGCCGAGCAGCCGCTTCCCCTGACAGCCACTCCACTCCTCGAGGAACGGCAGATACTCCACTACCCGCCCTACTACGACCTGATCCAGTTAGAATGCCACCCAAAGAAAGAAGTGTTCTCGAGCGCAGTTGCTGAAGCCGCTGAAGCAGCGCTTAAAAGGCTCCATCTTCCCGGAGTCGAAGTCCTGCCTAAATATTTGCCATTTGGCAGGAAAAACCGCTACCATGTGCTTATCCGAATTGCCCGGACACAGCCGTTTCCTGATGCGCTCCATGCCTGCCTCCAGGAGCTTGATCCAGCCATTCACATCACGCGAAATCCGATTTCACTCCACGGCTCATGAATTTTCTCGCTATGACTCAATACCCGATTCTAACTGGCGCTGAAAACGCTATCCTCCATGCAAAGAACGAACCTGTGAAGGATCCTCTGGAGTCAGAAGTTCAAGCGCTCCTCCCAAAAATGCTCGAGGTGATGCGGAAGGCTGATGGCATTGGTCTCGCAGCGCCACAAATCGGCAAGAACCTGCGCATCTGCGTGGTTGAGATCGACGGGGTGATCCGGAACTTTATCAATCCGAAGATCACGAGCGCTTCAGACGAAAAGATCCTCTTCGAAGAAGGCTGTCTCAGTCTCCCTGGAGAATTCTTTGCCATCGAACGTTCGGAGCAGGTCACTGTTCGCTACGTCGATGAAACTGGAGCCGACCAGAAACTCCGAGCCCGCGGCTTGTGGGCGATCTGCCTCCAGCACGAACTCGACCATCTCGATGGCGTTCTCATCTGCGACCGTTACAAAAACCAAAAGAACAGACATGTCTACGCCCTCTAAAACTTCCGATCCTTCAATCCAGAATTTCAAAGCCCCGCAGGTTTCGGTTGTCTTTATGGGGACGCCGGAATTCGCTGCAACCACCCTTGCTTCACTCATCGCTGAACGATACAACATCGTTGGTGTTGTCACTCAGCCTGATCGGAAATCTGGACGGAAACAGGAGCTTACCCCTTCCGCCGTAAAGGCGCTCGCGATGAAGCATGGATTGCCTGTTTTTCAACCTGAGAGACTAGACAAAGATGCTATAAAGAAACTCTCTGACTGGAAACCAGATATAATCGTCGTGGCTGCCTATGGCCGAATCCTGCCGAAGGCCGTCCTTGATCTTCCGGGGTTCGGCTGCATTAATGTTCATGCCTCAATCCTTCCTCGCTGGCGGGGCGCCTCTCCGGTCGCCAATGCGCTCATCGCTGGTGACACCGAGACCGGAATCACTATTATGGAGCTTAACGAAGGGATGGACACAGGTGACATCATTGCAGTAAAAAAACTACCTATTAACCCGGAGGAGCGGGCCAACGAACTCCTGGACCGTCTCGCCGAGCTCGGCGCAGCACTCCTCATAGAAACACTTCCTTTCTGGATTACCCGGGCTATCACTACCCTCCCTCAGACCGAGGATGGCGTTACCCTTTGCCAGCTTATTGAACGGGAAGATGGCCGTATTTTCTGGAATGCAAGTGCTACGGAGATTTATAACCGATTTCGAGGACTACATCCGTGGCCCGGACTCTTTACATACTGGCGAAGAGATGAAGACGGTGCTATCCGAATAAAATTGCATGAGATCGAAATTCAAAAATCATTACTTGCGACTCAGCATCCGGTTGGGACCGTGCTTGAAATCGGAGAAAAAATAGGCATTGTTACTGGGGCCGGAGTAATTTTTCCTGTAATTATCCAGGCCGAAGGGAAAGCCCCTCTTACCATCACTGAATTTCTTCAGGGATACCCCGATTTTATTGGCGCTATCCTTATATGAGCCAGTTCTACTCTACGCCCAAGGAGCGACCACTGCGACCGAACAGCGGCAGCAGGGAAGGCCGTATTTTTCTCATTATCATTTGTTTCATACTCGGCGGTACATTGATAACGTTTGGGAAAAACTGGTACGAGCATTATCAGCAGGAACATCCTGTATCTGCATCAGAATCCCCTTTCACTGATCTGCGCTTCATTGACGCAGAGAATATCCTTGATCGCATCCGAAAGAACGAATCTCTGCATTTTATCGATATCCGCAGCCGCTCCAATTTTGAAAAATACCACTTACTCGATTCCGAGTGGACAAACGCTGCTGAAATTGGATCATTTACCGCAGTTCCAGGAAAATTCGTCATCGTGGTCTTTGACGAAGAAGCCTCCCACGACCAACTCCGATATATTCACGATACATTTACAGCTAAAAAAATAACCTTTGCCTTTCTTGAAGGAGGAATCCGAAACTGGATTGCTCAGGGCGGCACCGTCATCGCTGAGGCGAATCCGAACTCATTCATCGATCAGACGAAGATCATACCGATATCACCGGAAGAGGTCATCGGGCTTCAGAAGACGCTTGTCCGAAGCACATTTATCGATGTCCGAAGTGATGGTGAATTTCAATCTGAGCATATCCCTGGCGCCATCAATATTCCTCTCGTACGCATCGAGAAGGAGCGCTCACTCATACCGATGATCGGCTCACTATTCGTCTATGGTGCGACCGAAACAGACAGCTTCCAGGCTGGAACCAGGCTTTTCGATATGGGATTTATCGGTGTACGAGTCATCAATGGCGGTTTCCAATCATGGAAAACGAAGAAGCTCCCAACGACCACATCGTCAGAATAAAAGAGGCGAGCGGCGAAGAATGGCACATGTAATTTGGATCAGAGACACCTCGAATCTCTATCCTTAGGAGGATACAACAGTCGCCAAGATATCCTTATAGTTCAAGAGCATATGATTCATCCCGTTGATCTTTAGCTCCTCGCTCGCTCCGTAGCGCTTAAAAATAACCGTATCGCCTTTTTTTACAGGGATATCTTTCGCTGATCCGACCGATACAACCGTCCCTTGCTGCTCACGATCGCCAGATGCCGTCTCTGGCAGAAACAAGCCGGAAGCGGTTTTTTTCTCCTGCAGTTCGAGTTTTACGAGCACGTTCTCGCCGAGCGGTTGGATTCGAATTTTTGCCATAATATTAGAAATTAGGAGATTACTCGAGACTGTGGCCACTCCATTGTACGAATGGTTAGCAGACTCGTCAAGTGAGTGCTAATTTTAGTGATGGGAATTCTCGAACAGGGTGTCGAGTTCGGCAACAGCTGCTGCCGGATCACGGTCAAACAACCGAAGAAAATGGTCCTTCCTGCTCTCTGTACCTGATTCGGCCGAAGATGATTCGAGGACTGTCCGTCGAAACCATTCGCCAGTCGTCTCAATCCACTCAACGACTGCCTTTTCTTGGTCGCCTGAAGTGAAAGGTGGCCTCGAGCACCTTTTGTCTGCCCATGCCTTTTGCAAAAAAAGAGCACCAAGCAACTCTCGCTCTTCGGAACTTTCCGCATGATCCTGCCGCGCCTTTTTGTATATATCAAATGCCTCCATAGAAACAACGGCGTCTATATTGCGAAACATCCTCTCGATCTCAGAGTTTTTTCCTCAGCAGCTCCCAAGCCCGATCAAACTGCGGATCGCGGCCGGCCTCAAAGTCATCCCGTGTCAGCTTTACTTCTTCATCCGGCTTGATTCCTTCATTGTTGATCTGATGACCATCGGGCGTCAGCCAACGGGCAACCGTAATTTTTACGGAGGTCGTGCTTGATGTCGGGATAAGCTCTTGGACCGACCCTTTCCCGTAGGATGTTTCTCCGACAAGGAGAACGTCCTTTCGATTCTCACGTAGCGCGGCAGCAAGGATCTCGGATGCGCTGGCGCTTCCCTGGTTGGTAAGTACCACGATAGGCACGCCCCCGAGCTGATTGCTGCCCCTTGTCTTGAGTTCGCGGCGCCTTTTCTCCGCATCCTCCTCGATAACGACCACTGAGCCTGATGGAAGGAAATATCCCGCTAAATCGACGGCGGCATCCAAAAACCCGCCAGAATTATTCCGTACATCGATGAGAATGCCTCGAGCCCCTTGTCGTTGAACCTCCTGAGCCGCTACCTTAAATTCAGCTGTTGTTTCAGCGCCAAATTTTGTAAGCTGTATGACCGCGATACCATCACGTATCTCCAGGAGGACGCTTTTTACAACGATCTCGTCTCGCTGGACGGTTATTTCGCGAATGGCATCTTCATCCGAATGGAAAACCGAAAGAGTCACTGCTGTGCCGCGCGGACCGCGAATCTTTGCCACCGCCTCGTTCAAACCGATATTCTCCGTTGACTCACCGTCGATTTTCAGAATTTTGTCGCCGGCCAAAATACCCGCCTTTTGTGCCGGAGAATTCTCTAGTGGAGCAACGACCGTCAAAATCCCGTCTTTTATCTGCATCTCGGCACCAATACCATCAAAAGACTGCTCAAGATCCTCTTTAAACTCCTTGTTTTCCTGAGGGTCAAAAAACGTCGTGTACGGATCGCCAGTTGCGGCGAGCATCCCGTCAATAGCGCCATAAAAAAGCTTCTTCGCGTCAAGCGTATCCTTTTCAACATACTTGTCTCCCAGCAAGTTCCAGACTTTCCAAAACAGTGCGAAATCAATAGTCGTATCCTGATCATCGTTGCTTGCGTTTTGAAAAACTGCCCGATTCGGAGAAACGGGCACGTCTGTCATTGCCTTCCCATAAGCGCCTTTCTGATAGCCAGCATAAAAAGCAAAGGCGATAATCCCCAGTACAGCACCAGAGACAATGAACCGACGGGCGGCACGGCGTGGTGGTAAAGTAGGTTCTGAAATATTGTTATTTGTTCTTTCTTCCATAGGTCATCGCTCGAAAATGTTCCACAGATAGCTTACTGACGATGCGGCAGGGACTTGCCTCGATACTTTAAGAAGTATCGGAGAGCACTCTGGATATGATACCAGGTGAGATGGTTCAGCAGAAGGGATCGGAAAAATCCGCCTTTTGCACTCCCTTTCGCATGGTAGTGATACACCGAAGCCGACGGGACATAGACCACCCGATAGCCCTTTTCCCAAAAACGCCGGCACCAATCGACGTCTTCCATATACATGAAGAAACGGTCATCCATGGGCCCAACATCCTCAGCGGCCGCGCGTGGGACAAACAGAGCGGATCCCATGATCCAATCAACATCGCGCTCATAGGAGTGATCAAAATCGCCCATCGTGAACCAGGCGAGATGCCGTTTCCCAAACGGGAGATGCTTGAGCCAGGTCCGGCGGTAGAGAATAGTGAGTGGCCGGTAGAAACGGAGGCAGGTCGACTGAAGCGAGCCGTTGAAATTGAGCTGCTTCGGACCGATGAGTCCGACATCCGGATGCTTTTTGGCATAGGCAAGGAGCGTACTCACCGTATCCGAACGGAGAATGATATCGGCATTGATAAAGAAGAGATATTTTCCGACTGATTCACGGATTGAAGTATTGATAAGCCGACCAAAACCGACATTTTCTGTATGCGGGAAGAAGCGAACTTCAGGAAATTCTTCCCGAAGAAGCATCTCTGTATCTTCTTCAGTCGCACTATCAACAACCAGCACTTCGTACGAAAATGTTGCTCCAGATAACTCCCGACGCACAGCCTGAAGACAGAGCCTGAGAAGCTCCGGGCTCCGATAGCTATTGACCGCAATCGAAACCTCGATAGCCATGGGAGGGATGCTTAGGGAAGGCTCTGGAACAGCGCACGGACGCGATCGTAGTTGTCACCGCGCGGCAGGAGGATATAGCCGTGTTCAGGCGTTGCCGCCGGCGCATAGAGGAGCCCTTCCTCGGAGTCTTCGAGCACTTTCTGCGTCAAAGTCGCGTCCTGATTGGCCTGATAGAGCTCGAAGAAACGCTTGGCTTCCCAGGCCTCCATATTGATGAGAAGGTTGTCGCCAAGGCTATCGAGGAGCGCATTGATCTTGCCGAAATCAGTCAGCGTACCAGCCGAGAGTGCCTTGTCCTTGATCGCCTGGATCACCTGCTGCTGGCGCTCCGCCCGGCGGAAGTCATTGCTCTGGTAGCGTGCACGGGCATAGCAGAGTGCTTTGTAGCCGTCGAGCTCATTCGCACCGGCTGGCAACTCGAAGACGCCGCCACACTCCTGGTCCTTGTTGTAGCAGAGGAGGTACGACTTCGCGATATAGCGAGTCCCTTCACTCCGGGTATAGTACTTGTGCTCATACTGCGGCGGGCGAGTCGG
>SSEF01000008.1 GCA_008012175.1 Candidatus Moraniibacteriota bacterium | reverse complement strand
TTCATCACGAACGACCCTGGGACGCGGAAGGGCGCTGGCTACCGCTATCCTGAGCAGGTCTTGTTCGACGCTATCCGCGAGTATCCGACTGGGAAACACGTGCCGATCACGATAAACCGGAAGGCGATGATTATCGTTCCAGTCGTCTCAAACTCTTGATTTTTCGGTGTTTTGTGCTATGGTAGCAGCACTGTTTTTCTCTCGTTGTTTCCCAATTTATTCCGGAGATATCCTATCATGGCAAAGCCAAAAGTAAGGTTTTTCCTCGAGATCAAGAGCGGCGAAGGCAACAGCTCGATCGCTGCCTACTTGGCAGAGTTCTGCATCGGCAAGGAAGCCTGGTTGCGCAGCCAGGAAGATACGGGTGGAAATTTCCACGACGTATGCGAGGTGCCGAATTTCAATGCGCTAAAGATGGCGTGGACTCTTGCGCGCCAGGACTCGCGCATCTCGTTCGATTATTGGAAGCGTGATGGCGATCGTGGCCGGCTTCGGTCAGCACGGTATTTACTGGAGTCGCGGCGTATTCGCCGGACGGCTGAGTACCGAAAAGCCGAGGCGGAACTTTCGAAAAGGAAGAAGTCGGGGCCGTCGCTGGATACGCTGTGAAAGGGTAGTAGGATGGATGTATTAATCGGTCGGAGAGCATTATTCTCCCGGCCGGTTTTTTCTTTGGTGTATACTTCGGATACCTATGGCTGTCCTCCGCTCCCGCAATATCTTCGATCCGAAGGGAGAAACCCCGTTCAGGCTCTCGCGTTCCAAGCTCGAGCTCTTTCTCGCCTGTCCGCGCTGCTTCTATATCGACCGGCGCCTCGGCGTCGGCCAGCCCCAGGGTCCACCCTTCAATTTGAACAAGGCGGTCGACACGCTCCTCAAGAAAGAATTCGATGCCCATCGCGCCGCCTCGACGCAGCATCCGCTCCTCGAAAAATACGGCGTCGACGCTCGGCCAGTGGCGCATGAGGACCTCGACATCTGGCGCGAGAATTTCCAGGGCGTGCAGTATCATCATCTTCCGACGAACCTCATCATCACCGGTGCGATCGATGATCTGTGGATCAATTCGCGCGACGAGTTCGTCGTGGTCGACTACAAGGCGACCAGTAAGGACGAAGTGATCGACCGCCTCAACGACAACTGGCACAATGCGTATCGCCGGCAGATGGAGATCTATCAGTGGCTGCTTCGGCAGAACGGCTACCCAGTGTCGCCGACAGGGTACTTCGTCTACTGCAATGCCGGGACGGACAAGGCGGCCTT
The DNA here is from genome assembly GCA_008012175.1 of Candidatus Moraniibacteriota bacterium. Taxonomy (GTDB): domain Bacteria; phylum Patescibacteriota; class Minisyncoccia; order Moranbacterales; family UBA1568; genus SSEF01. The sequence goes on along the minus strand of SSEF01000008.1, from coordinate 25,185 downwards.
CGATGCTCGGCTCGAGTTTGATGTCCGGCTCATCGCGTACGAGGGCAATGACGAATGGGTGGAGGGAGTCGTGTATCGGGCGAAAGACTTTCTCATGGCGGAGAACGCGCCCGAAGCCGCGCCAAATTGCGAGTTCTGTATCTACACCGAGGCACGGGTGAAGCGAAACGTCTGATTTTCTATGGAATAAAAAAACCACGTATCAAATGCTCGGGGGTGATACGTGGGTAGGAGGGGGCGCCCCTCCAGAAAAACAGTCTTCAGACAAGGATTGCCTGGCGCGGCTTTCTCGTGCGGATCGCCTCCGCTACCATGCTCTTGATGATATTGAAGTGCGCGAGATAGCTCTGCGGAGGAATCGCGTGCTTGGCCGCCACGGTTCGGAAATGATTCCGATAAAGGGTCTCGTTCAGCGGCTGGCCGGCCTGCCCGTCCATGAGGGCGAGGATCTCGTCGCGCATGGCGTAGTAGTAGTCGGGATGGTTCCTTTTTTTCGGCACGGCAGACCCTCCTTTTCAAGGTAAAGTTTACTTCGAAATATTCTACATTATCGAAATGAAATTGTCAATAGTATAGAATGGATATCTATGCAGGCTGTCTGGGAGAAAAAAATAAGCATTGCGTCTTTTCAGAAGGAGAACACGCTGCCGGAGACGCCGGGCGTGTATTTCTTTCTGAATGAGCAGGATGAAGTCCTCTATATCGGTAAGGCGACCATCCTTGCCGATCGAGTGAAGAGCTACTTTAGTCCGGACCTTGAAGAGGCGCGCGGGCCAAAGCTCATCAGGATGCTCGAACGAGCGCGCTCGATCGGCTGGATCCCGCTCGACTCTGTTCTTGAGGCGCTCATCCGCGAGGGGCAGCTCATCAAGAAGTATCTACCGCCATACAATACCGATGCCAAGGATGACAAGAGCTATAACTTCGTCGTCATTACGAAAGAAAATTTTCCGCGCATCGTCCTTGTTCGCGAACGCGATATCGAGACCGGGAAGTTTGACCATCCGATCAAAGAGAAGTTCGGTCCATATCCGCGCGGGGAAGCGCTTCGCACGGCGCTCCGGATCGTGCGGCAGATTTTCCCATATCGTGACAAATGCGTGCCGTATCCCGAGCTGAGCGAGGAACAGCAGCAAAAGGCTCGGCCCTGTTTTCAGGCACAGATCGGTCTCTGCCCCGGAGTGTGCATGGGTACGGTCACGGCGACCGAGTATCGGAAGACGGTGAAGCGGATCGCCCTCTTTTTCGGCGGCAAGAAAGCCGATCTGGTGAAGAACCTCGAGCGCGAGATGAAAGTCGCTGCGAAAGATCTGCGCTTTGAGGAGGCGAATGAGATCAAGAAACTCCTCTTCGACCTGGGCCACATCCGCGATGTCGCGCTCATGAAGATGGATCGCGAGGAAGAGTCGGCCGCACGCATCGAGGCCTATGATACGGCACACCTGCAGGGTGAAGCGACCGTCGGCGTGATGACCGTCGTACAGCACGCGCTTGCCAAAAAAAGCCAGTACCGCCTGTTCAAGCTGCAGAACGCCCATGGTGGCAACGATCTCTCGGCGCTCGAGGAAATCCTGACGCGACGGCTTGCGCACAGCGAGTGGACACTGCCTGAACTCATCGTCGTCGATGGAGCGCTCCTCCAGAGCGATGTCGCGACGCGAATCCTCCGGAAAAAAGGGCTAACGATTCCTGTTGTTGGTGTGGTAAAGAATGCCAGGCATCAGCCTGACCGTATCATCGGACCGCGCGGATTGGTCAAGCGGTTTGAGAAAGATATCCTCCTCGCCAATGCCGAGGCGCATCGTTTTGCCATCGGCTTTCACCGGAAGAAACGCCGCGATCAATTCCTCCAGGGCTAAGCAGGCTGTATTTGTCATTCCGTAGCTCTGGATAGGCCGATACTTTACCCACGCTCGGAAACCCGGTATACTGGGAAGCAACTTGTCTATCTTTACCCAAGAGCGCGGCGTATGCCTGGAAAAAAGAGCGTGATCGAGATTCGCGGGGCCCGGGTGAATAATCTGAAGAACGTGGATATCGACGTCCCGCGCGACTGCCTTGTCGTCGTGACCGGGCTCTCCGGATCGGGTAAATCCTCGCTCGCCTTCGATACGCTGTACGCCGAAGCCAATCGCCGTTACGTTGAATCGCTCTCCGCCTATGCGCGGAACTTCATGGAAGGCTATGACAAGCCGGATGTCGATACGATCCGGAATCTGTCGCCTGCTATCTCCATCGATCAGAAGAGCGTGTCACGGAGCCCGCGCTCGACTGTCGGCACGATGACGGAGGTGTACGACTATCTCCGTCTCCTCTTCGCCAAAGTCGGCAAGCCGCATTGCCCGAAATGCAACCAGATCCTGTCGAGGAAGACAGCGACTGCGATCCTGAGCGAGATCCTCGCGCTCTCAAATGAGTCCGCGCTCGTTTTCGTGGCCGAGAGCCCTCTCCTCGTCGGAAAGAACTGGAATGAGGCCATTCGGCTCATCGATGATTGGGGATTTGTCCGGGTCTGGTATCGCGATGCGGCGATCGCGCTCCCCGAGCTCCGGAACATCGTCGTTCCAACCGATCCGGCCGAGTGCCTCGTCGTCATCGATCGCCTCAACCTCGATACTGCCCGGCCGGATAAGGAGCGCATGCTCGATTCGATTCATACGGCTTTTCAGACGGGGCAAGGGGTGATGAAACTCCTCGTCGATGGCAAGCACTTCCATACCTATCATGAGCGCTATCGTTGCGAAGCCTGCCAGATCGAGCTCCCGGAGTTTTCCCCGGCACACTTTTCCTTCAACAGTCCCGAAGGCGCCTGTCCGACCTGCGGAGGCTTAGGCGTGACGCTCGAGTTCGATCCGGCGCTCGTCATACCGAATGAGACGCTCTCCATCACTGAGGGCGCGATTCGTCCTTGGAGCAAGATGAACAGCGATCGGGGGAGTGGTACTGGGCCGATGGCGCTTCTCCGCGAGATGGCGAAGCGCGAGAAGATCCCGCTCGATATCCCAGTGAAGAAACTTTCGGTGAAGCAACGCGAGTACATCCTCCGCGGCGATGCCGGGCGTGATCTATCGGATGAATACGGATTCCCAGGCGTGCTCGGTCTCCTCGAGCGAAAGTATCGCGAAACGAAATCCGACCATCTCCGGGCCGAGATCGAGACGTTCATGTTCATGAAGCGCTGTCCGGAGTGCTCGGGGAAACGGCTCCGCTCCGAGTCGCTCTCGGTCTTCATCGATGATAAGAACATCAACGATTTCGTCGATCGATCGATCGAGGATCTGCGCGTTTTCTTCAGAGATCTTCGGCCGGCACTTCTGTCAGGAGGCGAAGAGAAGTCGCTCGTCGATCCGCTTTTCAGCGAAATGGAAATGCGCCTGTCGGCTGTCGACAAAGTCGGTCTCGGATACCTATCCTTGGCGCGAAGTGCCGACACGCTCTCAGGCGGTGAGGCGCAGCGTATTCGGCTCTCAGTCCAGATCAAGTCAGGCCTTTCAGGCATCATCTATGTCCTCGATGAACCGTCAGTCGGACTGCATAGCCGCGATACAGATCGGCTCATCCGGGCGCTCGAAGAGCTGCGAGGCGCAAACAACTCGCTCGTTGTTGTCGAGCACGATGTGGCGATTATGCGTAAGGCTGACTGGATCATCGATCTCGGACCCGGTGCCGGCAAAGAAGGCGGGGAGATTATTTTTTCTGGCACCCCAGAAAAGCTCATGAAGTCCAAGCTACTCACGGGGCAATATCTTTCGGGAAAGCGTTCAGTGATGGAGCGCGGCTCGCCCCGCAAGGGCTCTGGGAAAACGATCCGGATCGAGCGAGCGACCGAACATAACCTGAAGGATGTAACCGTTGATATTCCGCTCGGGAAGTTTGTTTCGGTTTCAGGCGTTTCCGGATCGGGCAAATCGACCCTGGTCCATGACATCCTTTCCCGTGCCTTATCGCGGCATTTTTATCAAGCGCGGACAGAGCCAGGCGCGCATCGATCGCTCAAGGGCATTGAGCATATCGACAAGGTTATCACAGTGACACAGGATCCGATCGGCCGGACGCCGCGCTCGAATGCTGCGACCTATACCGGCATCTTCAGCCTCATCCGTGATGTCTTTGCAGCGACACCGGAAGCGGAGAAGGAGCGCTACTCGGCCTCGTACTTCAGTTTCAACATGCGGGGCGGCCGCTGCGAGGTCTGTCAGGGCGGCGGACTGAAGAAGATCGAGATGTATCTCTTGCCCGATGTCTATATCCCGTGCGAGGTCTGCAATGGCACGCGTTACAACGCGAAGACGCTCGCGATCCAGTACCGAGGAATGAATATCTCCGAGGTGCTCCGCATGACGGTTTCCGAAGCGCGGCATTTTTTTCTCGACCAACCAATGATCGAGGAGAAACTCCGCGTACTCGAGGAAGTAGGCCTCGGCTACCTCGTCCTCGGCCAGAGCGCGCCGAATCTCTCTGGCGGCGAGGCGCAACGGATCAAGCTCGCGACCGAGCTTGCGAGGAAATCCACCGGTAAGACGCTCTATATCCTCGATGAGCCGACCATCGGGCTCCATTTCGAGGACGTGCGCCGGCTCCTCGAGGTCTTGAACGCACTCGTCGACAAGGGGAATACGGTCCTTGTCGTGGAGCACAACACCGATGTCATCCGTGCGTCCGACTGGGTGATCGATATGGGCCCAGACGGTGGTGACCGCGGCGGGACGGTGGTATATGCTGGCGTACCGGAAAAGCTCAGGAAGGCGAAGGCGAGTTTTACCGGCCGGTATCTCTAAGCGCTTGTCCTATGATAAGGAAGGCAGTCTTGGCGACCATCGCGTATTACGATGCGCTAGACTATCCGCTGACTGAATTTGAAACCTGGAAGCACCTGATTGTCGACCAATCAGAGGTGTCTTTTGGCGTACCGACACTGGGGCAGGTGGCTGGAACGGTTGATCGATTGGAGGCGGAGGGAGTCATCGCGCGTTTTTCCGGATTTGTCATGCTGACTGGCCGTGAAGCATTGGTTCAGGGGAGGATTCGCGGAGAAAAGCGATCAATCAGCAAGATTCGTCGGGCGGCGCGCCTCGTCCGGGGAATCGCCTGGGTTCCATTCGTCCGGATGATTGCGCTTACTGGGAGCCTTTCCATGAAGCGCGGTGATGGCGAAAGCGACTGGGACCTGTTTGTCGTCCTCTCGAGAGGCGCGATCTGGCGTGGCCGGACGCTGCTCTCGATCGTCTTGCAGCTTCTGGGCAAACGTCGTCATGGCCGACATGTCGAGAATCGGGCCTGCCTGAATCATTTTGTCACGGATGGCAGCCTGGAGATTGCCATGCAGGATTACTTTTCTGCAAGCGAATACCGGTTCATGTACACACTTTCCGGCCGTGAGATGGAACGGCGCTTTGAGCTTGTCAATCGCTGGATCGCGCGTATCAAGCCGAATTACCTGCCAACGGAAATCCCGAATTTCTGGCTTCGGCAGGCATCGCCCGCTTTTCTGAAAATTCAAGCCAAGCTCGAATGGGCTTTCTCTTGGCAGGGATGGGAGAGGATGCTTTCGCATTGGCAGAAGAAAAAGATCGAGCGTAATCCGAAATCGCGGATTCCCGGCGCCTTCATCGTCGCGAATGATACGGCGCTCATCTTCCTTCCGCATCCCAAGGGGCCAGCCGTCTTCGAGCGCTTCAAGGAACGCATTGCAGCTCACGGCCTCTTTGCCTGAGTCTCTCTCAGTCCGTGGTATACTGAGAAAAACTAAGACCAAAAGAATCGCGGCTATGCCGAAGTATTTGTATACAGCTAAGAATATCTCGACCGGGGAGACGAAGGGTGGCGAGGTCGCAGGGAAGGATGAAAACCAGGTCGGGCAGGAGCTCCGCGCGCAGGGGTTTCTTGTGACATCGATTCAGGCAAGCGAGGATGCGTCTCCAGGGATGGGGGTAAAATTCCTCGATCGTTTCATGACCATTCCCCTGAAGGAAAAGATGGTATTCATGCGGAATCTCTCCGTCATGATCTCGTCCGGGCTTACCGTGTCTCGCGCGATTTACAATCTTTCCGTCCAGACACGCAATGCTCGTTTCCAGAAGATTCTTCAGAGCGTGTATGACGACGTTCAGGCCGGTAAGCAGCTTTCCGAGGGTCTGGCAAAATACCCCGGTGTTTTTAACGAGCTTTTCGTGAACATGGTATCTGTCGGTGAGGTCTCCGGGAACTTGGAGGAGGTGTTGGATATCCTCGCGCTTCAGCTTGAGAAGGAACATGACCTCACCTCAAAGGTTCGAGGCGCCATGATTTATCCAGCCGTGATTGTTGTCGCCATGATCGGCATCGGCATACTCATGCTCACGTATATCCTGCCGAAGATCACCCAGACATTTATCGAAATGGATGTTGAATTGCCTGCAACAACGCGAGCGATCATCGCCCTGTCTGATTTCGTCCGGAATCACTGGATTGTCGTCATTCTCCTTGTCGTTGGCGCGGTCATCGGCACTCGGATTGCAGCGAGGACGGATACGGGCCGGCATTTCTTCCACTGGCTCGTGCTTCGCATTCCGATCGTTGGCAATATCGTGATCAAAGTGAACTGCGCGCGCTTTGCCCGCATCTACAGCTCGCTTCTGAAGAGCGGTATTTCCGTTGTAAGCGCGCTGACGATTGTGTCTCGGACCCTCGGGAACGTCTACTACAAAGAGGCTCTAGTCCAGGGGATTGATGAGATTCAGAAAGGAACAGAACTGTCAAAGATCATCACCCGGTATCCGTCGATATTCCCTATTCTCGTACCGCAGATCATTCAGGTCGGAGAAGAAACAGGAAAGACAGAAAATGTGCTCCAGCGGCTGGCGGAATTCTACGAGGAAGAGGTATCGCAGATTACGAAGAACATGTCGTCCATCGTCGAGCCGATACTCATGCTTCTCATCGGTGGGTCGGTCGGCTTCTTTGCAGTCGCAATGCTTCAGCCAATGTATAGCGTGCTCGAGAATATCCAATAGCTATGAATCTTTTCCGGCGGTCCCGCCAGGCGTTTCGGGGATTCACTCTCATCGAGGGGATGGTCATGCTCTTTCTCTTTTCGTTGATTACGCTCGTGTTCTTTCAGACGTTTGCCTACGGGACGGCTCTCATCCAGCAGTCAAAGTACCGTCTAGGCGCAATCGCCTTAGCGAATCAGAAGATGGAGATTATTCGTAGCCTCGACTACGGGAATATCGGCACGGTTTCCGGCATCCCGTCTGGCGATCTCATTGAGGATGAAGCGATCCAGGTAAGTAATGCGCTTTTCCAGGTGCATACTTTTGTGCAGTATGCCGATGATCCATATGATGGAACGCTTAGCGGTAGTCCGAATGATCTCATCCCGAACGACTATAAACGTGTGCGTATCGAGGTTGCCTGGGGCGGGGAAAGTGATTCAGAAAAGATAGCGCTTTTCTCAACCTTTGCGCCACTTGGCGTTGAACAATCAGCAGGCGGGGGCATCCTCTCGATCAACATCCTTGATTCGCAAGGGAACGGACTTCCTGGTGCATCTGTCCATATCACGAACAGTGCGATCAGCCCATCTGTCGATGTTACGACGACGACCGACGCGTCAGGCAACCTCTTTTTAGTTGGCGCCCCGGCCAGCGCCCAGGAGTATCACGTGACCTTTTCAAAATCCGGGTACTTTGGCAGCGCAAGCTATGCACCGTATCCAACCACCTCGTTTATTCCAGTGGATGTCCATGCTTCCGTCGTCGATAGCGTCGTGAACCAGGCAACCTTCGTGATGGATCGGTCATCGACACTTCAGCTCCGAACAGTCGACCCGTTCGGAAATGACGTGCCCGCTATCGATTACCGTATCGATGGCGGCCGGCTGCTTGGTAATGAATTCGGGACGGGTGATGCGGTCTACGAGTTCGGTATGGATGATACAACTGATGCAAGCGGTGAGCAAAGCTATTCTAATCGGAGCTATGGAAGCTACAGCTGGACGATCGATCCTGGCGAAACCGGATGGACCTTCATCTCGCTAAATCCGGAATCAAGCGCCGGAGCAAATATCTTCGAGCTTCCGGCAAACACCTCACTGAATGTCGACATGGTTTTGGCGGATGAGTCGGTGAATAGCGCCCTGTTCACCGTTACCAGTGCGGCCGATGGGAGCGGGATTTCCGGAGCGTCAATTCATCTTACGAATACAACGCTCGGATTCGATGAAACGGCAAATACGAACCTTTCAGGGAAGGCATTTTTCCCAACAGCGGAGACGCCTGGCATGACCGCTGGCACATATGACTATGAAGTGACAGCAGCCGGCTTCACAACAGAAACCGGCTCTGTCACCGTCGCATCAGGGCTAGAATCGGTCGCCATAAGCATGAGTCCATGATGTCGTCTTCGCAAAAATCCGTCGTCCGTCGAAAGCGTCTCAAGGGACTGACTCTTGTCGAGATGCTTGTCGCTATTTTCATCCTTTCGGCTGGCATGCTCGGATTTTCGCTCCTGTTTTCTGCGAGCTGGAAAAGCAATAAGTTTATCCTCGAGACCGGTGTCACATCAATTCAGGTAAATCGCGCCTCAGCGGGGATTATCAATAATCTCAGAAAAGTGCGACAAGCCGACAACGGAGATTACCCGATCGAATCGGCTGACGATTTCGACATCCAGGTGTATCTCGATATTGATAATGACGGAGTAACTGAAAGAGTGCACTACTGGCTTGATGACCCGAACGATCGGCTTATGCGGGGAATCCGCGAGCCGTCGAACGCTCAGCCTCCTACCTATGCTGCCGGGGACGAAACAACCTCGATCATCGCTGAATACATTGTCAATGACGCAACGCAGCCACTCTTCTACTATTACAATGAAAACTATCCGGGTGATACAGTGAATAACCCTCTCGCGACGCCGGCATCGATTGGCGATATCCGGCTTGTCCGTGTACTTATCCGGATGAATATCGATCCGATCAAGGCGCCGAATAACATCAATATTGAATCATTCGTTGATCTACGTAATCTTGAATCATATGACAATTAGTCCGGGGGCGAAGAAGAGCGGCGGAGCGCTCGTCTATGGGATCGTCATCATGGGGGTCGTGCAGATCATGCTGGTTTCGATCGTTCAATATGTGACATCCAATGTCCAGTATTCGTTCAATATCCGTTCGCGTGAGCAAGCGCTCCAGATAGCCGAGGCAGGCATTGACTTTTATCGCTGGTATCTTGCTCATAATGTCGAGGGGAGGACAGCTACGCAGATTCAGTCATTCTGGGATGGCGGCACGGCCTATGGCGTGGGTACGGCCTACGAAGCTGATTATGCAGATCCTTCCGGTGCGACCACCGGGCGTTATCAGATCGAAGTGACACCGCCAGTCTCAGGCTCGACAGCAGTGATAGTTAAATCAACGGCTTGGACCTATAAGCATCCGAATGTGAAGCGCACTATCCAGGTCCGTCTCCGTTTGCCGTCATGGAGCGAGTATTCGGTCCTGAGCAACGATTTCATCCGTTTCGGATCAGGAACAGAAGTATTTGGGAAGATCCACTCAAATTACGGGATTCGTTTTGATGGCATAGCCCACAATACGGTGTCGAGTGCCGTGTCTACCTACAATGATCCTGACCACACCGGAGGAGACGAATTCGGTGTCCATACGCACAATCCGGTTGATCCGCTTCCGCCCGCATCAGTACCCGATAAGCCTGCCGTCTTTGAGGCGGGCCGGGTGTTCCCTACACAGACAGCCGATTTCAATGGGGTCCTCGCAAACCTAAGCCTCATGAAGACTATCGCCCAGTCAGGCGTGAACGATAGCCGCTACTTTAACAATTCGCATCAGGGCCGGCATATCATATTGAAATCGAATGATACGTTTGATGTCCGAACGGTCCAAAGCTTCAACGCATCTACGAATGAAATCAACAACTATTCTGGTGGCTGGTCGAATTACGCGATCCCCAATGATGGGGTGATTTATGTCGAAAATAATGCCTGGGTTGAAGGGACGGTCAACGGCCGACGCGTAACTATCGTAGCAGCCAATCTCGTATCGTCTTCCCAGAAGACAATGTATCTTGGAAAGGATATCCGTTATACAAATTACGATTGTACGGATATGATCGGGCTCATCGGGCAGAATGATGTCGAGGTGTATCGACAGAGTAACAATGTCTTGCGGCTCGACGCGGCGCTTATCGCGCAGACCGGTCGGGTCGGCCGGGCTAACTATACCGGTACGTACGCAACCCGCGACACGATCACGATTTACGGGGCTATCGCGAGCAATGAGCGGTACGGTTTCGCCTGGGCGGATATGATGGGGAATCATGTCTCTGGATACCAGAATCGGAATCTCTATTATGACAATAACCTGCTGTACTGCCCGCCACCGTATTTTCCGACAGGGACCCAGTACGAGCTGGATCTCTGGGAGGAGCTCTGATGTTCTCCGTGGCATGTTATGATTGGAAGTGTCAATACACAAACAACCACGCCAATAGAAACCCGGTATGAGTTTTTTTCAGAAGAAAGTGTTTAATCTTTTTCCGCAGCCGTTCGGCTTGGATCTCTCCGACCTTTCCGTTAAGGCGATGTGGTTGGAACGTGAGGGGAGCGAGGAGGTCGTCTCAAGTTTTGGGTCGGTGCCAATCCCGATAGGGAACATCGTCGATGGCGATATCGTGAATGAGGCGGTTGTGGCGCAGGCGATCCGCGATCTTTTGGAAAAGACGACCCCGAGGCCAGTCAAGACGCGAAAGGTCATCTGCTCACTTCCTGAAACTAAGGCGTTTTTGAGGGTGGTCGCATTACCTGCGATGGCGCCAGAAGAGGTGAGGGAAGCAATCAAATGGGAAATCGAAGCCAATATCCCGCTTACGCTGGACCAGGTTTACTATGATTATCAGGTACTTGATCGAAAGCTGTTCAAGGAAAAGAATAAGCTAAGCGTCCTGGTTGTCGCCGTTGCTCGCTCCATGGTGGATCAGTTCCATAATGTACTTGAAAAAGCGGGACTCGAGGTCGTCGGACTTGAGACTGAGTCGATTGCTCAGGCGCGCAGCCTTTTGCTCGACAAGGACGAAGACAAGACGCGGTTGATTGTTGATATTGGCGATCGCCGGACAAGCTTTTTGGTGGCAATTGGGCACACGCCCTGTTTTACCTCGAGTATCCCGCTTTCATCTCAGATGATTACTGACGCGATCGCCAAAGAGATGCGCATTTCTTTTGATGAAGCCGAGGCAATGAAGATAAAATACGGTCTCGGATCGCTCGCGATGAAAAGCCCTCTCTTCAAGGCAGCACAGCCAATCTTGGAGAATCTGGCGGTCGAGATCGAGCGGTCAACAAATTTCTATCTGAACAATCTTGGTTATTCCACGACGGTCGATGGCATCATCTTGTGTGGTGGTGGGTCAAACATGAAGGGCTTGCTGCCATACCTGACAAAGCGCCTCAATCAATCTGTAGAATTCGGCAACCCTTGGGTAAATATCAAGCTTGGCCGCAGCTTGCCGCCGATTGACCGTGGCCATTCGGTCCAATACTCCACTGCAATCGGCCTTGCGCTCCGAGGCCTCGATGAATATGAAGATCTTACTTAACCTCCTGCCGGAAGAAAAAAAGATTGCACTGGTTCGGAAATTTCGATACCGATTTTTCCTATGGCAGACGACGCTCGTGCTGCTGCTCGAGCTCTACTATGTGGCGATTCTTGGCGGGGTGTACACCATAGTGAATTATCAGGTGAAAATTGGCCAGGACTCGATTGCTACATTTAATCAGTTCAACGAGGAGGCGAAGCGGCTAGTTGGATATCAGGAAGAGTTCAGGCAAGTAAACGCTGAAGCGGAGCGAGTCATCAGATACCAGGGATCGCACCTCCATTGGAGCGCGCTCCTGTCCATGCTTCAGGATCTAATACCAAACGGTGTTGTCATAGTCGAGCTTATGACAAAAGAATATGTCGTTTCGATTTCTGGCCAAGCGGGAACACGGGAACAATTCCTGCAATTTGAGGATGCGCTGAAAGGGTCGGATTGCGTGAGCGATGTTCGTGTCCCAATCTCCAATCTTTTCTCGCGGAAAGAAATTGATTTTCAGATTGATTTCAAATTGAAGAAAGAGTGCCTACTCTGGCCATAGCTATATGCTGAAAAATTATCTCAATCAAAGGATGAAGCTTCTCCTGATACAGATCAGCCTTCTTGCGTTGATCGGCTTGATTGCCTGGTTTGGTATCCGACCGATCCTTTCAACGATCCAGGTAAAGAAGGATGATGTCCAAAAGCTTTCAGTTACCCGTGAATATCGCGAGAGCCAGCTGCAGCGTCTTCCTGATCTGGAGTCGCAGCATGCGCTCATCAAGGAGCGGGAGAGCGATCTTGACATCATCCTGACCAAGGACCGGCTTGTTGAGTTCATCGAAGCGCTTGAGCAACTAGCGGCTGATGAGCAGGTAGCTATCGAAATTGAGTCTCGGGACAATGCCTTTCTTGAAAGCAAGATGACGATAGCTGCGAAGAAGGAGTCAGCGAAGCCGGTTGCCGTTGCTGATGCCGATGAACCGGCGGCTGAACCGGCGAAAAAAGGCCCCGCTGCCAGCAAGGAGACGGGTCTCATCGGAGAATTCCCGTTGAAAAAATTCCTAAAATTAACACTGACAGTTTCTGGCGAATATATCAGTCTCGCCCGGTATCTCCATCAGCTTGAGACGTTGCCTTATGCGCTCGATGTCGTTAGTTTGGACATCAAGTCTCAGCCAGAAGACGGGGATACGCCCCTCCCGGATGCAGGCGTGCTCAATCCTTTCGGGATACCAGTGACGCCTTCGGAGGGTTCGGAAAATCATGTTCTGGATGCCGTATTTGAGATGATCGTTTATATGCAAGACTAGCGGGTTATGAAACCATTATTTAAATCTGTGTCATTTGGATCGATTCAGCGTCAAGGGATGTATTTCTGGATCCGTCATTATAAATTCCTTTTCCTGATCGTCTTTATCGCCGTCACGGCTTTTGTCGGCAATCAGTGGCATCGAGACTTGTACCGCTACCAATGGACGGCAGAGGAACGCAAGGCATACCTTGAGTCAACGGCGAATGAAACGGCCTTTCAGGAGCAAAAATTCCTCAAGGCGCTGGAGCACCTTGAACGCGACAGGGAGGCGCATAGCGAGATCCCGGATAATATGCGGGACATCTTTGCTGGCGCAAGGAAAAAACAGCCATAACCTTGACGCGATGGTCGGAGCAGGGGTAGAGTAGTCGGATGTTTCATATGGAAAATCGATCAGAGATACTCCGCCAGCTCCTAGCCGACCAGCCCGCTTTTCGTTTGCAACAAGTTGAGGGGGCTTTGTTTCGGCCCGACTGGCAGTCATGGGACAGCGTCTCTGTTCTTTCAAAGGAATGGCGTGTCAAGATTTCGCAATCTGTTTCGTGGCTCACACTCTCCAAAGTGGCGCTCCTCCAAAGCGTTCGGCGCGATACGTTTAAAGCAATCCTTGAAACAGCGGATCATCGGCGACTTGAGACCGTGCTCATGAAGAATTCACGGGATTTCTGGAGCATCTGCGTTTCGTCTCAAGTCGGCTGCGCAATGGCTTGTACGTTTTGCGCGACCGGGAAAATGGGCTTCACGCGGAACCTCTCATCAGACGAGATTGTCGATCAATACCGATTCTGGATGTATTTTTTGGCGGGCCGGAATGATCTCGAGCAGCGCATCTCAAACGTTGTCTATATGGGGATGGGGGAGCCCTTGGCGAATTATGAGAACGTGAAAATTTCGCTCCAAATCCTTCTCAGTCGCACCGATATGGGACCGACTCGATTGACGGTCTCAACGGTCGGGCTTATCCCGATGCTTAAGAAAATTCTTGTCGACGAGACGTGGCCGCCGGTCCGGATCGCAGTCTCGCTCCATAGCGCTGATACGAAGACGCGGGCTGCTATCATGCCGTCATCTTATCCGAAATTCCTTGATGATCTCGCGGCCTGGACGAGGGAGTATTTTCAGAAATTCGAAAGCCGGCGCCGCCACCTGACATTCGAATACGTGATGCTCGCAGGCGTGAATGATACGCCGCCCCATGCTGATAAGCTCATCATGTTCGCTCGGAAAGTCGGCAAGGTGAAGATCAATCTCATTCCTTACAACGATACGAAAAGTAAGTATTCAACGAGTGAGAGCGAGGCGCTCATCGCTTTCGAAAAACGACTCCTTGATGCACGCGTCGATGTGACGCGCCGCCGGACCATGGGCGCGGACATCGCCGCTGCCTGTGGTCAGCTTATCGTCGAAAAAGAAAACAAAGCCCCGGACAGTTTCGGTGAAGTGCCGGGGCTATAGATTGTGGTAGAGAAGAAAAAGAGCCTCAAGGAGCTGAGATAGATTCATGCTGCCAGTGGTCGAAGAGCTCGCAAAAATACCTTATCGCTTCCCTTACCTCTCTTGGTCCATCCAGGGACTTGAAATATCCTGAGCGATCGAGCTCTGGAATGGGGTAGAATTGGCATCGTTTACAGCCGTAGACGGTATTCTGTTTTGGATCCACATCGACACAGATGTGGTTACTCGTTTTGCAGATAGGGCAAAGGGGGCGCTCCATCTCTATTCTCCCGCAGATTTTTAAGGTAAAAAGTCAATTATTTCCACCGTACTGCCATTTTTTTATGCCGTCAAGCCGGATTGATCTTTCCTAATTCTTTATGTAGACTAAGGGTCGCCTTAAAGACTGTAAATGCGAAAAACATATTTTATTCAGACATTCGGCTGCCAGCAAAATACAGCTGATTCCGAGCGGATCGCAAGCCTCTATGAGGCGCGCGGTTTTGAACGGGCCCGAAGTCTGGAGGAAGCCGACACACTTATCATAAATACATGCATCGTCCGTGACCGGGCCGAAGAAAAAGTCTACGGACTCGTGAAGAACCTGCGCGAGAAGGCAGGATCCGGTCCGGAAGATCTCCATATCGTTATTACCGGCTGTCTCGTCGGTGCGGCTGCGCGTGAACCATCAGGAAAACTCATGAAGCGGATGAAGGCGCGCCTGCCCGATGAAGAATTTCTCCCGATGGAGGATGTTGGCTTTGAACATGAGCCGAAACGCGCTTCCGGCAAGCTCGCATCCGTCGTTATCTCGAACGGCTGCAATAATTTTTGCGCTTTCTGTATCGTGCCGTTTTCGCGGGGCCGCGAGCGGTCACGGGCCTTTGGAGAGATTCTCCATGAAGTGCGTGAAGCGGTAAAGGCTGGCCGGACGGAGGTGATGCTCCTCGGCCAGAATGTGAACTCGTATGGCGCTGATTTCCTCATGGAAAAAATCAAGGAAGGTGGAGAGTACGAGATTCCGGGCGGAAAGAAAGTGAGGCCTGTCATAGTGAAGCATCTCGGCCGCCATCGCATCCCGACGCTCTTCCCGCATCTTCTCGAAGCGGTGGCGGAAATCCCTGGCGTCGAGAAAGTCATGTTCCTTTCGGCGAATCCCTGGGATTTCTCGGATGAGCTTATTAGCACTATCGCGCGGCATCCGAACATCGATCGGCTGATCCATCTCCCGATCCAGGCGGGGAGCGACCGTATCATCAAGTCGATGAATCGCTGGTACACGCGGGACGAATACCTCTCGCTCATCGATCGGATCCGGAACGAAGTGCCAGATGCAGAGTTCACGACCGACATCATCGTTGGCTTTCCCGGCGAGACGCATGAGGACTTCGAAGCGACCATGGATATCGCGAGAAGGGTGAAATTCACCAAAGCGTATATCGCTTGGTACTCTCCGCGGCATGGGACGGCTGCCCTGAAGCTCGGAGATGATGTGGATATTCATGAGAAGAAACGCCGTTACACGGAACTCGATCATTTAGTGCTCCGATTGTCCGGACGGGAGCATCTCATCGGTAAGGAATCCGCAGGAAAAACCCTTTAATAAGCCATTTCCTTCTTGCTTTTAGGTCAGCTTCAGAAATGCTAGGATGGGAGTGACTCGATGTCGCCCATACTATATTTATGCAAGAACACTACACCCTCATTTCCTGGAATGTGAACGGGCTCCGGTCAGCTGGGAAAAAAGATTTTATTTCCTGGATGCAGGAAGGAAGATTTCCGGTCGTTGCTGTCCAGGAGACAAAAATAAGCGATCCGGACCAACTTACCGAGGAGCTTAGGAACCCAGACGGTTATACGAGCTATTTCAGCTGTTCAACTGAGAAAAAAGGCTACAGCGGCGTCGGTATCTACGTGAAGAAAAAGCCGTTTGGTGTGAAGACGTTTTTCGGCGATAATCTTCTGTCTCGCGAGGGTCGAGTGATCGAGATGGATTTCCGTCATTTCACGCTGGTAAACGTCTATTTCCCGAATGGTGGCTCTGGCGAGCTCCGGCTCCAATACAAGATGCAGTTTTATGATGAGTTTCTTCATTACCTCATCCATCTGAAAAAGCAGGGAAAAAAGATCGTGCTCTGCGGTGACGTGAATACAGCGCATCAGGAAATTGATCTCGCCCGGCCTAGGGAAAATGAGAAAACGTCAGGTTTCATGCCGATGGAACGGGAATGGATCGATAAGCTCGTTGCAGCCGGATTCATCGATGCTTATCGACACTTCCATCCGCGCGAGGTGGCCTATACCTGGTGGGACATGAAGACCCGATCACGGGAGCGCAATGTCGGCTGGCGAATCGACTACTTCTTCGTTGACGAGAGCCTGGAGGCAAATATGAAGGAGGCGGTTATTCTTTCAGATGTCCCAGGTTCCGACCATTGCCCCATCGGTCTTTCGCTCGTCTTTTCCGAAGTTGAGGCCTAGCGTTCTGACATATATGGAAACCGAATTATCCGCATTCCCGCCCCTGGCTGAGCGGATGCGTCCGAAACGGCTTGCCGATTTTATCGGGCAGGAGAAAATCCTGGGCGAGGGATCCTTCCTGCGGCATGCAATAGATGAGGATCGGGTTCCATCGCTCCTGTTCTGGGGGCCGCCGGGAAGCGGCAAGACGACCCTGGCGCGTCTCATCGCGCTTGAAACGAAGTCACATTTTCTCCAGCTCTCGGCAGTCGAAAGCGGGAAGAAGGAAATCCAGCGTATCGTCGAGGGAGCTAAGGCGGCGGGCCGGCTCGGAGCGAGGACGGTCTTGTTTGTTGATGAAATCCATCGTTGGAACAAGTCACAGCAGGACACACTCCTGCCGCATGTCGAAGACGGAACAATCACGCTTATCGGGGCGACAACGGAGAATCCGAGCTTCGAGGTGAATGCTGCTCTTCTTTCCCGGATGAGAGTGCTCGTCCTCGGGAAACACGAATCAGCTAATATCGAATCATTGCTCGAAGCAGCGATTCGGGAAGACGAAGTGTTGAGGCAACAGAAAACAGAGGCTGATCCGGCAGCTCTCGGTTTCATCGCGGCGCTTTCTGGTGGTGATGCTCGTGCAGCATACAACCTGCTCGAAGCCTGCGCGAGCCTGCGTGGCCGCATCACGACTGAGATCGTCGAGAGTGTGGCAGAGCGTTCGCACCTCCTCTACGACAAGGATGGTGAGGAACATTACAATATCATTTCTGCTCTCCATAAATCGATGCGCGGCGGCGATGCTGATGCGAGCCTGTATTGGCTCGGCCGTATGCTCGAAGCCGGCGAGGACCCGCTCTACATCGCTCGTCGACTCATCCGCTTTGCTTCCGAAGACATTGGGCTTGGCAATTCCTTCGCTCTGCCTCAGGCGGTTGCTGCATACCAAGCGGCTCAATTCATCGGAATGCCTGAATGCGAAGTCAATCTCGCGCAGGCGGTCGTCTACCTCGCAAAATCAAAGAAATCGAACGTACTCTATACTGCCTACGCCAAGGTCAAGAACGATATCCGGGCGTATCCGAATGAGCCGGTGCCGCTCCATCTTCGCAATGCCCCAACCGGGCTGATGAAGTCTCTCAGCTATGGACAAGGCTATAAATATACGCCGGACTATGCAGATCCAGACGATGCTAAACAGGAATACTTCCCGGAGAGACTCAGCAGCCGGAAGTATCTTTGACGGACTGACCTTGCCTGACTTGGCAGCTCGCATTTCTTCTGCTATACTGTCACAGCTTCGTTTGCTATGTGGACGGCGCAAGAGAGCAATCTCCAATCAAATACCTCAAACTGGAGGAGAGTAGAAAAATGAGTAGTGGAGAAACAAAAGCAGCTGCTGAGAGGCTCGGGATGTGTTTCCATGCGAGGCGGATCATCACGGTGTCACAAGCCCACTTCCTCGAACCGATGAATGGTGGCGAGCAGGACGATCGATTCGACAACGGCGACCGATCTCAACAGGATGATGCGGATCCTGAAAATCAATAGGCGAGTCCGGCAGCGTCCGGGCAGGCACAGTTTCCTCGTTCTTTGCATACAGCGAAGGGCGGGGATTTTTTTATAGGCTATGGGCGCCAATGGTTTTGTCGTGGGCATCAATCGGTTAGAGACGCCACATTCGTTCCCCAATAGGGCATGTGTAGAGGATGCCACGCATCTTTGTTAGGGAAAAGAATGGCCTCTTGATCATCAGTAATGAAAGTAATATACGGCTGAAATTATCCCGTATACACCCAGCGTTCCTTCTTGTGCGTTTTCTCCCCCGGGTGTAGGCTGAGGGTGCCGAAAACCCTTCTACTTCCCGTACCAATTTATTGTCTCAACGACGCCCCAATATTTGGTCTTAGTAGAAAGGACCGGCACTCGCGAGAAGAGGTAGCGCAACGCCGCACCTCTTTTTTTTTCGATTCTATTTTATTATGTAGAGAAATAACACCGAAACAGTCGGTGTTTTTGGCTTTCTAAAAGGGTATTTGCAGGTTTTCCGAAAGTGGAATAGAATGGGTGTTAAGAACAGTGAAGTGGTGAAATGTGGTGAATTTCACAAAAACACTCCAACTGTTCGATTTTGCCACGCGTATGTTCATCGGCGAGTACCAACATTCGATCGATCCGAAAAAGCGCCTGGCGCTTCCTTCGAAGTTTCGCGGGGAGCTCGGGACGCGGGTCGTCGTGACGCGGGGACTCGATCGTTCGCTCTCGGTCTATCCCATGAAGGTTTGGGAAGAGCTCGCCGGTAAGCTCGGCAGTCTCCCGATCGGTGAGACCGGAACGCGCAGCTTCACCAGGCTCATGCTCGCGGGAGCGACGGATTGCGAGCTCGATGCGCAGGGGCGCGTTCTCATACCGGAGTATCTGAAGACCGGCGCCGGACTCTCGAAAGAGGTCACCGTCGTCGGACTCTATAACCGGCTCGAAATCTGGGACGCGAAAGAGTGGCAGAAGTACAAACACCAAGCCGAAAAGAACACTGAAAAGATCGCGAACGAACTCGGCAAACTCGGTGTCTACTAGTTTCGATACGTACCTCAACAATATGGAACAGCAACACACGGAACATGTTCCGGTTATGCTCTCGCAGGTGCTCGATATCCTGGCACTTCAGCCCGGGATGCGGGTTGTCGACGCGACCTTGGGCGGGGGAGGGTATACCAAGGCTTTTCTCGAAGCGGTCGGACCAGAGGGGCGAGTGCTCGCATTCGATTGGGATGAACGCGCGATCGAGCGCTTTCGGTCCCGGGCCGAAGGCGACGCGGTCCTCTCTCGGGCACTCCGAAGAGGGCAACTCATACTTGTCCGCGTTTCCTACGCCGATCTCACTTCGACGCTTCGACAGCATGACTGGACAGTGGCCGATGCCATTGTGGCTGATCTCGGACTCTCGAGCGATCAGCTCGCCGATCCGGAACGGGGCATTTCTTTCCAGTCGGAGGGACCGCTGGATATGCGCCTCAACTCTGATGAGACGGTAGAGGCCCGGCATCTCCTCGATCAGCTGGACGAGCTCTCGCTGGCTGATCTCTTTGAGACGTATGGCGATGAGCCCGAAGCGAAGCGGATCGCAAAGGCAATCGTAGAGGCCCGGAAAGTGCGACCCCTCGCGACGACAACGGAACTCCGCGAGCTCGTCTTCGCAAATGTCGTGCCGGCCCGCCGCAAGGGCAAGGTGCATCCGGCGACCAGGGTCTTCCAAGCGCTCCGGATCGCGGTCAATAGCGAGCGGGCACATCTCGAGCGATTCCTCCTAGCGATTCCCGAAGTGCTCCGCCCCGGCGGCCGGGCAGTCATCGTTTCCTTTCACTCCGGCGAAGATCGCACCGTGAAGCAGCTGTTCCAGAAATGCATCCGTTCTGAGCGACCGACACTTCGCTGGATCACCAAAAAACCTCTGGTGCCAGAGAGGTCAGAGCTCTCGGCCAATCCTCGTGCGAGGAGTGCCAAGCTCCGGGCCGTCGAGCGGATCTAGGACAAAAAACAAAAACAAAACCCATATGCGCGTCTATTCCGAGCGCACTACCATCATCAATACGAAAGCTAGCCGCGCCAAACGTTTCGAGGCGCATGCTGGCGCCGCGCATGTCGCGGTCATCGCGCTCTTGGCGCTTTCGCTTTTCTCTGCCGGACTTTATGTCTATGCCGTGAATCGGAGCGCGGTCCAGGGCTATGCGATTCGGACCCTCGAGAAAGACCTGAAGGAGCTGAAAAAGGCGAATGCCGAGCTCCGGGTACGCGAAGCCGAGGCGAAATCGCTCTCACGCGTCGAAGAGGGGAGTAATGAGCTCCGCATGGAGAAAGTTGATGCCCTGACCATCGTAAACGTACGGACGAATGAAATTGCCAGCCGTTGATACCGAACCCTACCTACGCCCTTATGTCTGCGCTCCGCCGTGCCATCCGTCCAACAAAACCCGCTCGAACCGCTGAGGCCGCCTCGCATTGGCGGTTGTATTTTTTCCGGGGAAGCCTGTTTCTCGTGGGTCTTGTGATCGTCGGGCGGCTCTATGTGCTCCAGGTGGTCGGTCGAGAAAAGTGGATCGCGATGGCTGAGGAACAGCACACGGTCGCGCAGGCGCTCCGTGCTGAGTGGGGTAGTATCGCACTCCGGGATGGTGATTTGGCTTATCCGGTCGCGGTCAATCGTGAGTACAAGCTCGCCTATGTCATCCCGAAACTCGTGGAGGATGTCGCTGGGACGGCCGTCGCGCTCTCGGCAGTGCTCGGAGTCGACGAATCGCTTGTCCGTGAACGGCTTTCTGATCGTGCGGACCCGTTCGAAGTGATCAAGAAGAAAATTACGCCAGAGGAAGAGGCAAAGTTGAAAGAGCTCAAGCTCAAAGGGGTTAATTTCCTCCCCGAAGTCTATCGCTACTATCCGGCCGGCGAGCTAGCGTCGAAAGTAATCGGTTTTGTCGGCCCGAGCGATCTCGGAGAAATTGGCATTTACGGCGTCGAAGCAGGATGGAACGGCGAGCTACATGGCCGGGATGGGACGCTTTCTCAGGAGCGCGACGCGGCTGGCCGCTGGATCTCGCTCACGGATCGCGAGCACGTCGAGCCCGAGGACGGGGATAGCCTGGTACTCACGATCGATCGGGTCATCCAGTATGAAGTCGAGAAGATTCTTGCCGAATCACGTGAGAAGTTCAATGCCGATAGCGGATCGGCTGTCGTGCTCGAGCCGAAGACGGGAAAGATCCTTGCTATGGCTTCGGTCCCGCAGTTCAATCCGAACGAGTATGGAAAGACCGAAGACATCGGGCTCTTTATGAATCCGATCATCAGTCTTCCATACGAGTCAGGATCTGTCATGAAGCCGATCACGATGGCGATCGGCATTGAGGAGGGTAAAGTGAGTCCGCATACGGAATTTGTCGATACGGGCGTCGTGAACGAGGCAGGGTACAATATTCAGAACGCCGAAGGCAAAGTCTATGGCCGGAGCACGATGACCAAAGTGCTCGAAGAATCAATCAATACTGGCGTCATGTATGTGGAGCGTCTCGTCGGACATGGGGCATTCCGTGACCGGCTCCGGAGTTTCGGCTTTGGTGCCAAAACCGGCATACGTCTGCCGGCCGAGCACCCGGGCAACCTGAAGAATCTCGATAACCTGAAGTCTACTATCCAATTCCTGACCGCTTCGTTCGGCCAGGGTATTACCGTGACTTCGCTCCAGCTCGCCATGGCTTATGGTGCGCTCGCGAATGGTGGGGTTCTCATGAAACCGCAGATCGTTGACCGGGTTATTGACCGAGACGGGGAAGTCCGGCCGATAGAACCCGAGGAGGTGCGCCGCGTCGTGTCGCAGGAGACATCCAAGGCGATGGGCGAGATGCTCCGGAGCGTCGTCGTGAATGGCCATGGGAAGCGGGCCGATGTGCCGGGGTACCTCGTCGGCGGAAAGACCGGGACAGCCCAAGTCGCCAAGAGCGGATCGAAAGGCTACGACGAGAATATCACCATCGGTTCCTTTGTCGGATATGCGCCCATCAATGATCCACGCTTCGTAATAGTAGTGAAATTTGATAATCCGAAAGATGTCCAGTGGGCGGAGTCGAGTGCGGCGCCAGCGTTCGGGTCGATCATGCGATTCCTCCTTTCCTATGCTAAAGTACCGACGACTGAGCCGATAAAGAAATGACCGTATGTCGCTGAAACAAAACGCTACGAAAAAACTAGCTATGATCCTCGGTTCCATGGCGCGGCTGGTGCTCCGGAGCCGGAAACCGATCGTCATCGGCATCACGGGATCTGTCGGGAAGAGCTCGGCCAAAGAGGCGATTGCGCTGGTTGTCTCGAAGAACTACCGCGTCCGGTTTTCCCCGGGCAACTATAACAACGAATTCGGCTTGCCGTCAGCTATCCTCGGTATCAAGAGCCCGGGTCGATCAATCGTTCGCTGGCTGAGCGCGTGCTTTCACACGATACTTATTGTGCTCCGGATCGAGTCGTACCCAGAGGTACTCATTCTCGAGATGGGTATCGATCATCCGGGGGACATGGACTATCTCACGAGCATCGCTCGTCCTGATATCGCCGTACTGACTCGGATCGCCGAGAGCCATCTCGCCAACTTTGAGAATCTCGCCCATATTGCAAAAGAGAAGGGGAAGCTGATCGCTGCGCTTCCGGACGATGGTATCGCAGTCCTGAATGCCGATGATGAACGCGCCATGCGTCAGGCTGATCGGACCAAGGCCAAGATCGTTTCATACGGACTTTCTCCAGGAGCGAGTCTCTTTGCTGATAATATCCGTGTACTTCAGGAGAATGGCCGGACAGAGGGTTTGTCTTTCAAGCTGAATTCTGGCGGCAAGAGCATCCCAGTTCGCTTGCCGGCAGTCGTCGCGCGGCATCATCTCCCGGCCGTACTCGCCGCTGCAGCGGTTGCGGCAGCGCTCAAGATGAATCTCGTCGATGTCGCGGCAGCACTTACCGAGTTCCGAGCATTGCCAGGCCGGATGACCCTCCTCGATGGCGATGCCGGGATTCGGATCATCGACGATACCTACAATGCCTCGCGCGTCTCGACGGAAGCAGCGCTCAATACCTTGCGGGAGCTCATCGCTCCACGCAAAGTAGTGATTCTCGGTGATATGCTCGAAATCGGCGCCGGGTCCAACGAGGCGCACCGCGCCCTTCGTGATGCGGTGATCGCGAGTGGCGCGACAGTCTTCGTCGGTGTGGGGCAGCACATGCGCTTCCTCGCCGATGCTCTCCATGGGACGAATTTTCCCGAAAAGAGTATCCATCATTATCCGGATCCGCTCGCGGCACGGGATCGGCTCGCTGAGCATATTCGGCCGGGCGATCTCGTTCTCGTAAAGGGTTCGCAGGGACTTCGCATGGAGTTCATCGTAGAGAGGCTCCTCGGTGAACAGGGCGATGCTGAAAAAAGCGCTCTCTTGTGCCGACAGTCAGTTGCTTGGAAGAGAACGCCTTTTATCGCGCCAGCCGAATGGCAGTAGTGGGACTGGACAGGGAATTGAAAAATCGATTTTCTTGGCATAAAATACGTGTGTAACCTTAACTCAACTCTAGGACGTGTATGACAGACGAAGCACGAGACAAGGAATTCATCGAGTACGTCGTGAAGATGTTGGTGGACAATCCAGACAGTGTGAAGGTGGAACGAAAGATCGACGAGATGGGAGTGCTCATCACGCTCGATGTGCATGCGGATGATATGGGAATGGTCATCGGTCGCGAGGGTATGACGGCCAAGGCGCTCAGGACGCTTTTGCGTGTCATCGGTGCCCGAAATAATGCTCGCGTCAATCTGAAGATCAATGAGCCAGAAGGCGGCGAGCGTCGGGATCGGAAGCGCGAGGAGCGTGCCGAAGCGCCGGTGAGTCCGAATGAACCGTTTGAGCACGTGGTCCAGCCGACTCCAGCGCCACGCTCTCTCGAGGACGTGATGAACGATATCAAGATATAGTTAAGAAAGGCGCCCGGGAGGGCGCTTTTTTGTTTTTTCCGGATAGGGTAGGATGGAGGCGGCTAGCTGTCTATTTACACATATGAACACCATCACTACCGATATCCCGGGGCTCATCATCATTGAAGTAGATGCATTCGCTGACGAAAGAGGCTTCTTTATGGAGACGTATAACCGCGACCGTTATTCGGGGGTGGGTATTGTTCAGGAGTTCTTTCAAGACAATCTTTCCGTCTCAAAAAAAGGCGTGATTCGAGGATTGCATTATCAGGCGCCGCCATTCGCGCAGGGAAAGCTTGTCTCAGTCCTCCGCGGCCGTGTGCTTGATGTCGCGGTTGATATCCGGACCGGGTCGCCAACCTACGGGAAGCATGTCGCCGTCGAACTCTCAGCCGAAAACAGGCGCCAATTCTGGATACCGGCGGGTTTCGCGCATGGCTTTGCTGCACTTGAGGACGATACGGTATTTGCCTACAAATGTACGGCCCCGTACTCCAAAGAACATGATCGCGGCATTCGTTTCGATGATCCAGCGATCGGGATCGAGTGGGGAGTAGACAATCCGATCGTCTCCGAGAAAGATCGCAAACACCCGCTTTTCTCAGACATCGTTCAAGAATTCACTTTTAAGGCATAGACAAGCAAGTATGAAACTCCTCGTCACTGGCGGTGCTGGCTTCATCGGCTCGAATTTTCTTCACCTCCTCCTCCGCGACCGGTCCGAGTGGGATGTCACAGTGCTCGATGCTCTCACTTATGCCGGGAACCTCGAGAATTTGCGACAAGCTGAGGGTAATCCGAGGTATCAGTTCGTGAAAGGCGATATCGCGGATGCAGCACTTGTCGATCCGCTTGTCGCCGAATGCGATGCAGTCGTCCATTTCGCGGCCGAGAGC
>SSEF01000001.1 GCA_008012175.1 Candidatus Moraniibacteriota bacterium | reverse complement strand
TCTCCGTCTTCATCATCGACGCTGCCATCGCCGCGGACCTTCACACCATTGACGTAGTCATCGTCGTCATCATCTTCGGAAGAACGCTTGGCTGCTTCGCGAGCACGCTCGGCGGCTTTCTTGGCCTCCTCTCGCTTCTTTTCCTCTTCTTTCTTCTGCTTTTCAGACTTGGAATCATCGTCATCATCGTCCTTGTCCTCATCTTCGTCTTCGTCCTTATCTTCATCGTCATCGTCGTCATCCTCGCCATCCTTGGCAGCGATGGACTGGATGCCCAAGAGACTATTGGACGGCTGATTGCTCAGAAACGCGGCGTAAGCGAAATACCCACCGAAAAGCATAAAGACAATAGCCGAAAATGCTACTGCCTTGTGAGACCCTTCTGTACGCATATATTTTTTATATTTATTTTCAGCCCAATTATACTCCGGGCTGCCTGTATGACGCAAGCGGCTAGCAAAATCTTAGAACTATAAGAGCATCGGGTATTTGTTCTCCCAAAAATAAAAAACCGGACTCCTCATCGAGAAATCCGGCAGACGTGTTTGTTTTTGAAATCTCCTCACTCCTTTGAATACCGGTAGTAGTAAGCACAGACTTCGGTGTTGGGGTCGCCCACCGGCGTACTACCGTCCTGTCTGAGACAGCCCCGAACCGTGTGCCACTGCTTTTTCCAGGCGCTGCTCTTCGGAATGGTCCACTGGTTGTCCATGTAATCCTCATCGGTACCTCCGGGTGGAAGCTCATCGGCA
Organism: Candidatus Moraniibacteriota bacterium; assembly: GCA_008012175.1. Lineage (GTDB taxonomy): Bacteria > Patescibacteriota > Minisyncoccia > Moranbacterales > UBA1568 > SSEF01. The sequence continues at coordinate 92,844 of SSEF01000001.1, read as the reverse complement.
CGGATCGTCCCTGAACCGATGGAGAGGTAGGCGCCTCCAGTCGCTACAGGGCTACTGATGTGGTAGACCACCGTGACATTGGAGCCGGGAGCGACCGGACCATCATTGCGTACCCAGATGTCCGGCTTGATGCGCTTCCCGAGGTTGGTCGTACAGCAGCCGGACTCATCTTGGAACTTGGTAATGACGAGCTTGGGAGCGGGTCTCGGAGCGAGGGTGACCGTGAGACTCTCGGTATTGTTTGTTTCATCCGTTTCCGGTTGCGATCCTAGAGAGTCGACAAAGAACGAGAGCGTGCAGGTCCCGACGACATTCGGCAGCTGAACCGGGGTAAGGGTCTCTTCCCAGGCGCTCGCTCCAGCCGTGAGCGTGCTCGCCATCGTGCCATCGTCAGCGAGCACGGTATGCGGTCCTCCATTGCAGGAGACAGTGTAGGCGCTGCGGATGTCAGCAGTAGCATTGACCGTGCCCTGGTTGGTGATCCAGGCACCGAGGCGGATGAAGTCACCGGCATAGACGGGGGCTTGGAGGGAAGTGAAACCACTCGGAGTGAAGTCGACATCAGGGACATTGACCGTTCCTTCGACGACTTCGAAGACCATTTCGGTACCGCAATTATTGGATTCATGCTTTTCACGGTGGTCCCCCACACCATTGTGGTCGTCCAACGGATGGTCCGGACAGTAGATGATATTGTAGATGCCCGGTTCCGTGATCCAATCTCGGATTCTGGTGTTCTTGGTCTCGGTATTGGTGTCCCCTGGCTTCAGGTTGTCGCACTGAGTGGTCGTAGAGTCGATACGGCGCCGCGCGCCGTCACCACTAGAAGGATCCTTCTTGTAGCCCCGGGAGAGGTAGAAGTGGCCGGTAATGGTCTGCGTGGTATCGTCCGGGTTACAGGGGCCGTCACCGATATTCTTGGTTTGGGCCTTGGTATCGAACGACTCGTTCAGGCCATACTTGTAGACTTCGGTGCCCCAGGGGGTGGTGAGCCAGGTCTTGGTGGTAACGAAGTCGGGTGGCTCAGGAGCGGGTGGCGCGATAGCTTGGATTGAGTAGCCCTGACCGGTACCGTAGACCGCTTTGGTAGCATTCCCCGCGACCACGTTGCCTGTGTAGACATTGATGGTGTTGATGGTCCCGAAAGCACGGATATCCGCCGCGCTGACTGTTTCTCCGAAGACATTCCGAATGGCTCGGAAAAACTTCTGCCACAATCCATCTTCCAGCACTTCCTCTTGTGGATTCGGACTGTCAGCGATTGAGAAAAGTTTCTCTTGTGCTTCGACACAGGCCTCCATGCCTGCGGGTTGAGCGAACATGTTGTTCCCTAGACGATAACGCGCGTTCGCACCTTCGCAGGAACTCGTGGTCGGGGCCCAGCAGATATTGCCTTGACAGCGTACTTGTACCTCCGTTGGTGGGTTGTGGGGGGAATGGGTTTGGATGAAGCGGACGGGATCGGTGAAGGTGTTTTGACTTGGCCAATTGATATTCGGCATCTTTCCCCAGCCACTCTTGGCCATCGTACTGAATGGCCCTTCATGGATACCAAAATGGAGATGATCTCCATGATCCCAATGCCCAATCTTACCAATTGGCCTTCCTCCGTAGACCTCCGTGTTTCTACTGGGAACCGTGGCACATTGAACGTGTCCATAAACCGCTGTGAAGATATTTCCATCATGGGTTTTGTGTTCGATGACCAAGCCACAATTGTTCACACCCCATTTCTTACCATCTCCATCACCGGGTTTGTCATAGCTGATATAAGCAACTTTTCCGTCGGCCACCGCATAGGCGTCTTTCCCTTCATCACGCATCATATCGACACCGACATGGTATTCATTGGAGAAATAGCAGCCTCCATGCTGAGCATCCCGACTGAGCCAGGTCCCACACTGCTGATCGAAATCATCTGTGCCAATTGGATAGAAGAACCCCGTTTCTGTCCGGTCAGAGCCATAGGCCGCATTTGTGAGTATGCACAAGACCGCCAGGATGAACCTCGTCATTGCTCTCATATTGCTCTCCTTTCTGGGAGATATGTTGTGAAGGGGCTACGCGTGTAGGAAGGGAGAATACCATCCTACAGGATTCCCGCATCAGATCGGATGTGGGAATGGCTGTAGGAAATTATTCATTGTTTGAAGCGTAGAAAGGATTGTATAGAATAAAAGTTGCTTCTCCTGAGAAAATTGATCCGCTATAGTCATGATGGTACAGGTGTCCGACCCACACTGAAAGAAAATCTCTTTTCTGATTGAACCCTCACTCCATGCCTCCATATCATGGTTTTTCGGCTCTTTTCCAAATAGATAATCCACCAGAACAACATCAACACCATTCACTAGCTTCGTACGAAGAGATACTTCAATATTACCCGAGTTAATAAATGGAGTGAGGGTCGAATCAAAAAGATCATCCTCAAGAATGTCATTTAACGTTTTCTCTCTCAATCTTTCATACGGAATGATATAAAAGGATATATACTTTCCTGAATGATCAATGAATGATTGCTGATCTGTATTTTCTATTGATCTTGGGAATCTCAACTGATATCTGAACTCGTCATTCCGATAGGTTTTCCAATCGGAGGTATCAATCGGTGTAAAAGTATATTCACCGTCGATGAGGTCTTTTACAGTCTCAACCTCATCGGTCTTCGCCGGTGTCAGTTCCTCTCGAGCTGGGGTTTGAACGACCGGCTGCTTAACGGCCATCGGACGCTGTTGTATGATCCAAAAGACCCCGCCGATCACGAGAAGAGCGGTGAGGGCGACAGCAAGAAAGAGGGATTTCTGGTTCATAGGATTGAAGGCTGAAGATAGCAAAGGGAAACAGTGGGTGTCAAATATAAGATACTAGAGCCTACCCAGCAAAGCCAGAAAGGCTTGACCGGCAGCAGACCAGGTGAAATCCGAACGTCTAGCGAGAGCGCGCTCACGAAGCCGGATCTGGTAGTCCCGGTCGCTGAGGATCTGCCGCATCGACTGATACATCTCGTCTGGCCGGTACGGATCGATGAGGACGCCGGCCTCCCCGATCACTTCGGGGAGCGAAGCCGAGTGCGAAGCGATGACCAGCACGCCTGAAGAAAGCGCCTCGAGCGGCGGAAAGCCGAAGCCCTCATAGAAAGACGGATAGACGAAGAGGCTCGCCAGATTGTAGAGCGCCGGCTTGTCGGCATCATCGACGTAGCCGATCACGTGTACCTTGTCCCGAACCGGCGACTGGTCGATCGCCCGAAAAAGCTCGACATATTTCCAGCCCGGCCGGCCGGCGAGGACCAGCTCATGGCGTGTCATCTCGTCCCCCACAGCTGAGCGCTGATACGCCTCAAAGGCGCTAAGGAGCGCGCCGAGATTCTTCCGCGGTTCGATCGTCCCGAGATAAAGGATGAATTTGTACGGCAAGCGATACTTCTCCTTTACCGCGAGGAGCGACAGATCGTTCCGATCCATCACCCGGAATCGCTCGTCGAGGCCGCTATGGATCACCTCGATTTTTTCCGCCAGCAACCGGTAGCGTGTGACGAGATCGTCTTTGGTCGATGCCGATACGGCGATGATCCGATCGGCACGCCTGAGAAGCGAGCGGAAATTTATAGCGAAGTGCCAGAGCCGCTGCTTCCAGGAAAATGTCTCCGGAAAGAATTCGAACGAGAGATCATGGGCCGTCACGATCACCTTGGTCTGGCGGGAAAACGCCGCGAAATTCAGGTTCGGCATGAAGAAGACGTCCGTTCCGCCGATGAGCCGGTCGAGCTTCGGATACTGGAGGTACCAGAGCGAGAGATTGAGGAGCCGGTTGGGATACTGGAAACGCCGGATCGTAACATTCGGAAACCCTTCGGCCCATGACAGGTCGGGCTCAGCCTTCCCCCAGGCATTGAAGAAGAGCACGTACTCGTGCTCGGTACCAGAGCGGAAGAGTTCAGAGAGGAGGCCGATGGTGTATTCTTCGACGCCCGTCCGTCTTCCGGCTGCAAGCGGGCGGATGTCAATGCCAATTCTCATATGTATGGATACCGCAGATCAATCACGGCTGAATTTCTGTGTTTCCCCGGAAAACTAGCGGCGATAACTGCTGCCATTCCAGTACCAGAGCCCGAGCACCGCCCAAAATCCGAAGAAGACTCCGGCAAGCGCAGCGATGCCGAGAGCAAACAGGATCGAGAAGCGGCCATCCGATACGACCGGCTCGGTCGAAACGAGCGTGAACCAATCACGTTCCGCTGACCGCTCGTTCAATCCGCTCACCTGCTGCTCGGCTGCTTCCAAGAAACCATCAGCGATTCGTTCGGCTGCAGCCGGTGTCTCGGCATGATAGACAATTTTCACGAGCCCCGTTGAAAGATGGAGGGCCGATACGTCGCTTTCCCGAAATGCCATTTCTTGTTGAAGAGAGAGCGAGGAACGGCGAGCGACTTCATGGATGCCAGTCTCTGTCCCCAGATAACGGGCCACCATTTCCCCTATGCGCTCATCAGCCTGGAGGCGATAGTACTGGTCATACCGGTATTCAGACGAGATCGTTCCGCTCCCTTGGCGAGCTACCGAGAGAAGCAGCTCACCGCGATAGAATTGCGGCTGCAGCCGATAAACCACGGCGCCAGCCATAATGGCAAGAATGAATACGCCGGACATGAGCCGCCAGCGATAAACAAATAATTGGAGAAAATCACGGAGTTCCATATTATCCTCGGCGCTTAGGGATTAACCTTTCCCGATACCTGCTTAGACCTGCCCGCGAGATGTTCGCGAACCAGGTGCTCGACCAGGTCACTTATTCTAGCCTTAAAGCGCTCCTTGTCAAAACGCTCAGCCTTCGAGCGGATCAAGGCGCTGTCGTAGGACCGGCCGCGAAAACGCTCCATCGCGTGAACGAGCGCATCAGCCGTCTGCTCGTCGAAGAATTCGCCCATCTTCCCCTCTTCGAGATGCTCGACGATATCGCCGCCACGATACGCGATCACCGGCCGACCCGAAGCGAAGGCTTCCTCAGCGACGATGCCGAAGTCCTCCTCCTGCGGAAAGATGAAGGCCTGGCATTCGGCATAGTATTTCGGCAGCTCCTCGTCCGGGACGCGTCCGAGGAATTCGATCGTCGGTCCGGCCAGCTTCTTCAGTCGTTCGAGTTCGGGACCGCGGCCGATGATCTTGAGCGGTAGCTTCATCCGATTGAACGCCTCGATCGCGATATCGTGCCGCTTGTAGGCGATGAGCCGGCCGACCATGAGGTAGTAGCCTTTCACCCCGCTCGCGGACGCCACCCGGAAACGCGCCACCTCGACCGGCGGATGGATCACATCGGACTCCTTGCGATAGTATTTCGCGATGCGCGCCCGGACGAATTCGGAATTGGCGATAAAGTGGTCGACCCGGTCGGCCGAAGCCTTGTCCCAGAGCCGGATCGGGTTCATGAAGAACGGCACGAGCTTCTTGATGAAGCGCGGCCAGCCGAAGTCCTCGGTATATTTCTGGCAGTCGTCCCAGGCGTAGCGCATCGGCGTATGGACATACGAGATATGAAGCGTCTCTGGACCAGTGATGATGCCCTTCGCATAGCTCGACGAGTCCGACAGGACGACATCGTACTTCGAGAAGTCGAAGCTCTCGATCGCGACCGGCATGAGCGGCGGGAAGAGCCGGTGATGCTTCCGGGCGAAGCGGGACCTCTGGAGGAACGAGGTATAGATGCGTTTTCCCTCGAATTTCCCGTGCATCGCCTCGGGATCGTGGAGGAGCGTGTAGATCGGCGCATACGGCCAGATCTCAGTGAACGCTTCGAGCACGCGCTCGGCGCCGCCGTACTGCACCAGATAGTCATGGACGAGAGCGATTTTCATGTTCCCTATTCTACCTTACTTCGGCTGCGGTTTCGAGCATTGACTTCCCGCTAGAAAATGCTTCCTCTATCGTCGACTCAAAAAAGGCCCAGCCATGCCTGACGCGCGTCACGGACGAGAAGATCGATCACTGTGACCGAGCAGACCGCTTCGAGCGCCGCGCGGTCTTCTGCCGAAAGCGCGAGTTCGCCGAGATCCTGCTCACCGAGAACGGGGTACATGATGGACTTTGGGTTGGCGACATGCTCGAGACCGAGCGCATGCCCGAGCTCGTGGGTGAGCACCATCACGAGATGCTCCCGATCATCAAACTGGTAGATGTCGATCCCCTGACCGTCATACACGCCCTGATCGAACGCTTCACCGGTCCCGTACGTCTCCGCGAATGTCTCAACCTCCGCATTGTATCGATCGACGACTTTCTCCTCTTCTTTGGCATAGCGGTTAACGATTGCGACGAGCGCATTTACTTTCCCGCGAAGCGTCTCGAGTTCGGCGCTGGTCCGATCGAGACGGCGCTCTTCCTTTCGGAGCCATTCGAGCTCGTCCTCATCGGTGCGGTCGCTCCCATTCCAATCAGCCACTCGCCGATTGTAACGCTCAAGGTCCTGCTCAAAACGAGCGAGCATGGCATCATATTCCTTCCGCCGGGCTGAGAGCGTATCGGCCGCAGCTGCGTATTTCTCACGGATGCTAGTCTGCATCGCTGTGACATCAGCCAGTTCGTCTTCCAGATTCTTCCCATCGATGGTGCGCTGCTGCCGCTCGTCGAAGATGAGATTCACTGGGAAAAGTGCTTTATCCCGATATTGGAAAAGCTCGCGTCCAAGCGCCCGCTCCCATGGCTCTTCGGCTTCGGCCAGAGCCATGCGGAATTCATCCGGCGTGATGTCGAAGCGGCCGTCGAATTGCCCGATCCCGTACCCGAGCGGCGAACGGCACGGGACGCGCGCCGACTCAAACGCATACAGCGCCCCGATACTGACAATACATATCAATATCCAAACAACAATCCGATGCATATAGTAGTTTATCCATCATAACATCCACTTACGCTCCTATTGACAAAATCGGATTATCATTGCTATTATTTCGGGGACGAAAAATTCTTTGACAACATAGCAAGGAGGCGAAAAATGCCTGCAGATACCGAACCAGGAATACCGCGCCTCGTCCAGATCATCCGCCGCCCACCGGACATCAATCCGGCGCTCGGGGCCGTACTCATCGACCTCTGTGTAGAAGTCGATCCGGCACTCCGTTCTCTGACTGATGACCCCGCGTTCGGGCGTGATGCGTACGCCCTCTTCCTCGACAATCGGGCGATACGCACCGCCCTCGATACAAAATTCGGAGCAGAATTGTCCGAGACGATGGGCATTTGTCTTCCGCTTGGTCGCGCGACAAGAATTCCGTTTGACTGCTACATATACACAGCTGTCATTCCGGATGATCCGGGATTTGCGACTCCCCACCCGCCAATGAACACTCCGAAGGAGGAATGAGATGTCTGAACTGACCGCTGATACCGAGATCCAACGGATCCGCATCATCCGCCGACCGACCGCCCCATCCGATGCGCTCCTGACCCACTATCAGGCGCTTGTCGGCTGCACAATACGGATCGACGGATACAAAGTCGCTGCCGCGCTGTCTGAGACCCGTGACGGACAGTGCTTTCTGGACGAACCGAGTGGCTACTATGTCATGAAAAGCGACGTCGTAGCCGCTCTCACCGCCCAAGGAAAATACGAGGCTGCTCGCTATTGGAGCCAGATGCCAGGAGCAGTGATCCGCTACAAACGGGATTATTGCGAGCCTCTCAGTGAGTAACACTGTTCGCGCTGCCTTGCCAGCATTCCGGACGACCAAAAAAATTGGTCGTCCGTTTTCATTTCTCCTTGACGCCGACAAGAGAAACTAGTAGAATAGGATGTCCCAATGGACGTTTTTTGGACCTTAAAATCAGATAGGAGGTAGTATATGCCGACACTCAGACAAGCAGCCGCCATTGCTTTGGCCTTGGCCGATGTCGCCCGGAAAAGCCGGAAACCAGGATTGCTTCACCGTATATATCTCTACGATGACATCGTCACCACCGGAGAGGCGGATCAAGTTCTGATCATCCTGGAAATACAGAGAAGCGTGTTCGAGCTATATGAACAGCATTGCCGATTTGACCTCGACGGACTCAATCCGTGGAGCAAACTGTCGATCCGCAGTCAACCGTCCTGCACCTCGCTCGGACGCCACGCTTCGTTGATACCGCAGCGGACCAATACGGCGCTGGAATTCGCCGGGATCAGCTTGCAGGCAGTCAAACTCGGAGAGCTCTCCGCTACTGGCGAAGGCCATCCGCCTGTGACGGTCGACCATCTCAACATCATCTGTCTCCCTGTTGGCTGGGACGATGAAACGGCCGCTGTCTATCGCCGACTGGCGGAACAGGTCCAGGCGAGCCAAGATCCAGGCTTCCTTGATCGAGCCCGAGCAAAGCGCCGGATGTTCTACCCCGTTCAGGGCTAGGCTCCGACGATACCATCCCGCGCCAACGCGCGCACAAAACAAGAGACGACCTCCGGGCCGTCTCGTTTTTTTTACTTATCTCGAGTTCCTATCATGCCGGCTCTCATTCTTTTCAAAGCCTCAAGTGTCTGAACAGCAGAGACAGAGTCTGTGCCCATATCCCCAAGTCTTCGAAAAGCCCCCGAACCAAATGTTTTCTCAAACAACCGAGCAATTTCAAGGAGATGACCAGAAAAATGGGCTTTTAAAAACAAGAAATAGACTTCATTCTCAGTGCTATTCACTGCCTCAGCAATCTCTTGGCAGACGTAGCGTAGTACTTTTCTCTGCTTCGAGTAACCTACGATTTCATATTCTTTTTTCTCTGGATCAAAGCAGAGTAGGTCATCATTATCAAGTTTTTTAGCGTCGCAAATACGCTCTCTTTCCGCCCTACCTGATTCAGATAGCATCATTCTTTTTAGCTCTTTGAACTCTGGACGATCCAGTAAAGCAAAACTGAAATAAACTTCCTCCTGAGACACCACTGCTTCCTCTAAGCCATGTAGATGTTTATGACTTTCCCCTCTTCGATTCTGAGTACTCGTTGAATGAACGGTGAGCCCCGTCCGCAGCGTATTCCCAAGTACCCGTTGATCGCGCTCAGCAATTTCAACAACGATTTTACCCCGACAATGTGTCATCTCATGGAATACTTTTGATGTGAGATTATACTTGTTGTCCTGGATAACCATCGCAATTCGCTGAGAATCGACATACCCAGTCGCGCCGCTTCCACCAACCATTTCGTTATAGCCATCCGGTTTCAAGAGAAAAATGTTCCTTACCGGAAATTGATAGGGGGTAGCACCACAGATTTCCTGACGTTTCTGTCCCCAAGAGTCGGCAAATTCAAACAGGCGAATTTCCTCTGGGGTCTTCGCTACTTCATGACGAGCAAGTTTATCTTTTTCTTCTTGAGAAATCCTAAGCCGATGATCCTCGATCATAAAGCGCTCTTACTCTTTTCGTTTTTCTTTTCGCGCCTTATCGGAAACATCTCCAACAAAAGACAAGTTCGGCAATCTTTCCATCGACGACATAGTCCCTTCCTCGAAGTTAAGCCTTAAAATACCCCTTATACCACTCCACAAAGTTCTTGATGCCGACTTCGATGCGGGTGGTCGGCTTCCAGCCGAGTTTGCGCAAGCGACGGATATCCGCGACGGTACTCTTCACATCGCCGGGCTGGATGGGCATCATTTTCTTCTTGGCCTTCTTTCCCACATTTTCCTCGATGACTTCGATGAAGCGGGTGAGGCGCTCCTCCTTGTCACCGCCGATATTCATGACCGCGCAGGCGAGGTCGGCATCGAGGCAGGTCAATATCCCCGACACGATGTCGTCGATATAGGTGAAGTTCCGCGTCATATCGCCGTAGTTGTACACCTTGATCGTATTTCCCGCGATGATGTCCTGGGTGAACGTGAAGAGCGCCATGTCCGGCCGGCCCCACGGGCCGTAGACGGTGAAGAAGCGGAGTCCCGTCGTGGGGAGCGCATGGATATGGCTGTAGACATGGGCAAGGAGCTCGGTCGCCTTCTTGGTCGCGGCATAGGGCGAGATCGGCGTATCGACTGGATCGGTCTCAGCGAACGGCAGCTTGGTATTGTTGCCGTAGACCGATGACGATGAGGCGTAGAGGAAATTCTTCACGCCGTACTTCACCGCGAGGTCGAGGAGGTACGTCGTCCCCATCACGTTCACATCAGCATAGAGCGCCGGATCCTTCAGACTGTTCCGCACGCCCGCCATGGCAGCGAGATGGACGACTTTCTCGGGCCGTTCTTTCTTGTAGACTTTTTCGAGGAAGGCGCGGTCGCGGATATCGCCGCGATAGAGCTTGAACTGACCCTTGTAGTCTTTGAGAAACTTCTTGATGCGGTCCTCTTTGATCCGCGGGTCATAGTAATCGTTGAAATTGTCGATGAGGATCGGTGTGTCCCCGCGGTCCATGAGGGCCCGCGCCGTCGCGCTCCCGATGAATCCTGCCCCGCCGGTAATGAGGACTTTCATGCCTTTCTTTTTCATAAATCACGAATCATTAAACATTAATCAGGACTGCCCCTGCCTGTCTTTCAGACCATCGATAGTCTTCCAAAGTATCGCTCCTATTTCATCAGCCAGACCGAGCAATTCTTCGTAAACTGCCTCATTATCAACATAATTCTCCCTTTTGGCAAAACCGAGCAAGTACTCCGATTCCTTCAAGGAACCATACGCGATATGAAGAAAATTCCTGTATTGCCCGTCACTCGCCCGAGCATACCCCTCGATGCAATTAAGCACAACTGACAATGCCGACCTTCGAAGCTGTGAAGTAAGTCCATACAGCTCGTCTTTAGGAAACGACCGGCTCAATCGATAGACACCAGATGCATACGCGTCCCCCTTCTCTTTCAAAATTTCTTGGAAGTTTTTATCCATGCATTTTGATCAATATCCCTGCTGGCGATTCTTGATTGAATGATCTTTGTTCTATGATCTATGCTTCATTTCCTTGATACGTTTCCACAGACCGAGCGGCCCGCTCCGGACGAGTTCGCGATAGGCATTGCCCACGAGCTCGAGCGCCCGTCCGACCGGCGATCCGGGCCGGAAGAATGACTCGGACAATTCCTGTCGTTTCGCGAGATGCGCCGCCCACTTGGCATCGACATGCTTCCGTTCTTCGGCTGAGAGAGCACCCTTTCGGAGGACGATCGCAAAGCCGTTCCCTATCTTATCATCCGTGTCCTGGAAATCAACCAATTCCCAGTCGAGGCCGATCCCCCGGACGAGATCGACGATATCTTCGGTCACCCAATAGCTATAGTGTCCCGTCTCAGGGTCGGGCGTCGCCGCGAGTGTGCCGGCATGGCGTGCCTCGAGCTCGGCCACAATCGTGCGGGTCCGGCCGCGATCGAACGTACGCTCCATGTGCGGCACGATCATATAGATGTAGCCGTCCGGCCGCACCACGCGGTACCACTCGCGGAGCGCCGCAATCGGATCGGCGAAGTGCTCCAGCACATGCGAAGAGATGACGAAATCCACCGATGCGTCCTCGACAGGCAGTTTGTCCCCCGGCGCGACGATATCGATCGGCGCTACTTCGCCCGAGATGTGAAGCTCGCGCTTCTTGTAGGTGCTCCGATTGAACTCGTCGGCAATGTCGACATTTTTCGTGTCGAGGCCGAAGGGATTGTGCGCCGAAGCTCCGATCTCGAGGCCGGTGAGCCCATCGAGATAACGGTGGGCGAGCTTGCTTTCCGGGAAAATGCGTTTCGCCATACGGGTCTAGTGCTTTTTCAAGATACCACGGAGGTATTCATAATAGGCGTCGTTCCGGGCGGCCGCGTTCGTGTACTCCTCCAGCGCCGTCTCGTGGGCGGCTGCACCCACACGCGCGCGAAGCGCTGGATCCGCGATGAGGGCGCTGATATTCTCTATCCATTCTTCGGTCGTCGTCGCGACGAAGCCGTCAGTGCCGTTGGTGATCGCCTCGCGGAACGTGCGCGTCGCGGCAGCGACCGTTGGCACGCCGACAATGCCCGCCTCGAAGAACTTCAGCTCGGATTTTGATTCGCAGAATGGATTGCCGATCTCGAGCGGCGCGAGATTGATATCGAGCGAGGCGATATTGACGAAGAGCTCGCGGCGCGGGACGAACGGCAGGCGTTCGATGCGATCGGCATACTGGTTGAGCACGCTCTCGGTGTCGAGCGGCCCAGCGAGCACAAGCCGCATCTCGGGATAGCGTTCGAAGAGCGCAACGAGCGCGGCGGTAATGGTGGCAAAGTCCTTGTTATGGCTCGGGGTACCGGAGAGATAGCCGACGCGGACAGTGTTCACCGTTTCTGGCTTTTTATCCTTGGCTTTCTCATCGAGCGCCGTATGCGCCCAGGCGATGTCCTGTTCCGAGAGCCGATTCGGAACGACGTAGACTGTCTTCCCTTTTTCGCGGAGCTTGTCGGCGAGGAATCCGGTTGTTGTTGTCGCGACAGAGACGTACGGGTCGGCGAGTATCTCGCCACCGACGCCGTGTTCGTAGAGCTTCCGCTCGAGCGCATTCATCTGATGCCAGTAGTCCATGTGGACGAGGAATGCCGGATCATAGACGAGATCGTCCGTCTCAAAGAGAATCGTCTTCCCGAGTTCCTTGAGCCGTGCGATGAGTTTTGGGACCGCGCCAGTATAGAGCACCCGATGGAAGACGAAGACTTGGAACTGGTCTGCATACGAGAGGAGGCGCGGGTTGTCCTGCACCGTGACTGAGGCGCGGAAGCCCTTCAGCTGGAGTTCTTCGGCGACATGTGTCGTGCGATAGCGCGCGCTGTCACCCACGCCCCCCGAGATAAAGAGGATATCGCCCGGCTCCACCCGCGCGAAGAGCGCGGCGAATGCTTCCGCCACGCGCCGGCCGCCCCGGACTACGCCATCGCGCCGGATCACGCTCCACGCTTTGCCGATTTTTATGAGGAAAGTCTTCATGCGCTCCGTTTAGCCAATACTCCAGCATACACGTCTACCAGTATATCGCCCGTCCGGTCCCAGCTGAAACGCTCCTGGGCGCGGGCGCGATTGGCCTCGCCCTTGCGACGGCGGAGTTCGGGATCGCGGAAGAGGCGGAGCACCGCGTCAGAGAGGCCGACGCTCGAAATGACACGCGCGTACTCCCCGCCTTCGGCGAGGTACTCGCGATTGTTTTCGGTATCGAAGCAGACAACCGGAAGCCCTGCCCCCATATATTGGAGCATCTTCCCGCTCGCCTGACCGACACCCTCCTCCTTGGGGTCGATGCCGACATCGCTCATGGCGAGGATCTCGCGGAGAGAGAAATACGGGAGCGGCGTGATGACGGTGACACGGTCCATCCACGGCTTGCCCTCGAAACGCTTGGCGACTTCATTCCAAGGGAAACCGGCGATGACGACATGCGCCCGCGGATCGCCCGAGAGGATGAGCGGGATGGCTGAGACGAAATGCTGGATGCCTTTGTTGGCGACGAGCGCGCCGGTATAGGTCGCGACGAGCATCTCCTTGGGGATGCCGTATTTCCGCCGGAGCGCCGCGCGCGGGAAATCGACCGCCTCATCAGCGTCCGTACCAACGCCATCGGGCACCGTGACCGGCTCGCTTGTTTTCCGGGTTGCTGCGATCTCTTTCGTGTTCTTCCACGAGCTCGTCACGGCCGCATCGCCGAGATTATTGATGAAGCGCTCGACCCATTCGAAGAGCGCCCGGAGCGGTCCGGTCTGGAGGTACGCATGCGACACCATCTCTTTGGTCAGGCTGCCATGGAAGTCCGCGACGAGCTTCATCCCCCGCCAGAAAAGCGCCTTCTGCACGATCCAGCCGATTGCGGCGCCCTCGTGCAGGTGGCCATGCAGGATATCCGGCCGCGTGGTGCGCGCGAGGAAGAAGACTTTCCGGATGAGCATGAGATCGAGGATGATCTTCTGCCAATCGGGACCCGCTTCGAGTTTCTTGTACCAGAAGAGGAGACGGAGGATGCGCCGCACCTCGACCTTCGCCGCGAGCGACTCGGGCAGGTTCTGGCCGACGTGATAGGTCGCGATGGTCACGCTATAGCCGCGCCGCTCGAGAGCGAGCGCCTCTTCCAAGATACGAATATGCGTCCCCCGGTCCGAGAAGAACGGGGTCGGCGCGATCATCAGGACTTTTTTTTCCGTGTTTTCGGTCTTTACAGCCATGTCACCAGTATACCCCTAGCCAGATTTTGAGGGAAAAAGATCTAGCAGATCGCAACCTTGGTGTGAAGGAAACATTCCGTAAGTTCAGCAATAACCATAGTGGCCCGTCAGGATATTCTTGGCCGGCATGACTTCACTTCAGCAAAATTTCCTGCTCTGCCAAAGCCGCATGAGCACTGAGGAAACTCCTGACTCGATCCTTCACAGCCTGCCCGTCATAGACCAGCATAAGCTCGGCACGAAGCTCCCGAGCGCCAGGAAAACCGGCAATATAGGCTTGAAAATGTTTTTTTAAGAGTTCAAAACTTTTCGCCCCTTCCCAAACATCAACAAACAGCTCGGTTAGGACCAGCATTGCCTCAAGCCGTTCGCGAACTGAGACCTTCGTTTTGGCTTCATCGAAAATCCAGGGGTTCCCGAAAACCCCGCGGCCAATCATTACGCCGTCACATCCGGTTTCAACACATTTCCTCCGACCTTCGTCCAAGGTCTGAACATCGCCGTTGCCGATGATGAGCGTCTTTGGATTATATTCATTCCGGATCTCGACAGCCCGGTTCATCCGATCCCAGTGAGCCGGGACGAGTGACATCTCCTTCTTCGTTCGAAGATGCAGGGTGACAGCTGCTGGACCGGTCTCAAGCACTTTTGGCAGCCACTCCTCCAAATCATCACGATTAAATCCCAGTCGCGTCTTTATCGAAACTGGGATCGGATCTTTGCCATCGGCCCGAACCCCGTCCATCGCCGCACGAATGATAGCCTGAGCAAGCACGGGGTCCTTCATGCAGGCAGCGCCAGCACCCTGTTTCATTACGTTTTTATCGGGACACCCCATATTGATATCAAGTCCGTCGAAACCGAGCTCCTTCACAAGCCTTGCTCCTTCGAACATATTTTCCGGTTGACCGGTGAAGAGCTGAGCGACCACCGGCCGCTCGTTATCATCGAACTTCAGGTCACGGATCAATGCTTCGCGACCCTTCGGATGGCAGAGTCCATCAGCTGCGACAAACTCCGTCCAAAAAACATCCGGCTTCTTATATCGGGCAATAAACTGGCGAAAGCTGTAGTCTGTAATATTTGCAAGCGGAGCCAAGACAAAAAACGGTCGTGGCAATGCCTGCCAAAAATCCTTTTTCATAGTGTAGAAAAGCTTACCATTCCCGCCAGCCGGGCGGCAAATGATAGAAAAAAGAGGAGCGCACGATGTGACACCCCTCCAGACCACCGTCTCGCATATGAGAGCGGGACCAGTCCCATTACCTGTCCCCCAACGCGCCAAAAAACTTTCTTCGTGCCTCTTCCGCATCGGAGCATCCAAGCAAAACCTCCCATTCAATGATCGGCCCGATGTACCTGTACTTCCCGTCCGCTATCAAGGCCAAACGAGAGAGGCTGCCGCTCGTCAGAATGAAACGGCCACAGCGATCGCCTCCCTGCACCTTGATGCCTACTGCAAAGGAATTCTCTTTGTCGAGAATATGCCGGAAAAATTCTAGAAGCCACTTTGGATCCCGTGCCTTCGTAAATTCCTTGATTTGATCGCCCGTCAGGACCTGATTTCCGAAAACTATTTTCATCTCTTTATCCCCCGAATCGGAAAACGAAAAGATCGAGAAAGCAACTGTTGATCCGCCTGGATGAATCAAAGAACTATGCGCGATGCGCAGAAAAACTGCATCCACTATCGCACTTATCCAAAACCTGTCAATGGCATAAATTCAAAGACTCTTGACAGGGACACTCATTATTCTCTAATATTGGACTAAATTGGTCCGAATTATATTATAGCCCTTTAAGGGTCGTATGCATATTTTCTATGAAAGTCTCAAAAAAGGCATACTACGGGCTCCGTGCCTCGATCGCTCTTGCCCAGTCTGATCGGCCGCTTTCGATTCGCGCCTTGGCTGAATCCGAACACCTGCCCGAAGACTACCTCGAGAAAATCCTCCAGACGCTCAGAAAAGCAGGCCTGGTCGAGGCGACCAAAGGCGTCACTGGTGGGTATGCGCTCGCTCGAAGTCCCAAGGAGACCAGCGCCTGGGATATTCTCCATGTCCTTGATGGTCCGATCGAGATGTTCAATCCACCGGTGAAAGGCGCACTCCCCTGTCTCCAGGTCAGCCACTGTCAGACGAATCAGGTGTGGCGGACGCTCGAGGGAAAAATTGAAGAAACGCTTTCAGATATCTCGCTCGAACACCTCTCCCATAACGCTCGATAAAACTATGCTCTCCATCAAGAACCTCACCGTTTCCGTCGAGGGAAAGAAAATCCTGCGCGATTTCGCGTTCGATTTCCTTCCAGGTAAAACCTACGCGCTCATGGGGCCGAACGGCTCCGGAAAATCGACCCTGGCGAGCGCCATCATGGGCCATCCAGCATACACGCTCTCGCGCCCAAGCAAAATCCTCCTCGGCCGGAAGAACCTGAAAAATCTCGCGCCTGACGAACGCGCCCGACTCGGGGTGTTCCTCTCGTTCCAGACACCGATGGAGCTCGCCGGCGTCAACGTCTTCGAACTCCTCCGGCTCGCGCTCGAAAAAAAGATCGCACCCGTCGAACTCCATACCCTTGTCGCGAAGCACGCGAAGGAGCTCCGGATCAAGGACGAGCTTCTTCGGCGATCACTAAACGTTGGGTTCTCCGGCGGTGAGAAAAAGAAGCTTGAAGCCCTTCAGGCCGCCCTCCTATCGCCCCGCTTCGCCATCTTTGACGAGATCGATACAGGCGTCGATGTCGATGCGCTCAAGACGATAACGAAATTCCTCAGGCGGCACCTACCGGAAGAGACGACTCTCATCTTCATTACTCACTCTGTCCGCCTCCTCCGGGCGACCCAGCCGGACCAGGTCCTTATCCTCAAAGATGGACGGCTGGTTAAAACTGGCCGCGCCGCGCTCGCAAAAAAAATCGAAGAGCAAGGATTCGACTCGATCAAATAAGTATGGCCCACGCGAAAAAATCAGCCATCGATATCGGAGACTACCAGTACGGCTTCTCCATGCCTGAACGCTCCGTCCACAAGACGAGCGCTGGTTTGGATGCGACTACGGTGACCGAGATTTCCCGCGTCAAAAACGAAGGAGAGTGGATGCGTGACTTCCGGCTCAAGAGCTATCAGACATTTCTGGATAAACCCATGCCTGAATGGGGCGCCGACCTCTCGAAGATCGACTTCGATAGCATCACCTATTATCTGAAGGCGACGCAGGAACAGTCAAAAACCTGGGAAGACCTCCCGAAAGAGATCAAGGATACCTATGACAAGATCGGGGTGCCGGAAGCCGAAAAGAACTTCCTCGCTGGCGTCTCGGCACAATACGAATCCGAAGTCGTCTACGAAAGCATCCAGAAGGAATTGACCAGGCAAGGCGTCCTCTTCTGCGACATGGATACCGCGGTCAAGAAGTATCCGGAAATCGTGAGGGAATATTTCGGGAAGCTCATTCCGCCGAACGACAACAAGTTCGCTGCGCTCAATTCTGCCGTCTGGAGCGGCGGCTCGTTTGTCTACGTCCCGAAAGGCGTACGAGTCGATCTCCCTCTCCAGGCCTACTTCCGCATCAATGCCGAGTCCTTCGGCCAGTTCGAACGAACACTCATCATCGCGGAAGAGGGAAGCTCGGTGCACTATGTCGAGGGCTGCACGGCCCCTATCTACCGTTCGAGCTCGCTCCATTCGGCAGTTGTCGAGATTTTCGTGAAGAAAAACGCGCGCGTCCGTTACACGACTGTTCAGAACTGGTCGAAGAACATCTACAACCTCGTGACCAAGCGGGCCCGAGCCGAAGAGAACGCCGTCATGGAATGGATCGACTGCAATATCGGTTCCGGCGTCACGATGAAATACCCTGCCGTCTATCTCGCCGGCCGGGGCGCCAGAGGCGAGGTCCTCTCCATCGCGTACGCTGGGCGGCATCAGCATCAGGATGCCGGCGCCAAGATGGTCCACCTCGCGCCCGATACCACTTCGCGCGTCGTCTCCAAGTCGATCTCGAAGGACGGCGGACGTTCCTCATACCGCGGCCTTGTCCACATCGCCGATGGGGCGACCAATGCAAAAACGAGAATCGTCTGCGATGCGCTCCTCCTCGATGAACACTCGCGTTCTGATACCTACCCGACCATGCGCATACATGAAGAAACTGCGACCGTCGAACATGAGGCGACCGTCGAGCGGATCGGGGCTGAGAAGCTGTTTTATCTCACTTCCCGCGGCATATCGGAAAGCGATGCTGAAGGGCTCCTCGTCAATGGCTTCATCGATCCCGTCGCAAAAGAGATCCCCCTTGAGTACTCGATCGAACTCAACCGCCTCATCAATATTGAGATGAAGGGTTCGATTGGATAATCCTATGCGTTACCAGGACATCTCCGCCGATACGAACCCATGCTACCGGATCGCTACGAGCGAAACAGTGGTGTTTTTTGTGTTGAACCGAGCGGGTGACATCTCCCTTGAACTCTCTCACCCGGGAGCGAGGGCTCACGTCTTCGCTTTCTATACAGGAAGAGGCCCGGAGAAGAAATCGCTTTCTCTTAAACAGGGACACCTCGCGCCAGATACCGTTTCATCCGCTACCGTGAAGACGGCGCTGGATGATCAAGCCTCTTTCGCTTACGATGGCACGATCCGGATCTCCAAAGATGCCCACCGTTCCGATGCGAGACAGGAAAGCCGCGCTCTCCTCCTCTCACCCGGGGCGCGAGCCTATGCTCGGCCAGCTCTCGAAATCCTCGCTCATGACGTAAAATGCCGCCATGCTGCGACAGCCGGACCGCCAGGTGAAGAATCGCTCTTTTTTGTGACGTCGCGCGGCATATCGGAAAACGCTGCGAGAAAACTCCTAACCCAAGGGTTCTTTCAAGAGACACTGGAACAGATGGAAAAGCTGGGGGTCCCGGAAGATGAGCTCGAAAAGATCCGGTCACAACTATTCACATAAACTTATGCTTGATCCACTTGCAATCCGCCGCGACTTCCCGATCTACGATGCAGAACCGGGTCTCGTCTATCTCGATTCAGCCGCAACCGCGCTGAAACCGAAAGCCGTCATCGATGCAATGAACGAATACTACCTCGAATATTCGGCGAATGCCGGCCGCGGGCTGTACCCCCTGGCCGAAGGCGCGACGACTGCGCTCGATATGGCTCGAGAACGGATCGCTCGCTTCGTGCATGCCGGAGAGAAAGAAACGGTTGTCTTCGCCGCCAATGCCACGCACGCGATCAATCTCGTCGCCCTCGGTCTCGAAGCGTCGATCAAGCCCGGGCACAACATCGTTGTCACCGAACTCGAGCATCACTCGAACTATCTCCCGTGGAAGGAGCTCTCGCGACGCCGAGACGCCATATTCCGGAGCGTGAAGTTCACTGCCGACGGAACCATCGATACGGCGCACCTCGAAACATCCATCGATGAAACAACAACCATCGTTGTGTTTTCGGCCGTCTCGAACGTCTTCGGCATCATCAATCCAGTCGCCGATCTGGTCCGAATCATCAGGAAGAAGAATCCTGAAGCACTCATCCTCGTCGACGCGTGTCAGGCTGCCGGACATATCAACATCGATATCGAGCGCTGGGGAGCTGATTTCGTCGTTTTTTCCGGCCACAAGCTCTTCGGTCCGACTGGTATCGGTATACTTGCAGGGAAGAAAGAGTCACTCGAGCGCCTCACTCCGATGAATGTTGGTGGCGGCACTGTGCTCGATGCCTGCGGCCCAACCACTGTGTACAAGAAGCTCCCCGAAAATCTGGAAGGTGGGACACCAAATATTGCCGGGGCCATCGGTCTCGCTGAGGCAATCGAATACATAGAAGCGCTTGGACTTGAATCCGTCCGAGCTCATGAGACAATGCTCATCCGGTACGCGCTCGAGGGATTGAAGGGAGCTTTCGGTCAGCGGATCCACATCCTCGGAACGGATGATCCCAATCAGCGGGCCGGTATCATCTCTTTCACACTCGATGGGCTTCACCCTCATGATCTGGCTCATCTCCTCGGCGAAGAGAACATCTGTGTCCGGGCTGGCGAACACTGCGCTTCTCCACTCCACCGGACAGCTGGATTTCCCGCGACCACCCGCCTCAGCCTTTCGGTCTACAATACGAAAGATGATATCGATCGGCTCATCCGAACGATGGAGAAAATCAGCCGTATCTTCGCTTAAAGTCTGCCCTATGACCCTTTATCAAGACCAGATCCTCGATCACTACCGCAACCCGCGGAATTTCGGCTCTCTCGAAAAACCAACCCATGTAGCCGAAGTAAAAAATCCCACCTGCGGCGACTCCCTTCACATGGACATCGCCGTACAAAATGGTACTATTGCCGATGTGAGGTTCTCCGGCTCCGGCTGCGCCATTTCTCAGGCATCGGCATCGCTTTTGATCGAATACGTCAAAGGAAAGACCGTTAAAACAGCCCTCTCGCTCGGGCCGCAAGACATTCTCGAGCTTCTCGGTGTCCCGCTGTCGCCCGGAAGGGTTAAGTGCGGACTGCTTTCGCTTGAGACGCTCAAGAAATCGCTCACGGATAAATAACTCATAAGAAATACCTTATGGCTTGGAAGGATGAAGGTAAGCCCGCTGGTCCTGTGATTCTTTCGAACGGCTGGATCGTCGAAGTCGATCGTGGCGTCTGCATCGGCGCCGCGCCCTGCACCGCGATGGCTCCGAATTCGTTCGCGCTCGACGAGGGCGGCAAAGCAGCCATCCTCTCGACGGTCGATGCTGACGACCAAGAAACGATCCTGAACGCCGCCCGGGGCTGTCCGGTCGCCGCGATCCGCATCAAGGACGCGAGCGGCAAGCAAATCTTCCCCGAATAATTCCCTCTGTCGCCGAGGAGGAATCAGGCAGACGCCTGGTTCCTTTTTTCTCCCCTATGCCGAACGCGTCACAAGAAAAATCCATTGAAGGCCAAGTGCGCGAGAAACTCCACCTCGTGCTCGATCCCGAACTCGGCATCTCAATCGTCGAACTCGGCCTGATTTACGGCATCACGGTTGATGCCGAAGGGAAGTGCGGCATCACGATGACGCTCACGACCATGGGATGCCCGCTCTTCGGACAGATCCAGAAAGAGATCGAGGATCGGGTGATGGAGGTCGACGGAGTCGAGGATGTCGAGACGGTACTCACATTTGATCCGCCATGGACGATTGCGCTCATGACACCTGAAGCCAAAATCCAGCTCGGCCTCGACTAGGGCCTATCTCAAAAATATACTTTGACTGGCTTTCGGTTAGTTTTGGCTGCAAAACTTTCACTGCTTATCAAAATAAAGTCATTATTCCTCTTCGCATTTCAAGTTTTTCGCTCAAAACTTACTCGAAAGCGTCTGAAAGCCATTTTTGAGATAGGCCCTGAAAAACCGCCCGACTTTACCGAGGGGCGGTTTTCGTTTTCACTACCGATACTGCTTCAGGAGAAGATCGAGTTTCTTCTTGTCAAGCGCCTGCTCATGGAGCGGCTCAGCACCTTCACGCACGACCTGCTCATAGCTCGGCTGACCCGTCTCCTGGTAGAGAATGCCGAGTGCGAGCCGCTCGGTATCGAGAGCGATGCCGAGAGCCCTGGCCTGGTCGCCCCTGTCATGCTCATCCCCGAGATAGTAGGTATGATCGCGGAACCACTGGAAGGTATTCTGCTTGTTGAAGACGACGCAGGGCTGGAACACGTCGACCAGCGCATAGCCCCGGTGCTGGATGGCGGCCTTCACGATTTCTTTGGCTTGTGGGATATCACCAGAGAATGCACGGGCAACAAATGTCGCACCGGCCGAAATGGCGATCGCCATCGGATTGAACGGCTCGAGCATGACCCCATCCACCTGAACCGGTGTCTGCATCCCTTTTTCCGAGGTCGGCGATGCCTGGCCCTTGGTGAGGCCGTAGATCATGTTGTTATGGACGATATTGGTGATGTCCGGATTGCGTCGTATCGTGTGGAGAAAATGATTGCCGCCTTCACCATAGGTGTCGCCGTCTCCGCTTTCCGCGATGACAGTCAGTTTCGGATTCGCCGTCTTGATGGCGATCGCCGGCGGTAGTGCCCGTCCATGGAGTCCGTTGAAATAATGCACACGCAAGTAGTGCGGGGTCTTGGCGGCCTGGCCGATGCCGGAACAGATAACCACTTCGGTTGGCGGGATATCCATCTCGGCGAGGACACCCTTCACGATATTCAGGATGGGAAAGTTGCCACAGCCCGGACACCAGGCCATGTCTGTCCCATGCGGCATATCATAGAGTTTCTTGTCGATCATAGCTTTGAAAAACGCTTGATGAGAGTTTCGACCGAGAACGGATTACCATCAGACTGAAGGATGCGATCCGATACCTTGATGCCGTACTCCCGTTCGAGGAGATCGGCGAACTGGCCAACTGCATTATTCTCAACAACCACGACGGTTTTCGTCTTGGCAAGCATCTTTTTCCCTTCAGCTGAGAGCGGATAGACCTGGGTGAAGTGCACCTGCGCGAAATAGGCGTCACCCAGTATGGCAAGCGTCTCCTCGACAACTCCCCGATTCGAACCCCAGGTAACGATCACTGTCTTTGCCTTCTTCAGGTTGGACGAGGCGGTCGGCACAAGCGCTGCCTCGGCGACTGCCCGAAGCTTTCGAAGTCGCTTGCTATGCTGTTCGATCCGAATCAGATGACTCTCGGTGATGTGGCCAGCTGCGTCATGTTCATCCGAATCAACACCGACGAGCCCGGGACCGAAGCCCGGGACGCCGCGCGGCGAAACCCCATCCGGAGTAACCGCATAGCGCTCATATGCGCTGTCCGTCTCAACGATGTGCATCGCATCCGATGCGGCCTGTAGGTCTCGGGATCGGACGGTCGTGACCGAGTCGAGGAGAAACTGATCTGTCAGGACAAACGCCGGAATCTGATACTTATCGGCGATGAAAAACGCCTGCGTCATGACGTGATAGGCTTCCTCGGCGGTACCAGGAGCAAAAATGGCGCGCGGAAATTCACCATGTCCAGCATAAAGCGCGAGATTGAGATCGGCCTGTTCGGTGCGAGTGGGCAGCCCCGTCGCCGGCCCCGGACGCATCCCGATATGCACAACGATCGGCGTCTCGATCATGCCGGAAAGACTCACTCCTTCACACATAAGTGCAAAGCCACCGCCCGAGGTCGTCACAACCGCACGAGCACCAGCATACCAGGCACCAAGCCCCTGGTTGATAGCAGCGATTTCGTCCTCGGCCTGATCTACAACAATGCCGAAGTCTTTCTTGTGAGCCGCAAGAAAGGTAAGCAGCCCCGTTCCCGGGGACATCGGGTAGGAAGAGATATAATTGCAGCCAGCTGCAATCGTGCCAAGACCCACGCTCTCCGCTCCATCAAGAAGAAGCTCTCCTGGATCAGCGGTTCGAGGAATCGAAATTTCTATGCCTTCAAGGAAAGAGATGTGTGACCCGTGAGTATAGCCCTTCTTCGCGGCCTCGATATTCTTGGCAACCACTTCCTCCCCCTTCCGAGCGAAATGCGTCCGAAGAAAATCGTGAAAAACGGACTCCTCAGCCTTGAGAAGGCCGAGGACGACACCGACTGCAACCGTGCTGGTGTAGATCGGATGCCCGAGCTCGGATGCAAAATGAGTGAATGGCACATCGATGACCCGACACTCCGTCTCGCAGACTTTTTCCTTCTCGCCGATGATAACGGTTTTCCGGCTGATGCGGTGCTCGAGATGCGGCACGACATTCTTGTCGAGCGCGAACAGGAGGTCGATGCGATCGACATAGGCGCGCCGCTTTGTGGACGTCAGTCGGATCTCGGTCGAATTACTGCCTCCGCGGATCCGCGACATATACTCCTTGGACGCGAAAACAAAATACCCCTCCCTCTTGAGGACCTGGACAAGCAGTGTTTCCACCGTCTGAATCCCCTGCCCCGCTGCGCCGCCGAGCACTATAGAAATATCCCCAGTAAAACGATGCATGATAAAGATGTGTCTTTGTTTTTCTATTCCCAGTATAGCAGAGCTGAAGCGCTCACGAAGCCGTGCCGTCGAGTTCTCTCTTCACGATCTCGAACTCGTTCTCGACTTCGCGGAGCCGCTCCTTGCTTGATTTGACGAGTGCGACACCCTCTTTCACTTTCTCGAGCGCCTTCTCAACATCGATCTCTTCCTGATTCTCGAACCAGTCCGTGATGCCCTCGAGTTTTTTGAGCGCCTCACCGAGCGATCCATTCTTTGTCGTCATAGCTATTCCGTTATTCCAATTACCTCTGATTCTATACCGCCTCGACCAAGTTGTATATTGATCCGATCCCCAACAGAAACTCCGGCGATTCCCCGGATCACCTTTCCTTCTTTGCGCACCAGGCTATATCCGAGCTGCAGCGCTCGCACCGGATCGTACTGACGGAGCCGCGCCTCGATATCGCTGAGTCGATCACGAGCATTTGTGGCAGCGGCAGCGGTCCGCGCTTGCCACAGCGCTGCATCGGATTCGAGTCGGGATGCTACCCTCCGACAATACTCAGGGAACAGGGCGACGGCCTCGCGAAACGCTGCTTGTGCCATACCGACACGCTCCAGTATATCGCTGAGCGCCCGCCGCAGAGATTCTTCTCCCCTCTGTATCCGCTCCCGGACGAGCGTGCGAAATTCCTGCATCGCGCGAGCCAATGCCAGTACATGCTTACCGAGGCTGGCCCGGGCTTCATCCCAAGATACCGAAAGATAGCGTGCAGCCGCAGTCGGCGTCGAGACCATAGCGTCCGAGGCAAGCGCTGCCAGTGAAACATCGCGCTCATGCCCGATGCCGGCAAGGACCGGAATCCGCGAGACCGAAATTTCGTGGACGAGCGCTTCGGTATTGAAGGCCTGCAAGCTCTCTAGGCTGCCGCCGCCACGGATGATGACGAGCGCGTCATAGCGCTCCGGTACCCGATTGAAATACCGGATCGCTTCGATGATCTCGAAGACAGCCTTCTTCCCTTCGACGAGCGTCGGGTAGAAATCAACATGGAAACCGGTTCGGGCGAGATTCATCGTAAAGTCCCCGATCGCCGCCCCTTCGCGCGAGGTGATGAGCGCCAGTCGCTCAGCAAACTCCGGAATCGGCCGCTTCTGCTCCGGCGCGAAGGTACCCGCGAGTTCCAATTTCCGATAAAGGGCATCATAGGCCTTCTTCAGCTCTCCTTCGCCCGCGTATTCGATGACGCCGACCTTCAGACTGAGCCGGCCCGACGGCTTGTAGATATCTGGGACGCCCTCCACGATGACTTCATCTCCGATCGCGAGCGCAATCCCTGACACCTCATACTGATAGCGGAAAATGAGACAGGAGAGGAGGCTCTCATCCTGACTGTCTTTCAGAGTGAAGTAGACAACGCGTTCGCGGATATCGACGCTCGAGACCTCGCCGCGGAGCCGGGCCGCCATACCGGAGAGCTCGAGATTCAGGCTGTCAAGAAATTGCGACACCGAGAGCGGATCGGTCAGCTTCGACTCATCATTTGATACTCCCTGCCCTTCTTCCATTGGTAGGCGGTCCGGATCTTCTCTGCCAGAAAATTCTGCGATGAGCGCGAGGATAGCCCTTCCGTATTTCCGGTATTTCGCATCCTTGATACCTTTCACCCCACAAAGCTCCTCCTTGGTCCGGGGCGATGCTCCGACCAGTGCATCCAGAGTCGCGTTGTTCAGAATACGATAAGCTTCGACCCCTTCGATCCGTGCCTGCTCGTCGCGCCACCGTTTCAGCTGCTGGAAGAGTTCTCGATTCATAATGAAGGGAAAAGGCGTAACAAGAGATACCAGGAACATGCGGATGTATCATCTCCCTGCATTGTACAGCGCAAAGGCCTCATCTGCTGAGAGGATACGATTATACACCCGGACTTCGTCGAGCTTGCCGTCGAACTGCCAACTCGTCCCACTGCCACCGATATGGAACGCGAGTCCGGAATCTGATGCAAAAGAACCGGAACCATCCTGGTCATACGCATGCGTCTGCAATACGCCATTGATATAGAACTGAATCGCTGTCGAAGCCGTCGTCCCGCCATTGAAAGTCACCACGACATGCGTCCACTGGTTAGCGGTCCAGACATTGCTAATAGTGGCCGCGATCGGCTGAGTGGCGCGTGAATGACCGAAATTAATATTGTTTCCGCTCGAGCCAAGCGACAGTCCCCAATCGCCACTGCCCGGGCCGCTATCATTATTGTTCTTGCCAACAATGTGCCCATTGCCACTGCCGTTTCCTCCGTTGCTCCTAGGGTTGATCCAGACGCTTATCGACATGCCTCCACCGCCCTGCCCCTCGATATCCCGCAAACTGGAAGGGTCTCCAACCACGATATAATCGTTTAATCCGTCGAAGTCGAGGGCTTGGCCGAGCTTGCCGATCGCAGGGCTCGGACCGCCGGTGAGCGTTCCGTTGTTGCCTGACCCGCTCCGGTCATAGGCCGATGTGCCGGAAATATCCGCCCCATTGAAGGTCCAATAGCCTTTCAGTCCCGCATCGATCCCTGTCGGGGTGCTGAGATGATAGAGCTGGGTGATCTCGTCTTCTGAGAGAGCACGGTCGTAGAGCCGGACTTCGTCGATCTGCCCATTGAAAAAGAAACTTGGACTAGAGGACCCAACGTTCGTCGCGCCTATAAGCAATGAATTAGCCGCGATAGCCCCAAAAGTTGAGGTCAGATCCGCTGTCCCGGGGTTTCCATTAATATACACCTGAATCGTATTACCTCTCCGCACGCCCGTGACATGATACCAGACTCCAGTCGTAGAAAGACCATTCGTGTATGTTGATATACCTTCACCACTACCACTCGAACTCCGAACAACAAATGTTGAACTTGTATCAGCATTTATTTGAAAATATACTGGTGTGCCTGCGGTAGTACTCCGATAACCAACTATGACACCTGTAGATGCTACAACATCAAGTTTAGCCCAATATGCGATCGTGTAGCTTGTCCCAAGTGTAGGCGGCGAAGTCACGCTAATATAGTCGTTAGCTCCGTCAAGATCGACCGCTCCACCGATCCGGCCAGTCGTCCAGGTTACGCCGTTATTGAGCGTGCCAGTCCGACCGTTGCCACTCGCATCAGCCGCGCTCGTGCCGCTGCCTTCATCAAGCTTCCAATAGCCAGCCAGACCCGAATCAAGGCCAGCCCCCTGCGACTGGGAAGCGCTGCTATTTACCTTGTCTGAACTGCCGAGATCGTAGAGATTCTTCACCTTTTCGGCTGTCAAGACAGCATTATACACCCGGACTTCGTCGAGCCTGCCGTCGAACGGATTGCCATCGTCACTCTCTGCCCCGGTGCGGAGTGTGAGGGCATTCGAGAGGTCGCCGATATTCCCGATCGTTCCGGTATCCGTAGCGCTATTGGCAACGCCATCGATGAAGATCTCGGAATTGGCGGCTGAGTCCTGGTCCCAGGTGATGGCATAGTGGTGCCAGCCGGCGGCGGTGAAGGTTGTAGTCGAGGCGAGGCTGTACTCATCTGTCCCATCAGAGACTTCGAAGATGAGCTGATCCGTGGTGTCATCGAGGTAGAGGACATATCCCGTATCGCCCGCCGCCTGCCCGTTGCGCTTGGCGAGGAGCGTGTCATCGGTCGTGAAGGAATCGCGAGAGAACCAGCCTGAGAGGGAGAGGTCAGCCGTATCACCGACATCGAGGACACTCGCATCTGGGATACTCACATAGTCATCGCTTCCGTCGAAGTCGAGGGCTTGGCCGAGCTTGCCGATCGCAGGGCTCGGACCACCAGTGAGCGTTCCGTTGTTGCCTGACCCGCTCCGATCCGTCACCGTTGTCCCTGAGATATCCGCTCCATCGAAGGTCCAATACCCGACGAGACCGTTCGTAAGCGATCCGGTCGGCGTCTTGTTCAGCGTTGTCGAGGCGCGTGCAGAAAAATACCAGTACCCGGCCGCTATGAGGCCAAGAGTAAAGAGGATGCCGATGTATTGGATGGTGCGTGAACGAGCGAGGGACATGGGAGAGGTTTCTAGTTCTTAACTGCTAGCGGCAAGGAGTATAACCTACTAGAAACAAAAGACTAGTCACGAGCAACTGTCTTTTCCAGTATACCATCGCGATAGCTGCGATGGAGAAAAATGAGGCTGCTGATGGCTATAAGGATGCCAATTCCGTCGATCGCGACATCCGAGAGCCGCGCTCCGCGCCCGAAGACGAATAGCTGATGAAATTCGTCGAGCACCCCATACGTCAGCGCAAATGCTCCCGAGAGCATAGCGACCCGTGAGAAACGCTCCAGCGGATAGATTCTCGAAAAAAAACGATAGCTGAGAAGTGCGAGTATGGCATACTCAAAGACATGAGCAGACTTGCGTTCCAGCACATACCAGAGAGGCGGTGTGACCTCGAGTCCGCTTCCTGGCATCTCGGAAAAAGCAAAGATCACAGCACACCAGAGAATCAGCGGGACGAATCGGCGCAGCCAATCAGTCTGGAGTATTCGAAGAAACATACTACTTCTTCTCCCGGGCGAGCCAGATAGCGAACTCCTTCAGAAGGGTGCGAAATGCATAGAAGGGCAGCCAGAGCCAGAGGGTCTTCTTCAGGAAACTATCGAGTGAGCTATTCAGGTTGAACGCCATGGAAGTATCTACTATTAGTTGTTAGCCGATTGGGTAAACGGAGCGATTCATTCCCCTGATGCATATTTAGAAACTAGTCACTAGCAACTATTTCTTCCCTATCTCGTACACGACATCTTTCTTCTCGATAACGATGCGCCAACCCTCGGTATCCGCCATCGCTTTCAGGTTCTGGTTCGGATTGAACGCTATCGGATGAGTCACCATGCGGAGGAAACTGGCATCGCTCTCTGTATCGCCAACGCCATAGGAATCATCGAGCGAAAGCCCGTGTTCATAAACATACTGCTGCAAAGCCTCGCCCTTGTTCCGCGAAGGCTCGAATTCGGCTTCCCCAGTGTATATCCCCTTCGTATCTTTGGCATAGATACTGCCGAAGACGCGGTCGAAATGGAGGTAGTGCTCGTTGTATTCCTCCACGATCTCGATCGGCGAGCCCGAGATAGCAAGGAGGTGATAGCCCTTGGCGCGCAGATCCTTGATGAGCGACTCGGAAAAGAGGTAGGTGCGCCGGGCATGAAACGGCACGACAATATGCGCCGCTTCACGGACCTCTGCCTCGGAGACACCCGCGATATGCTCAGCATAGATGCGGACAATCGCCTTCCGATAGTCCTCGTACGTACCGGAATGCTCCAGCCAGTGGCTGTATACCTCGGTCAACTCACGCCGGACCGAATCCGGGAAAACCTTCAGCCATGCAAGCTCGTTGATGAGCTCGAAATGCAGGTTTTTCCGGAAAATGGTGCCATCGATATCGAAAATGGCGATTCTCTTGTCTTTCGTTTCCTTTTTCATCCAAAAAAGTTGCTAGTGCTTAGTCGCTAGTTTCTAGCGGGATAGGAAACCGGCTGCTCTGACTCTTTTCTGCTCTAATAACTAACAACTCTAGCCACTAGAAACTTTCTTTTCCTTTTCCATTGTAGCCGACAGGTGGTATAAGGCAATACTCCCTGCCACCGACACATTCAGCGAATTCTTGCTCCCGCGCATCGGAAGCCGGATAGCCACATCTGCAAGCGCAAGCGTCTTCGAGTTAAGCCCGTCGACCTCATTCCCAACGATAAGTGCTGGTCCTCTCCCTCGGGCCGGTCTCCAGTCACGATAGTCGATCGCATCGACACCTCCACCCTCTTCAAGAGCGATGAGTTCATGGCCGTCCCGATGGAGGCGCGCAGCAAGCCGAGCCAGTGACTTCGTACTCGACCACGGTACCGAACGCTCGGCACCGAGCGCTGTTTTCGCGAGCGCCTTTTCGGCCACTGTCTGGTAGAGACTGTTGGGCTTCGCTGGCGCCGGTGTGATACCGACAAGATACACATGCGTCACACCTGCGCCGTCAGCCGATCGGAGAAGTGCTCCGACATTGTAGGCACTCCGGAGATTGTCGAGGACGAGGATCATGATCGCATCACGGATACCGACGGAAGAGCTCTTTCCCCTTTTCCCACACCGCCGGGTAGTCTTTCTTCGTTTTGAGCCAATACCACCACTCTCCGCCCCAGAGATAAATATCCTCGAAACCGACGCGCCGGGCATAGGTTACATTCTCCTCGAGCAAGCGCTCATTCATCGTGATGAACTGCTCCTCGAGCGGTACGTTTGCCACCCAACCGCTCGCCCACGGCTCAGCCTGGAGCTCGATCACTGAAAAATGATCCTGATCGGTCAGGAGACGGACCAGTCTCTCTTTCGCTCGGAAGAAATTCGGCCCGATCGGGTACGTCACATAGCCCCAGCCGCCCTTGTAAATCATGCGGTACATCGTCGTCCCGAACTGATCCCCGCGCTTTGCTGCCCGGTACCAGACTGAGAGTTCGCCCGAATCTGTCAGAAGTACTGGACGCGACGAATCGAGCTTCTTCACTAACGAAACTTCTTGCTCAAGGAAATCAACATCAAGAGGAGGACACTCGCCGAAAAAGACAAGGAAAGGCTCATTCTCCACCTGCCAGGTTGTGATCACCTCACGATCGCGATAACGCTCGACCGTTTCTTTCATGAAGGATCTCAGGGCTTCTTGCCGCTCGGATTCGGGGCGCTCTTTTGCCCAAGCGGGAATATGGCACTCCGGCCAGCGCGGCACCCGTTGGCCGATGGAGAGGATAACGGTCGCACCCGCTCGCTCGGCTTCATCCAACTGCCAGTCGACATCGGAAAAGTCGCGTTCTCCTGAGGATCGTTCCGTCAGATCCCAGTACACCGGAATGCGAAGCTTCTTCACGCCCACCTCCTCGAGAAGCGCTCGATACGCCTCACGCCAGTCGAGCCCGAGATCCGTCGCGTATCTGGACGAAAAAGTCATGCCGAGATGTACGTCTTCTCGCGGTGCCGGGCCAGGCAGGTTGAAATACCCGAAAACCACAAGCAGGACGACCAGCACCACTCCGACCGCATAGCCAGTCGACTTAACTACGCCCCGCCAGCGATTGGAGGCTAGCGATGTGGGATTGATCTTATGTCGATCCACTGGCTGGCTCATACAAAATTCAGCCTAAAATCCTAAAGGAAGAGAAAATCCACGCCCTGATCCACCGCTAGCCACATGCCAAGCGCAATGAAAATGATCGCGATACCTTTCTGGAACCAGTCCCAAAAATACAATTTTTCTTCGAAAATCTTTGGAAAACGCATTGCGAGCGGGATAGTAAGAACGAGCACGAACGCATACTGAACTCCATTCAGCGCCTGGATAAACGTCACCGGGCCGAGGAATGCTGCATAGGTGAGGAGAAATGACGCGGCTGCTCCAAAAATCTTATTCAATATGAAGAGCGCGCCAGTTGAAACATCGCGCCGATTCGATGACGAAAGGGTGCGCGTATTTTCCAAAATGATCCGCCGATACTCCGGGATGATAAAGAGACTGAAGCCTCCCACGATGAAACCGAGCCGTGACCAAAGGAGCCCATTTACAAAATCCGCATTCCGATATCCCGTCTTCAGGAAAAGGAGCGATAGTGCCATCAGCGCTCCGGACAGAAGCGTCGATTTCATGAGCGCATCATTTTCCTTTAGTGGGAGATCGAAAGCGATAAGGAATGCTCCAGCCAAAAGGAGAAGGAGCGAAAAGAAGTGCCCGGGCGAAAGCGTAACATAGGCGGCAGGGCCAAAGGCAAGCGATGCCACTCCAGCAATAACCGAAATCGTGATGCCGACGAGCGGAGCGACCCGTGAGATCTCGCTTCGCTTTACGGCATTATAAAATGCGACCAGGCCGTACAGAAAGAGCATGCCAGAGATCACGAATACGACACTGGTCTGCCAAGGAATTGGCTGGTATCCGAAGGGCACGAGAACGATGGCAAAAAGCGAAAGGATGGAAACGAAGAAGGCATATACTACCGGCTCCTTAATCCGGCCAGCCAGGAGAAATTTATCGAAAATAGCGGTAACCGCGTTGAAAAAGTATCCCGCGAGAGCGAAGGTAAGCCAGTGCATGAGGGTATCTGTTTAACTTCAGTATACCACCACAATGCCGATAGCAGGTTTCCGACAAGACCACTGAGATGTCACGCGATACTTCTCCGATGTAGCAGGCCGGACTATCGCTGCGCGATCTGACGGAAATAAAGGTCGACGTCCGCGATCCATTTCCGCACGCTCTCCGGCGAATGGGTCGCGCACGATGAGCCGCACTTCCAGATCGTCATATTGGCGGGCTCGCTGGTCTTGCGAAGCGCGACAAGTTCCTGGAGGCGGTTGCCGATCGTATGAACCGCTTCAGCCGGATCGCCGAAACAGCCATGACCCATCGCAGTACCCCGCACGCCAGCACCCTTGTACCCCCAATAATTAAAGCAGTCGTCGCCTTCGTCCGTCCGAGGCACCCGCTTGCCCCAATTACTCTCTTTCTTAGCGATTCCGACGATGAGACCAGCGATATCCCTGTCGTATTCAGCGATCACTGGCACCATCGCCTCGATGGGATAGCCGGAGACAATGGAATAAAGCTCAGCCTCAAAAAGGGACTTCTCGTTCTTCGGAGGAATAGGTGCATGATCCGTGCCAGGTCCAGACGCCACGTTCCGATCAAAAGCCGTATCGCAAGGAACCGAAGACTCGCCCTTCTCAGCTTTCTTCCCAGTGAAAAAATTATAATCATACTGCCAATCACAGAGACTCACTCGCGATAAGGGAACATCGCCGCCCTGATCCGCTCCAGAATCGCTCGAAGCCTGACCGGCTTGACCGAGGGCGAAAGAAAGCATGCCAATAAGGCCGATCACCTGGCAGGATCGGGAAAAGACGTCATTTTCGCGTTTTTTCTGAGTAGTCGATCGGGAATTCATGGACGATTATTTTTTCAGAAATTAGGCATCCGATAGGGGAAAATATTTTTGGGACGCAAGCCTGAGGATAGCATTTTTCACCCTCCGAGTCAAAGAACTTTTCCCATAAATAAAGGAAAATTTGCCTCTATAAAGGCAAAAACTGCCAGATTTAGCAGTTTAATTTACACAACGAAAATTTTAAAAGTCAATATCAGAAAAGAACTACTCGCCTGGACCGCCCTCGGCCTGATTCAGTTCCTTGAAGTACATATCGACGTCCGCGATCCATTTCCGCACGCTCTCCCGGCTGTGACCATCGCAACTGTAGCCGCACTTCCAGATGATCATCTTGGCTGGCGTATCGATTTTTGATGAATAGATAAGAGATTCGATCCGGAGTGCGACCGTATCGACAGCGTCCTTTCGGCTATTGAAACAGGTATGCCCGCCCGTTCCCATAAGCCGCCGCACTCCCCGGTATCCCCAGTAGTTGAAGCAGTCCTGACCATCGAGGACCGGGACGCGCTTCCCCCAATTCGACTCCTTCTTTCCAATACCGATGAGGAACGCTGCAACGATACGGTCCTTCTCCAGAATGTACGGGAGCATGTCTTCGATCGGATAACCCTTGACGAGCTCTTCGATCTGCCCGCGGTATTCCTCTTTTTCCGCTTCACTGAAGAACTGCAGGAAGAGGTCGTCGTTTGGATCATATTTCTTCTTCTCCTCGGAAAGTTCCTTGGCAAGCTTCTCCCCTTCAGTCTCTTCAACCACCGGAGCGACGGTGACCGCTGTTCCTGCATTCACCTCATCACCTTTCAGGTCCTGGATGACCGACATCGACACCATACCAAAGCTGACTCCGGCGAAGAGCGAAGCATAGAGAGCCTTCTTAGGCGAAAGATTTCCCGGCTCCGGAACATATCGGCTGAGTCGGCGGCTGATTCGGCGAGCAATGACAAAGAGCCGGCGGAAAAGCATAAGTTTCTTCCATACTCGCTTGACCCTCAGAAAGGGGTCCTTGGCGCCAGAACGCTCCCGAAGCAGAACGACATCCAGCTGCCGCCGCGCCCGTATCATTGCTGGGGAGACAATCGATCGGGGTGCCGAGCCAGGCCGCGGAGATCGGTACTCGCGACCACGAGCCACGCCATCGATAAACATCTTGGCGTGCGATATGGATTTCGCAGTAGGAGGAACGATTTCTCGCATGGATTTTAGATGCCAGCTTTTTGTTTGAAGAATTCAATCACTTTCGGCGTACCAACGAGACACTTCCCTTCGGAAAAGACAAATGGTACAGCGACTTCATCCGACTGGAGGGCACAGGCACTTGCCGCCTCGCGCATGAGCGACGCATTGGCACTGTCATGCCATACTTCCCGCTTCACAAAGCTGAACTTCTCTTCGACCTTGTTCTCGTCGAGAAACTTTCGAACATCCCGACAATGCGGGCACTCCTCACCATAAAAGTATGTCGTGACGGATTGATCAAACGTTTCCTTCATCCCCTCCTCGGCCAATCCCCACCAAATGAGTCCGCCAATCACTACCATCATGCCGACTAAAAATGCAATTCCTTGTTTTTTTTCCATACTAAGTGCGGGTCTTTTCCGAATTATACCACGCGTTTTCGAGGCCAGAGCAGAATCGCAACCCCGAGAAACACCATAGCCAAAGAGAGTGCCTGGCCAATAGACCACATCCCTAGAACCAGGTCCTCCGGGTGAGGCAGAGCCCGGTAGCTTTCCGCCACATAACGGACCGCCGCGTAGAGGAAGAGGAAAAATGCCGTGAGCCGTCCTGGCGTTCGGATAAAACGCCCAAGAATCAGCATAGCGACGAAGAGCATCAGGCCTTCGAAGAAAGCCTCATAAAGCGTAGCAGGGTGGAAGAGCCCCGGGCCAGACGCTGGAAAATACATCCCCCAACGGGTCTCGGTAGCGCGACCCAGAATTTCCTGATTCAAAAAGTTCCCAATCCGCCCGAAGAGAAGTGCGATCGGAATTGCTTGGACCAGGATATCAGAAAATTGGAAGAAGCTATATTTCGACTCACGAACAAATACAAGGAGACCGAACGCGCCGCCGATAAGGCCTCCATGGAAGCTCATTCCCCTGATGCCGATCCACTCACCAAGCTCGAAGTCATACGGCGAAATGATGCGCCAGGGTTCAACGATAAAATCCGAACCTCCGTAGAAAAACACATAGCCGAGCCGGGCGCCAACAAGGACTCCCCAGAGCACGCTAACGATCATTTCAGTCGCGATGCCCGCATCTGCCAAGATGCCACGGCGACGAGCAAGTGATATGAAATACAGGCTTGAAAAAAACACTCCGGCAATATACATCGCTGCATACCAGGTTATCGGAAAGGGGCCGATATGGAGCGCGATCGGATCAAGCAAAAGCGGCAGCGACTGCCACAGGGCATGCATAGCCTAATCGTTATATGCCGCAAGTTGACCCTTGAATTCAATGGCGTAGATCTCACCGAGCGCCATGAAAAGAGAGACAATGATCGGACCGATGATGAAGCCTGGCAGACCGAAAAATGAAATGCCTCCGAGCGTCGCAAAAAAAACGATCAGGGGGTGCATCTGCGTATCTTTACCGACAAGTTTCGGACGCAAGATATTATCGATGATCGAAATCACTCCAAAACCGACGGCTAGGAGGAAAACACCTTGCCAAACCTGCCCTATCAAGAGGAGGATGATGCCCGCTGGAAGCCAGACCAATGCTGATCCCACCAAAGGAATGATGGAGAGCAGCACCATGAGTAATCCCCAGATCGCCGGTGACGGAACGCCGACAATCCAAAACGCCAGGCCGCCAAGCATCCCCTGAACCACGCCAACCACGAGCGTTCCTTTCAGGGTGGCACGGCTAATAGATATGAACTTCGAGGCGAGAAGCGTCTCATGTTCGGTCTTGAGCGGAGAAAGCTGCATCAGCCGCCTAAAGGCCTGGTCGCCATCTATGAGAAAGTAGAACAGGGTGAAGAACATGACGAAAACCCAGAAGAAGAAATGTGTCACACTCTGGTAAGCAGTTTGGAGCAATCCCAAGGCATTTTGGCTGAATTGACGGATATCTTCCGTCACTCGCTCTACCGTAAAAGCCGAGTCTTTGAGAACGATCTGTCCGAATGACGTTTCCTGGACCGTCCTCACCCCTACCTCAATGACACTCGCGAAGGATCGCTCCTCAGCGATCGTATGATAGAGATGATTTGCCTCGGCTACCGCAAGAGAGAGGACGGAGAGAATGGGGGTAACGATGATGATCCCAACCAGAAGGCATGTGATAATCGATGCCGAACCGGGCCGGCCAGGCAGCATCCGCAGGAGCGAATGGTATGCCGGACGAAACAGCACAGAAAGGATCGTTGCAGCGACAATCGCGGTTAGGAATGGCTGAAAGATAAAAAAGACCATCGCCCCAACGACAAGCATGATGAGGAAGAAAAAATAGACATTGAGATGGCGAACCTGCATGATATTTTACATCAGTAAAAACTGACCCCGTCTCCAGTATAGCCGAGATAGGCGGCGAAGAAAACTGCCTGATCAAACCCCTCTTCCTCGGATGTTCTCCGATGGAAACGCACGGAACACTGGCGATCCGAGGAGGATCTGAGCCCGGACGAAGATGCGTGGATGACCACGATCTATTCTTCTTTCGTGAGGAGGGCGGACCGCGAGCGAAAGTCCGTAGCGTTTTTCAAAGTATGCCTTGATCCCGGCACGCGTATTGTAGGTGGCGGGCAAGACGAACGGCGCGTACTTCGTCTGCAGGGAGGAATAGTAGATGCAATGCCTGTCATGAAGGATGATGACCGCTTCCGCAGACGACCAGTCACCTTTTGGAGTCCTTTTTTGTGCTTTTCCGGCCTCATGCCTCCCTTTCTCCCGTGCATAGATACACCGCAGACGGAGTGGGCAGGCGGTACATTTGGGACGCGCCGTACAAAGTGCGCTCCCGAAATCCATGAGAGCTGCATTCATCTTCTTCCTTGCCACGGTAAAGCGCTCCTCAAGATATGCCTCATCAATCATTGCCGTTCGGCTCCCAAAGAAGAAGCGCCCGATAACCCGCCGGAGATTCGTATCCCAAGCCAGGTGTTTGCCTCCGTACGCGAAACTCATGATCGCCGCAGCCGTGTACGGACCGACACCAGGAATTTTTCGGAGAGTCTCAGTATCACGCGGAAACCTTCCGTCATACTGATCGACGATCATGCGGGCTGCACGGAGCATATTGCGGCCACGAGCATAGTATCCAAGTCCCTGGTAGCATGGAAGAAATTCTTCCCAAGTCGCTTGCGCGAGCGATTCGACTGTCGGAAACCGCTCCAGGAAGCGTTCATAGTATCCGACTACGCGTGATACCTGGGTCTGCTGCAGCATGATTTCCGATACCCACACCTCGTAAGCCGAGATATGCTTCTTCCTCCATGGTAGTTCAGAGCGGCCTGCCTTCTGAAAAAAATCCATGAGATGACGCTCAAAGAAGATGATTTTTTCCTTTCTGATTGACATGGCTTTTATACTATCGTAGAATATTTTCTCATGTCGAACCAGGCATGAGTGTACCATCGTCCTTTTCCATCTCGTTATACCACTTTTGAGGAGAATGCTATGGACTACACCAGTTTTCCCACCGGTCTTTGTTGGTTCAAAACACGTACCGACCCGGAGAGCTTTACGGATGTCGCGGCATACGTTCCGGTCGATCATGATTCTGACGGTCCCAGGTTACCGCTTCTGCGGCTCGAGTTCGCTCAGGACATCCGGATAGAGGTATTGGCCGGGGCCGGCAGCGATCCATCCTTGATCAGGAAGAGTTTGTTCCTCGACCTTATGAAGATCGCGGCCGCAGAGTTCATGAAGCTCTCAGATCAGGGTATCGATGTTTCCTTGGCAGCCCAGATCAGTGGCAAAACATTCGTTCGCTGTGCCAGTACCGAATGGCATTCTCTTCCATCAGCATCAAAGCTCTGCTTCTTGGTCGATTCACTGATCCTGGACGCGACCGCCGATCTATTTCGGCGACCCCTTATTACCTGCTGGACGGCACGACAGGAAGACCAGTACCATGCTGCTTCTGATCGGCTGAAGGCCGCAATCCTGCATTTGATCAACTGATCGTGCCGCCACCGAGACAATAGTCGTCCCGGTAAAATACCGCATACTGCCCCGACGCCACTCCAGCGTCGGTTTCTTTTTGGAGGAATACTTCAAGCGTCTTATCGTCCTGCCACTGGACCTGGCACGGATATTCTTTCGGCCCATGGCGGAGCTTCACCGAAAGCATTGCCCCGTCTTCCGGCTGTTCGTTGAACCAGTTCAGATCCCGGACGAGCACGCGATCCCTTGCCCGTTCTGCCCGATGCTCAGCATGCGAAATAAAGACGGTATTCGTTTCCGTATCCTTGCCGACAACATACCACGGCCCGCCCGAGAGCCCGATACCCCCACGCTGGCCGATCGTGAAGTACCAGAATCCGGGATGCTCCCCGATCGTCTCGCCAGTTTCAAATTCGACGAGCGGACCCAGTTTCATCCCGAGATGGTGCCGCAAGAATTCATTGAACGGGATTTTTCCCAGAAAGCAGATCCCTTGGCTGTCTTTGCGCTTCGCATTCGGCAATTGGAATTTTTCTGCCAGCGCGCGAACTTCCGGTTTCGCATATTCACCGATTGGAAAAATCGCTCGCGACAACTGGCTCTTCGAGAGCTGAGAGAGAAAATATGTCTGATCTTTCACGGGATCTGGTGCTTTCTTAAGGAAGAAATTTCCGGACTTCTCCTCCACCTGGGCATAGTGTCCAGTCGCGATTTTTGCGTAACCAGTGCCGATCGCATCATAGAACGCACCGAACTTGATCCTGCTATTGCAGAGCATATCAGGATTTGGCGTCCGGCCGACCTTCACCTCGTTGATCGCTTCTGCCACCACGCGATCCCAATACTCTTTCTGGAGCGGCACGATCTCGAGCGGAACGCCGAGCCTTTCCGTCACGACCCGAACGAAGGCGAGGTCCTCTTCCCAAGGGCAATCGCCGAGAAACGCCAACTCATCCTCAAGCCAGATTTTTATATAGAACGCAGTCACATCAAAACCTGCCTCTTTGAGGAGAGCCAGCGCGACCGAACTATCGACGCCGCCGGAGACAAGGATGGCAACCTTTTCCGAAATTTTTCCTGGCATAAGTAGGCGGTTGGTGTCCAATGCCAAGCATGATCGAGCATCGCATCAGACATCTAGCCTACCAGAAAATCGACCGAAATCAAGCTTGAATATCCTTCCCTTGACGCGCACCATCGATGAGCGCTCGGACGGCGCTGACATTGATGTCCGGCTTCTTCCGAAGCGCCTTGAATTTCTTGGGTTCAATATATTGGGTTTGAGACAGCTTCATTGGCTGCTCAGATGGAGCATAGGCCCGGAGCTCCGAGGTGCGCTTATGGCGATATCGTTCCTTCGGCTGGCGGTCTGAACCGTGCGGCGGCGAAAGGGATCGCTCCCGACGGTTCACCTCCTGATTGCGTTCGCGCGCCACGGCCCGCTGATAATCGCGGAGACAATCCTTACAAAATGTCGGTCTCGAGGCGTCAGGCTGAAACGGCACCTCGATTTCAATGCCACATGTTGCACAAACGGACGGATAGAGTACTTTTTCAGGAACTGCAGCAACGGGCGATGTCTCGGCTGATTCCTGAGACCGATCCGCCCCATCAAATGCAGCGACTTTCGGGACGGGCATCGGACTCCTCGGCGCTTCTGCGACGGTTGTTGCTGACAAATGCTGGTCGGATACGGAAGAAAGGGCTGTCTTTTGAGGAACCGCTGCCATTTTCGGCTTTGGAATTTTCACCGGACGGACGGACTCGATCGGCACTGTTGTCCGCTCCCGCTTCACGATCGCTTCAGCCCCGCGAAGCGGCACTCTTTCACGAGACGATGAAACGGCGGCGCGAGGAACGGGATCAGCTGCGGGACGGGGGGCTCGTAGCGCCTGCTTCTCCTCTTCGGTCAGCATCCCGGTCCAGCGGCGAATTTTCTCTTCCACTTCAGCCTGTGATGATGCGTAACGTTCGCGCGTGACCGCGATCACCTTGTCATTGATACCGGGTGTCTCGATAAGGATAGGTGGCAGCGTGGTTGCCGAAAAGGCATCGCCCGCAATGCCGTCGATCATGAGTTTCAGGTAAATCTGATACTTGGGAAGATTCACCATGTCATTCATCATAAAGACCGGCTCGAACTCCTTCTCGAGGAATTCGGCATCAGCCGCCCCGACACGGAATGAGATGATCGTTCCAGCATTACCAAAAATAGCATCGCGCACCGGCTCCTCGAGCTGGGTGATGTACTGGTTGGCAAGGATGAGCGAGAGGCGATATTTACGCGCCTCGGAAAGGATGTTGGCAAATGAGTCGGTCGCGAAGTTCTGGAATTCGTCGACATAGAGGTAGAAATCCTTCCGGTCCTCCTCTGGCAGATCCACCCGGCCCATAGCGGCCAGTTGGATCTTGGTGATCATCATCGCACCAAGAAGCGCGCTGGAGTCTTCCCCAATTTTCCCCT
Source organism: Candidatus Moraniibacteriota bacterium (assembly GCA_008012175.1). Lineage (GTDB taxonomy): Bacteria > Patescibacteriota > Minisyncoccia > Moranbacterales > UBA1568 > SSEF01. The sequence goes on along the minus strand of SSEF01000001.1, from coordinate 52,234 downwards.
TGGCAAGATTCATAATGAGAATCTTCTTCTCATCCATAATCTGACGCACATCAAATGCGCTCGTCGCCTGGCCGATGATGTTGCGAATCAGGCTATTTGACGTAAACTGGCCGACCTTGTTCTGAATCGGCGATATGACCTCCTGCAATACACGCTCGTTCCAGCCAGCAAATTCCACAGTCCAGAATTGCTTCACGACCGGATCGGTCACTTTCTCCATGACACGTTCGCGGTACGATTTATCGACAAGGATGCGCATGACCCCGAGCAGGCTCGACCCTGGATATTCGAGAAGCGCGAGGATAGCGTTCCGTAAGATATATTCGAGCCGCGGCCCCCACGAATCGGCCCAGATCTTCTTGAAAACGCCGACGAGTCCCGAGGCGACCAGAGAGCGCTGGTCCGGACCGACCTGTTCGAGCACATTGAACGCGATCGGGAAAGCCTGATCTGCCGGATCAAAATAGATAACGTCATTGATGCGCTCCGGCGGAATTGCCTTGATGAGCTTCAGCGCGACATCGCCATGCGGATCAATGAAGCAAATACCGTGGCCCTGCTGGATATCCTGAATCGCCAAGTTCTCGAGAAGATTTGTTTTCCCCATGCCGGTCTTGCCGATGACATACATATGCCGACGGCGATCGTCAGCCTTGATACCGAAGACCCGCTCCTGGTTGCGGAAATTCGTTTTGGCAAAAACGGTTATGGGATTGTCGTCAGGAAGAGGAGACATACGATGCGCCGATCTTTAGCAAGGAGAGAACCTGTCCATTTGTTCTGTTGAGATAAAGACGTTCATTATTGTACCGGCAAATTACCAGGCGCACCACCCCGCTTCGTTGCCACTCGCGAAAGCGATGGAGCGAGCACCTGCATGTCCGGCAGATGGAAAATCGTCGCGAGCTCCTCGGAAGAGAGCAGAAAACAATTTTCTCCCGGCTCAGAATCACGAGTGATATAGCGGCGGAAAATCCTCCGCTGACGATACCGAAGCCGCGGCTCGACGAAAATGTAACTGGCGTATGTCTTGCTAAAATCGTCTGGTACCATGCTGTTCATTGAAAGATCATTGAACTGCTTTATACCGCCGATGAAAGCCGAGACACCGACCGCTTTGGAAAAATGCTCCTTTTTCCCGATATAGAGATGGCGCATCTTGATCCTGAACATCGGTTTGCCGATATTGCTTTCGAGCGCCTTCAGAATATCCTTCTGCCCTGGTGTAAGCCGGAACTCTACCGGCTGCTCTTCCGCTTTGGCAGCTTCGGCGAGACTGGTCCATTCGAGTTCCTTTCCAAGGAGGCCGGTAAAAAGATTACGAAAAACGTCCGCTAGATCATGCCAGAGGCGAGCGAGCATTCCCGGCCTCTCCACCTCCTCATGGCCAAGAAACTCTTCGATCGTCGACTGCCCGCTCTTCGCGCCCCAGTCCTCCTTTATCGGAGTTGCAAGAAACTGAAGCCAGAGATGCTGGCCCGGCCCGAGCTTCCCCATCGTCTCTATAAGCCCAGCCAACGGATCGAGCATTTTTCCGGTTACAGATTCTTCGAAAAACTTATACGTCCGGATCGGATAAAGATCGGGTTTGAACAGCTTAAATTCCGTCCCCCAGAGATCCCAATCCCTATTCGGCAAAGTCCGCGGCACTCCCGATGTATAGTCTTCCGCCTCAATGAGCTCAACATTTGGATACTGAGCGTAAAAATGCGCCTCAACAAGATTCCGGAACTGCTTCTGGGTCCGGATATACATGTGCACTTTTCCTTCGGTGCTTACGAGTTCAAGGCAAAATTTCGCTGGATATTCCCCCAGAACATACTCTTCAAATGTACTCGATGTCTTGATCACTCCAGCAAACCCCGAATAGATAAGCTCCATCGGGTGCGGACTCTTCTCGAGTTCCTTGGGTGGGATGATCTCGAGTAGAACCCATTCGATCTTACTGCCAAATTTCTCGTTCCGACTATCCAACCAGAGCAGCATGAAGATCGGATAGAAAACAAACGGGATAATATAGAACCAGACATCGCCCGCTACGGACGCGATCGTCGCCATATTATAAAAAATTTCCAACATCCAAACAGGCTTCGAGCATTTAAGGAAGGCTTCGCCCCCTTCCTGCAGTATAGAGAGTTTTGCACGTGGAGCAAATCCGTCACTTCACCAGGCATCGGCCTCCGGGCATGCAACAGGAATTTCAACAGCTAGGCCCCGTCACGCAGGGAGTAGATGTTCTTCCCCACCTTCGAAAAAAAGCTATTGAGATTAATAATCACTGTCGAGCGCTTCACTTGGCGAACTTTCATCACCGCTGAAAGAAGTTCTTCGCGCGTCATCGGCGCCTCATGCTCTTTCAGTATGGACGAAAGCACCTCGCGGACGGTCCCTGGCTGGAAGCCCCAATCGGAAAGAGCGTACGTTCCGCGGCCAACCAGCACGAAACGCTTATCCTTGATGAGCTCGTTGTGCACCGTCTGAGGATGCGTCTTCTTGCCAGACTTGTAGAGGCCATGTTCATCAATAAGACGGGCAATCTCCCGAAAATGCAGCGGCTTCTTCATTACCTGAAGGATAAGGTAGGCTCGCTCGCGCGTCCCGCGCGGACGCACCGCACTCCAGTGCGACAGTCCATAGTAACCAAAGGCGTTCTTCTCAATTTCTATCGACGGCGCAATCAATGACTCAAAGGCATCCTTAGAAAGATCGGGGGTAGCTACCCGCTTCGTATAGAGAGAATACAGGTTGTCGAGCGGCTGGACATCTCCTAACTCATTGAGAATCTTCACAATCGCGACAATCATCCTTTCCCAAACATCCATCGAAAAGTCCTTTGCCGTGACAATGTCTTTGTGTTTCACCGTTTCCTTGGCTATCACAATACCCGGGAGGGCTGGCAAAAGCGCTGAGAGCGACTTCCTCTCGGCAATATCCTCTTTACCGAACGCTGCAAGAAGATCTTCAATCGTTACAATCCCGCCCCTAGACCGGATCAATTCCGTAACACCGGAGACCAGCGGATGTGTGTATTCGCGTGCCATGATTTCTTTCACGCGCTTCATAATGACATCGACGATCTGACGAACGCGCTCGCGCGTCACGCCATGGATCTTTCCGATCTCTTCCAACGTCTTTTCCCGTCCATCAGCAATCCCGTAACGTTCACGAATGATCGCCCCTGAACGCTCAGGGAAAGATGAAAGTAGCACGGTCAAAAGACTTCCGGCAGTCCGGGCGCTTGACAGATGATCGAGATTTATCGTTCTCCTTCTTTCAGCCATAAAAACATCAAAAATTAACAAACTTGATAGCGACTTATATTAACGCATAATACTATATTTTGTCAAGAGTAGAAAATAACTTAGAGAAACTATTGCTTATTCATGCTTTTATCCATTCTACGGAACGTTTGCTATTGACAGACATATTCTGTATAATTCTCTTCAGAAAGGTCCGCAGAAAAAATTCAGAAAAAGCAAACATAAAAAATATGTCTGACGTTTCAACTGATCCGAACTTTCAGCCCGCCCCTGATGCTACTGCCAAGATCCAGGCGCTGCGCGAGATGGTCTTGAATGCTGAGCGCACCATACAAGGGGCGAAGGCGATGTTGCTCCAACTGGAAGGAAAGAAAAAAACTGGTCGCCCAAAAAAATCCGAAAGTGACGGTACTGGAACCGTAGTTGAAGGAACTTTTGATGGCCAGATCATGCTGGGGACTGATGGCAAGCAGTATCCGGTTCCCGCCAACTACGCCTCAAAATCCAAGCTCGTTGAGGGCGACATGCTCAAGCTCACCATCACGTCCGATGGATCGTTCATCTACAAGCAGATCGGCCCGATCGAACGGCGTCACGCGATCGGCATCGTCAGCCAAGATGAAAGCGGGAATTATCATATCGTCGTCGAGGGAGAACCTTTTCGGGTTTTGCTTGCGTCCATCACGTACTTCCGGGCTGAACCGGGTGATGAAGTGGCTGTCACAATGCCGCGCGACCTCTCCGCTTCCTGGGTTGCCATCGAAAACATTCTCCAGAAGGGCGCTTTAGGAATAACGCCACCGCCCGTCAAGCGGCCCGCTGAGCGTCATCTCAATACGGATTGGAAAAAGGAGCTCGCTGGAAACGGCGCCCACGACGAAGGAATAGCCCCGGCTACTGCCAGTGGAGATCCGTTGCCTCTATCAGCCGATCTCTCTCCACTCGATGCCTGGGTAAAGGACATGGAAAAAATCGAGAAGGAAATCTCTGAAGGCCGCTAGCGCCAGTTAATCATTCATCAATTGAAATAATATACTGTTTTATGGACATTAATCCCGTTCCGAGCCCTGAAGTTGCGCGATTCTCGAAGGCCTGGTTTTTTCGGACAATAAAGCAATTTTCAAAATTCATCATCGTCGGCGGAATCAATACCGGTATCGATGTTGTGATCCTTCGCATCCTTGTTGGCGTCACCGGCATCACCGGTGGCATTGGAATCGTCGTACTGAATGCTGTTTCATTTTCGGTAGCTGTCGTGAACAGCTATTTCATGAACAAGCTCTGGACCTTCGAGGATAAGACCCGGAGCGAGAAGGAGCCATTCAAATTCTCACAATTCTTCGCTGTCAGCCTGATTGGGATCAGCATCAACAGCGGTGTCGTCTACGTTATTACAACCTTCACTCAGCCGATGTTCGGCTTGTCGGCGGAAAATTGGGTTGTCGTTGCCAAACTTCTTGCAACCGGATTTTCGCTCGTCTGGAACTTTGTCGGCTACAAGCTTTTCGTTTTCAAGAAGTAGCCCCCCACCTCCTCCCCGCTCCAGGCAAGCGGGGTTTTGTTTTGCTTGAAAAGAACCGGTATAATGAGAGGCGTTGCTTTGATTTTCCCCGTCTCCTATGTCTGAAACATTCTATCGAAAATACCGGCCGTTTCAATTCAAAGATGTCATAGGCCAAGAAACTGCGGTAACCGTCCTGACCCAGAGCCTCGTGACAGGAAAGCTTGCCCACGCCTATCTTTTCACTGGGCCGCGCGGCACCGGAAAGACCACGCTCGCCCGGCTCTTTGCTAAAGCCCTCAATTGCTCAAAACGAAAAGGGTTCGAGCCTTGCGGGAAATGCGACCACTGCATTGCTTTTGTCGATGGCCGTTCGCTCGATGTCATCGAGATCGATGCCGCCTCACATACCGGTGTCGACAATATCCGCGAGCTCCGCGAGACTGTGACGAGCGCCCCCGTCCTGGGGAGCCATAAAGTCTATATCATCGATGAGGCCCATATGCTTTCGATCGGTGCCTGGAACGCCCTCTTGAAAACGCTCGAGGAGCCGCCAGCGCATGTTGTCTTCATCCTCGCCACGACCAATGCTGCGAAAGTCCCCGAGACCATACTCTCACGGAGGCTCCGGCACGACCTCCGGCGTTTCCCTGTCGATATGATCATCGCCAAGCTCGAGAAGATCGCTAAAGCCGAAAAATTGAAGGTCGAGAAGGACGCACTCACTTCAATCGCCCGTACGGCCCAAGGCGGTATGCGCGATGCCGAAATCCTCTTCACTCAGATCGCAACACTCGAGGAATCCCCTATCGATGCCGAGCGAGTCGCGCTCCTCCTTGGTACAACTACAGTGACTAAAAATCACGCACTCCTCGCCGCTATAGCCGAACGCGACATAACGCGCGCTTTTTCGGTGATCGCTGAACTCCGGGACACCGGTGCTCAGTTCTCCGGTTTTGCCTTGTCGCTCCTCGAATACTGCCGCAAACTCTTGTTTGCCGCTGTTGACCGGACCGCTGCTGAAAAGCTGATCGATGATTTCACAGTGGAAGAGAAGACTGACCTCTTCGCCCTCGCAGCATCCCTCGGCGCCCCGCGCATCGTGGAGTGTCTCGAGCGCTTCCAGGAAGCCGATCGCCTGATAAAAGTCTCGCCATTACCCGAACTCCCGATTGAGATCGCGCTCGTGAAGCTGATTCAGAACGATCGGACATCGGCTACTCCGCCGGTCAGCGTGCCAAAATCTACGCCGCCCTCTTCTTCCCCTGCTGAAAAACCATCCGATCCAACCCCATCCGAGCGCCCGACTGCCCCGGCCGTCGAACCAAAAAAATCCGTGTCCGTCGATCCCGTCAGAGCGTCGGCCGCAGCAGATTCGGAACCGATCGCAGCTGACGCGCCTGTCGACCTCGGCCTCGCGCTCCGCCAGTGGTCAGCCGTAAAGACGCATGCCCTCCGGTTGAACGCCTCTCTCGGCGTCGCGCTCTCCACTGCGACCCCCGTCATCAGGGGAAACCGGCTCATGCTCCAGGTGAAATACCCTTTTCACAAAGAGCGGCTCATGCAGGAGGCGAATCGATTGACGCTCGACCAGGCTTTTGTTACCATCTTGGGGTTTCGTACGCCCTGGGGGATCTTCACCGAGAAAGAAGCATCGGCCGAAGCCCCTCTGGCCCAGGCGGAACGCCCCGCCATTATCGACGAGGCTATCCAGATGCTCGGCGGCCAGCTCGTGACCGAAACAAACTAGCCTTGGGGAGTAGCCAAGCGGTAAGGCAGGGGCCTTTGAAGCCTCCATGCGATGGTTCGATCCCATCCTCCCCAGCACAAAAATTATGTACTTGTTTCCTGTCACTGTTGCAGAATCAGCCGTTGAAGGTAAAGGCGTTTTTTCTGTGGGGAAAATTCCTAAAGGTGCTGTTGTTTGGAAGTATGTCCCAAAACATGACAGAAGCCTCTCACAAAATGAATATGAAAATCTCAATACGAAAGAAAAAGAGTACATGGAAAAAGTGGCTTATCTTTCCTTGGCCTCACATCAGTATATCTTTCCACCGGAGAATGATCCGGCACTCTATACAAACCATGATGCCAAAAACCATAGTCTCAGTGTTGTAATGGATATCGCTATTTCTCCAGAACCACACTTCATTGCTAACCGAGAGATTAAGCCCGGTGAAGAACTCACCAATAACTACCACGAATTTGATGCTTCAATTTCCGAAAAGACGGCCCCTGATTGGTTAAAATAGGCTCCAACGTCGTCCCATAAGTTCAGCCAATGCTTTATGCAAAAACTTTTTATTAAAAACCGCAACGGTCAAAATATTTCGGTGATCGTCGAAAAAACTGACAATCAGACAGGATTGGCTTTTGTGATGCATGGACTCGGTGGATTTAAAGAACAACTTCATATCGCAACATTTGCTCAGGCGTTCAAAGAGAAAGGATTTACGGTTGTACGGTTTGATACCACAAATACTCTTGGAGAAAGTGACGGGAATTACGAAGATGCCACCGTATCAAACTATTACGAAGACTTAGAAGACGTCCTTCACTGGTCAGCAGATCAACAATGGTATCAGGAGCCTTTTGTCCTTGCTGGTCATAGTCTCGGGGGACTTTGCGCGGCTTTGTTTTCAGAACAATATCCAGAGAAGGTGTTAGCTCTGGCTCCTATCTCTACTGTTGTTTCAAACTCTTTGCTACTCGAAACATATACCCGAGAAGAACTCAAAAAGTGGAAGGAAACCGGATATCGCATCAGTGAGAGTAGATCAAAACCAGGGGTAATGAAAAAGTTGAAATGGTCTTTTATGGAAGATCGCTTGAGGTATGATCTCTTGGAAAATGCGGATAAACTTATGATGCCAGTGTTACTTATTGTCGGAGAAAGCGACACAAGTACACCACCAAAACATCAACAGATTTTTTTTGATAAGCTGCCTGGAAGCAAAAAATTACACATTATCAAAGGAGCATCCCATACATTCCGAGAGCAAGGACACTTGGAAGAGATAAAAGGTCTATTTCTTAACTGGATAGATAGTTTCTCAAAGTAGCTAGGCGTCTTCTTGTAATAATTTGGTTCCAACTTCGTCCCACAGGGACAGCACATTATGCAAATCTTCAGCGAACGAGTGGTGCGTCTTGCACTCTCCATCCCAGCCGGTCACGTGACGACCTATGGCCGGATCGCTCGGGCTGCCGGCGGCGGACCGATGGCCTCGCAATCGATCACCAGCATCCTATCCAAAGCCTGGGGCAATGGGGAGAAAGCCATACCCTTTCACCGCATCGTCTACGCTGACGGCCGCATCTGGATCGACGACCGGCACCGCGCTGAACGCATGAAACTCTACAAAAAAGAAAATATCCAGCTGGATATCAACGACCGAATCATGAACTTCCGTTCCGTCCTCTACGAATTCAAGTAAAAAAAGACCGCATCATTTGATGCGGAAACCGGTCTCGGGATCGAAGCCGAAAGAAAGAACGTAACTTGCGGCATCGGGAGACCTCTCAGTCCCGGCCTCGGCATTCATGTACATTTCCCGAAGGACTAAAATCCTCTCTTTGCGAGAGCGGACCGCGTTTTCAAGCACTTCAAAACCATTGTTCAGGACCGACCAGGAAAGCCTGCGTTTCCGATCCCAGTAGCCGCCGTAAAGCTCCAGCGTAAAAAGGAATTTCCGGCTTGAAGCGCCGGCTGATATCAGCACAATCTCCCAAAGCTCATCGGTCTGTCGGTCAACCCAGATCTGCTGCGAGCGGACAGATCGTGGTCCGGTGGCACCGGGCTTCGGCGGGCGATGATCAGGCGGAACGCTCCCTGCCAAATCGATCAGCCGAAAGCCGACAGGGTGGTTTCTAACCATGAGGCACCTCTCTTTGGTAAGTGACGATGCACCCGTTATAGCGTTTCGGTTTGTCCGTGTCAATTGTCCGATATGCTATCCTATGATCGTATGCACAAAACTGTCATCTTCGACCTCGACGGGACAATTGCTGATTCCGAGCTGGTCTTTTTCCGCATCGTGAACGACCTCGCGCCCCGTTTCGGCTATAGTCCTATCGTTCCTGACGAATCAAGCAAGTTGAAAAAACTCCACCTGCGAGACTTCCTCCTTCATCGGCTTGGCTGGCGCATCATCATGCTGCCGCTCATCCTCCGTGCTGGACGAGCGCACTACCACGCTCTCGCAAGTCAGGTGCCAGTTTTCCCGGGAACAAAAGAAGTCTTTACGACGCTTCGCGATCACGGGGTAAGGATCGGCATGGTGTCCTCAAGCGAAGTCCGCACCATACGAACCATTCTCGAAACGAATGGCCTCGCGGTTGACTTCATCACTCACAGCAATCTCTTTGGCAAGGCCCGCGCCCTGAAACGGACACTCCGCGAACAGTCGCTCGTGGCATCGGACGTGGTCTATGTCGGCGACGAGGTGCGCGACGTCGAAGCCTGCCAAGAAGCCGGGATACCGATTATCGCCGTAACATGGGGATTGAACTCGAAAGAGGCACTCGAAAAGGCTGGAGCCGCCAATACTGCTGATACTCAAGCAGCGCTCCTCGAGCAGCTCCTCGCGCATTAGCCTCTACCAGCTCTTTCCATCGAACGGTGTCAGAGTCAGCTTCGAAGCATCCACGCCCGCAAGCGTCCGGACATTGATCGCGACCGTTTCTGCGCCCGTAGCCGGATCCTGTCCCCGGCCGAAAGGCTGGACGCCGCAGTGCTTGCAGAAAAGATGGGCTATCACCTTCTTGTTGAACCGGTATTCGGAAAGATCAGCCTCGCCGGACAAGAGTCGGAATTGTGTGGCGGGTACGAACGCGAGCAGCAGGCCTTTTACACTACAGTGGGAACAGTTACATTCGAGAATGGGATTGAGTTCCGCCTCAGCCTCAAACGTCACTGCTCCACAGTGGCATCTTCCATGAAATTTTTCCATATTTTCCTCCCTGTTATTTCTCCCAGGATAGCACGACGGTCTCGAGTGGCAAGTTGCCTTTTTCTCGGAAACATGCTATTCTCTACGCAATAGAAGCCGAGGAATATAGTCGAGTTTCCCGTATTCTAGATTAATTGAAATGTAGAGCAGCACCATTATGACTGGTACTATCAAGACGCTCACGGACCGTGGATTCGGTTTCATCGCTCGCGAAGGCGAGACGAAGGATCTGTTCTTCCACTCCAAGGAGCTCTCCGGCGTGACGTTCGACGAGCTCAAGGTTGGCGATGTCGTCAGCTTCGAGGTCATCGAGGCCGAGAAGGGCCCGGCCGCGGTCAATGTGACCCGCGCCTAAGGCATTCCTCCTGCGAACAATAAAGCCGTCCCTCTGGGGCGGTTTTTTGTTGCAGTATACTAAGAAGGAGAAGTAATCCGTAGGAAGTATCGCTATGGGAACAAACAAGTCGCTCTATCTCGGCCTGGTATCGCTTGGCATCGGTCTCACTCTCGGCTACGGCCTCTGGGGAGCCAAGACGGCCCAGGCCCCGATGGATCATAGCCAGATGACCATGGAGGAAAGTATGGACAGCATGACCGCCAGCCTCACCGGAAAGACAGGAGATACGTTTGATCAGGCATTCCTCCAAGAAATGGTCATTCATCATGAAGGTGCCGTAGCAATGGCTAAGCAGGTGCTAGAGACTTCAAAACGTCCCGAGCTTCGGAAGCTTGCCGAAGACATCATTGCCGCACAAACAAAGGAGATCGATATGATGCAAGAATGGGAAAAAGAATGGTATCCGGATTCCAATAGGATGCATCACTAGCGCAAGAAAGAGGCACCGGTCTCTCGCGACCAGTGCCGTCCCAGGTTGGCGGCATACAGAGCGAACGAATGAACAGTACGCTTGTGTCGATACCCTCCTCCCTTCACCGGTGTATGGCAGGCACCCCAAGCGTAGCGCATTCCGGAGGGAAAAGAAGGCTTTCATCAAACGGGTCAGAGGTCATTGCCCGTATAAGAAAGATTGAGGCTCTTGTTGATGAGTGGGAAGTCGGGAACCATATCGCTTGTCACAAGATACGGAAATACCTGCCAGTTAAGGAACGACGGGTCGCGCACTTTGACCCGCATGATGAGGCCCGATGCATCGGTCAGGACGAAATAGACGATGTCCCCGCGCCAGCCCTCGACGAGACCGACGGCGTGAGCATTCGGAGCGAGATTGCCGATCGGTATACTGACCGGCCCGTTAGACGAAATCGCTCGATCGATTGATTGGTGGATTATCTTGAATGACTGATGGATCTCGCGTTCCCGGACCTTATAGCGAGCATACACATCGCCATCTGCCTCGGTTGGGACAGAAAAATGGACCGAATCGTAGGCGGCGTATGGAAAATCAATCCGCGCATCACGTTCGAGGCCGATCGCCCGCGCCCCGATGCCCACGATGCCGTGATCCTCACCGATCGAGCGCTCGAGGCGGCCAGTATTCTGAAGTCGATTGAGAAGGGAGAGACTCTCGGAAACTGCTTCCATCACCTCAATAAAGTCATTCTCAAGATCGATGAGGTCGATTCTGAGCGCGTCCAGCTCATGCTTCGGCACATCCTTCAGGAGTCCGCCCGGTGCCAGCACGCCGCGTAGAAACCGGCTGCCGGTGAGGCGCTCATGCCACTGCAGTACTCGCTCGCGGAGCCGCGTTCCTTGGCTTCCACCGAAAGCAAGCCCCGTATCGAGCATGATGAACGCAAGGTCGTTATAGTGATTGGCGAGACGCTCGAGCTCGGCCATGATCATCCGAAGGTAGAGACTTCTCTTCGGGATCTCTGTTGAAGCGAGCGATTCGATTGCCTGACAATAGGCAAGTGCATGATGAAACGAGCTATCGCCTGAGATGCGCTCAGCTAAAGCTACCTGCCGCTCCGAGGGAAGCGCCTCAAAAAGCTTCTCCGTCCCCTTGTGCACATAGCCAAGCCGCGGCTCGAGACGGAGGATTTCCTCGCCAAGCACGCTGAAACGAAAATGCCCCGGTTCGATAATGCCAGCATGGACCGGTCCAACCGGTATCTCGTAGACACCCTCGCCTTCGTATTTCTTGAACGTAGGCCATTCCTTCTCCTTCGGCTCGACAATCGGCGTATTCCATCTGAACTCTTTCCGAAGCGGATGGATATCCTTGGGGAAATTTTCCGAATGAAGCGTGATACGCTCTGGAGCCGGATGTCCAATTGGCATAAGCCCGAAAAAGGTCAGGATCTCACGTTCATACATGGAAAATTCCTGATCCTCTGGCGTCAGAGATGGGAAAGAGGGATTCTCTGCGCTCACGGAAATGAAAGGTATAAGGAAGACGTTTTCCTTCGGGATTCCGAAAACATAATAAATACGGAAATTTCTCCCCATCGCGCGTTCATCACTCCCCGTAACCGTCTTCAGTGGCAAAGCATGATTTTTCTTCAGAGTCCGAACCACGGAAGAAAGTTCTGATGCATTGATTTCGAACAAGATACGGTTATCCTCGACTTTCGATTCGGTAATACCGAGTCCGAAGCGTTGAAGAAGATTCTTTGGGTCGATCATAGAGGTAGTCGCTTAGCGTAAGAAGGTCTCTCGGATGGAAGCCAGAACCGTATCAAGCGTCTCAGGCATATACCAACTCAAGACGAGAAGCAGGGCGAAAAGAAGGATTACTGGGAGTTGCGTCAGGAAATGCGCTTCTCCCTGCTCGATTCCCTCCGGAACCGGCCCGTAGGCGAGCTTGGTGACAAAACGGAACAGGCCGAAGAACATGACGGAAAGTACGATGAGCAGCGCTCCGACTAGCCATGGCGAGAAAGCGATACCCGCCGAAAGGATGAGTGATTTCGTCATAAAGATAGCAAATGGTGGCAATCCAGACAGCATGAGAATACCGGCAAAAAACAGGGGTCCCGAAAGTGGCAGTGCCTCAATAAGGCCGCTGACATTTTTCAGCTTTGTCGAGCTATAGCGAAGAAAGATATTGCCTGCCAGAAGGAAGAGCATCGACTTTGCCAATGCATGGTAGAGCATATGGAGAAGGCCAGCGATCGTCCCCACCCCTCCAAGACCAAAACCGATCACTATGAGCCCCATATGCTCAATGCTTGAGTAGGCCAAGAGACGCTTGTAGTTCTGCTGAACAAAAATGATGAATGCTGCGAGAAAAACCGAGAGCAGACCAAAGAAGATCAGCAGTCCGCCCGTGAACTGATCGCTTCCGAGCGCGACATCGGCCGCTTCTTTCCAGCGCAACACCGCAAAGAGGGCGACATTGAGAAGAACACCGGAAAGAAGCGCTGAGATAGGCGATGGAGCCTTGCTGTGAGCATCTGGCAGCCACGCATGGAGCGGGACAAGGCCGACCTTGGTGCCATATCCGATAAGGATGAATACGAAAGCGATCTTTATCGCAGCTGGCGATACCGTACCGGCAGAGGCTACCATCTCCGACCAGATTGCTGCTCCGGACCGATCACCGAGAATAGCAATAAACACGAGGGTGCCAAGGAGGCCAATGAGGAGACCAAGGGAATTCAGGATGAGGTACTTCCAGGCTGCCTCAGTTGCTGTTGGCTTGTTATAGAAGCTGATAAGAAATGCCGTCGCTAGAGTCGTGGCCTCGATCGCGATCCACGTGATAATCGGATTCACCGTAGCAACTGCCAGATACATCGCGAAGAGAAAAAGTTCGAGCAGGATGAAGAACTGGCGTACTCGGCGTGGTCCGATAATCCCCTTCCCGACCTCTGTACGAAGGTAGCCGACAGAATACAGTGAGACGAAGAATCCGACCAATGCGATCAGGAGGATCAGGAAGCTTGAAAGGCTATCAATAGCCAAAGATGCCGTCCCGCGGACCAGATTGCCTGCCGCTATGACGCTTATGCATCTCACCGCCAAAGCAAGCTCGATTCCGGCCGCCATGATCACCCCGGCTTCTATAAAGCGAGTCTTCTTCGCCGGCAGGAGAAAGGCCAGAAGTGCGGTAAGAAATGGAACGAATACAAGAGTGAGGAGCATATGGTTTCCTTAGTCTTCAATCAGCTGTCGCATCTCGCGAGTATCCAATGATCCGAACTGGCGATAGACGAGACGGAGAAAGGCGTAGGCAATCACCATCCAGATCACGATGTCAAAAATGATGCCGAGCTCAAGGGCAAGGGTCTGCTTCACGCCGATGAAGAGAGCGAAGAGCACGATGCTATTCTCAAGTGCCAGGATGGCAATAATCTGAGCCAATGCGCCTTGCCGATTAATAAGGAGGAAGATCGCGATAAGAACCATGGCGATATTGAAAACGAAGACATCCGGCGTGACGGCTGCGATACTCCAGAGAGGATCAAAGACCGAGGAGGCCGCAAAGACAATGAGTCCGAGAAGCACTGCAAGCGTCGCTGGTGTTGAGAGGTAGCTGGCGCTCGCGACTAAATTGCCGAATCGGTGAACCAGGCGGGAGAAAAGGAGTGGGGCGATGATCACTTTGGCGAAGAATGTGATCATGCCGATTGCAACAAGCCCCTGTTCATCCTTTGCCATGCCTAAGATGACAAGCACGGCCGCAACTGCTACTGACTGAAGAGCGTACAGCCTGACCGTATACTTCGTACTCTTCACCAGATGAAGCCCGATAACAGCCATGAAGGCCAGCAGGTCGAGCGAGAGGGCGAGTTGGAGAAACTGGGATTCCATATGGGAAATCATTAGACGGTGAGCGAGACGGTCAATACTACGGCAATCATGCCGAGAACAAATGAGGTGAAAAGGAGATCTGGGACTCGGAAGATCCGGAACTTCGCCATAAGCGACTCGATAAGTGCGATCAGCATGAGAAGACCCAAGGACTTGACTGAGAATATGAGCACCGGAACAGCAAGGGATTGAAGAGAAGAGAACTCGAAAGCAACCCCCCAAGGGAAGAAGATGTTGACGGCGAGCGCGATGAAAATCATGAGCTTGTTGGCGCCCGCCCATTCCATGAGCGCCAGACGCTTGCCCGAATACTCGAGCAGCATCGCTTCGTGAATCATAGTGAGCTCAAGATGTGTCGCAGGATTATCCACCGGGAATCGAGCGTTCTCTGCAAGGAGCGCGATAAGGAAGGCAAGGAAAGCGACAAAAAGCGGAAAGGCTGATGTCATTGGTAAATTTTCGAGCTGCCCGATCATGTCGAGGATATGTCCCGTTCCTGCAAGAAACGATGCTGGGAGAAGCGAGAAGATGAGACCAGCCTCTGCAAGCGCAGCCACCATCATTTCACGGCTTGATCCAAAGCCACCGAAGCCGCTTCCGGCATCCATGCCGGCGAGCGCGAGAAAAAATGTCATAAGAGCAAACAGGTAGGCAATAACGAGAAAATCGCCGGTCGCCGTCAAGAGAAGATCGGGCCGACCCGGAATCATTGGTGCTATCGCCGTCACAAGCGGCACGGTTGCGCCAAGAAGAAGCGTAATTGAAAAAATGACATACGGTGCGAAACGCGTGATCCACGATGCATCAGATGAAATAACCTCATCCTTGGAGAAAAGCTTCCGGAGATCACGATATGGTTGAAAGATATCCGCACCGACCCGCCCCTGAAGCCGCGCTTTCATTTTTCGGATGATTCCGATCATGAGAGGTGAAAATGTCGGGACAGCGACAACCTGGAAAACAAGGAAGAGGATGCTTGTGGTCATAGGTATGCAATCAAGCTCGCGCTGCCCAGAGAAGCGCACCAATTAATGCGAGAGCGAGGTAAAGAATATACATATTCACATTGCCTGTCTGGATGCGTCGGATACGGTCAGCCAAGAAATGCAACATTTTACCAGCCGGATAATACAGCCGTTCACGATAGATGTCCTGGAGTCCCGTCTCGATGGATGCGGCCTTCACAAAATAACGCGTTTGTTCATCATGGTATTCGATCATCGACTGTCGGGTCGGGCGGAGCACGCCGCGGAAAATAGTGACGAGCGATCGGGAAAAGCTGGTCGCTGTAATTTCGTTCCGTCCAGAGAGCGGAAATCCGCAGTCCCAGGTCGGACCGATCGTCACAGTCCGATTGCGCGTCATGATGCGGATAGTCATAAACACGACAGCCAAGGTAATTACAAGAAATATAGCAATCATAGCGAGCGGTAAGACGTCAGCAAACGCATGGCGCGAAGCGATGATTTCGAGAAATGGAAAACGTAAAGTTGCTGGATTTGTCAATCCGATGCTCGCAACAACTCCCGTCAGGGCGGAAAGCACATGAGATGAAAAGAGTCCGAGTGCCAGTGTAGCAATCGAGAGGAGTGCCATCGGCGACAGCATGAGCCACGATACCTCACAGGCATCCTTCGCTCCATCCGTCCGCGGCCGAGCAAGAAAAGTGATTCCAAAGACTTTTACGAAACAGGCAAGCGCCAGTCCGCTTGTGAAAACAAGTGCGGCCAGTGCAAAGAGAAAAGCTGACTTCACGGCAAGCGGAGCCCCGACAATCCCGACGAACAGAACCTGAAAAGTCAGCCACTCGCTCACAAATCCATTAAACGGAGGCAGGGCTGAAATTGCCAGAGAACCAATGAGGAAAAAGGCGGCGGTATACGGCATTACCCGAATCAGTCCGCCATACGATTCCGTATTCCGCGTACCGGTTGTGCTCACGACAGAGCCTGCTCCGAAAAATAGAAGCGACTTGAAGACTGCATGATTTACAAGGTGGTAAAAAGCGGCGGCGAGCGCAAACAGCGCTACCCTTTCCTGATCCAGTGCAAACAGCGCCAGACCGGCGCCAAAGGCGATCGTGATGATACCTACATTTTCAACCGTGCTATAGGCGAGGATTCGCTTCAGATCGCGCTCTGCATTGGCATAAAGGATGCCTAGAATCGCCGAGATGGCCCCAATAATAAGAAATGCTACCCCCCATTCAACGCGTGCGCCTTGAAAAAAATCGAAGAAGAACCTGAACAGCATGAAAAGCGCCGTTTTCACCATGATACCAGACATGAGAGCCGAGACATGGGACGGCGCTGCAGGATGAGCTTCTGGCAGCCAGATATGGAGCGGGATGAGCCCAGCTTTTGTCGCAAAACCAATAAGGGCAGAGCTGAGGATAAGGAATTCTGTACCGGAAGAAAGCGTTCCGAATGCCTCACGCCATGCATCGAATGAGAATGAACCGGTCGCATGGTAGGCTAAGAGGCATGCCAACACGATAAATGCCGTTCCGAAATGAGTCATGAGGAAATAGAGAAAGCCGGCTCTGACATTTTCAATTTTCTCACGCTCGAAAACGACAAGGAAGTAAGATGCGAGAGACATCATCTCCCAAATAAGGAGAAAGAAGAGCGCCTGATTCGCGACTCCTACAAGGAGCAAGCTCCCAACGAAGAGGTTGTAGAAAAATCCGTACGAGCCGAGCCGGCCGCTCCCGATAAAGTGCCGCTGATAGCCATAGCCGTATATCGAGGCAAGGACTCCGATACAGGCTGAGAGCCCGAGGAAAAAAGCGCTCATGCCATCGAGGCGAAAGGAAAGCTCGAGGAGCGGGAAGGCGCTTTCAAACTCCCAATTGACACCTCGACCATTCACGAGGACTACTACCGCCATTATGAATCCAACGAACGAACCGATCATAGCCGCGCCATGCGCTAAGAGATTCGCCAGTCGGCCGCCATCGTTCATCCATACATCAGCAATAAATGAAGCGATAGCCCCAAAAAGGAAAAGGCCTACGAAAAGGAACAGCGCCTCTTGAGTCAGAAAAAATTCCATAGCCTAGGCTTTGTCAGGACGATGTGCATCAATGGTGTCAAGCATTTCAAGGATGGCTTTCAGAATTACCAGAGGTGACGGCGGATCGCCCGGGATCTTGAAGTCTACCGGGATAAGATCTCCGACGCTGTTGTAAACAGCATACGAATCGCGATAGATACCGCCGTCGATCGCGCCATCCCCGACCGCTACGACCCACTTTGGTGTTGGCATCGCTTCATATGCGTGGCGGACGCCATCGGCCATGTTACGACTGACCGGACCCGTCACGAACAGCATATCAGCATGCCGAGGAGAGGCGACGAAATGAACACCAAAACGCTCGACATCATAGTAGGCGTTCGTCAAAGCTGTGAGCTCCTGCTCTTCTGCATTACTCGATCCGGCTGCCACTTCACGGATCGCAATCGATCCGCCGAACACTCTCTTCGCCCGTTCTTTCACAGCCGCACCAACTACCTCGAATTCCGATCCGCGGATATCTCTCTCGCTCTCTGCAACAAGCGGCGTCATCAGGATTTTCTTCAGCATGCGGTACATAGCGAAAGTCTCTCTCGTTCAGAAAAATAAAAAATAGAACAGCAGCATCCGGTTTTTCACCCGGCTAGCATACTCCTTGATCTATCTTTTGTCCATGGCCGACTCGCCGTTCGCCTTGGCTTCTCTCCGATCACGCCAGTATTCAAAGATGCCCGGCAAAACCGACAGGAAAATAATGAGCACTATGATCGGCAAAAGGTAGCGGTCGATATCCTCGATCAGACTGCCGAGATAGTACGCTGCCGTCGTCAATCCGACCGACCAGAGCAAGGCTCCAATAAAATTAAAGAAGGCAAACGTTCCATAATGCATCCGTGCCACGCCAGCAACGATTGGCGCGAAGGTCCTGACGATCGGGATGAAACGCGCCAAGACAATTGTCTTGCCGCCATAGCGTTCGTAAAATGCCTGCGCCTTCAGGATATGCGACCGTCGGAAAAGAAGCGAGTCCTCACGAGTAAAGATTTTTGGCCCAACAAAAGCACCGAACCAATATCCAACCATGTTGCCAGTGAAGGCCGCAATAAAGAGGATAATTAAAAGGATGGGGAGCGAGAAAAATCCCTGAGCCGCGAGCACTCCCGCAACGAAGAGGAGACTGTCACCCGGAAAGAAAAACCCGAGGAAGAGCCCTGTTTCCGCGAATACAATACCGAAGAGTCCGACATATCCAACCGTCTTGATCGCCTGCACCATGTCGATACCGAAGAATTCCATAAATTAATCGTGATACTTAGATCGAATATGCCTCATCTCTCAGCTCATTATAGAGCATATTTGCTACTTTGCGTGGCAGCATCGCATTCTCCAGAAGCTCCTCAAGCATCCGCTCTTCCGTCTTGAAGAGCGCATAGCGTCCGAACGATTCGTTTAGATAGATGAGTTCCGTTCCGATTTGAGCCGCCACACCGTCACGTTTTTGGCCGGCATCAGCCCGCAATCCCTCGTAGAGGGTAGTAACCGAACGAATTGAGGCATCGTCTCCGTAGAGGCCAGGAAAACGTTCGGCAATTGACTTTAGGCGGCGCAGCACTTTGGCGAGAACCACTTCCTGCGCCCTATAGTACCGGTATTCTTCAAGGAGTTCCTGCTTCGCCGGCCTGGTACAGAACTTCTCTCGAAACCAAGCAATAAGCCTCTCAAACCAATCCTGATGGAAACGCTCCGCGTGGTGAACAAGCTGCTCTTCGCCTTCTTCAACGCGATTAGTCTGAATAGCGATCTTATTCAGGATCTCCTTGTACTCCGACTCCGAGATCTCTTGATAGACATAAAGCTCTTTTAGGAAGCGCTTTTCCATACCGAGCGCGTACATCTGAAGCGCCCGGCCCATGTCGGCCGGAGTGGCCGCAAAGAGCGCCCTACAGGAAGCGACTGATTTCTCATAGCGCTCAGCGTACTCACTCTTCAGCCGTTCGAAGACATCGCTCTTCACATAGCCCTTCGCATGAAAATCTTCTAGCTTCTCGAGCGCCTCCTGATAGATGAGCGCTGAACACTCATGGTATTCCACTGTTTCAAGCGGCGTCAGATCAGACAGCTTCATCCTTTTTATCATCGTCCCGATCGAGGTCGCCTTGATGCACAACGTAAAGTAGATGCAGCCGATCGTGATCGCCGCGATGAATTCCTTCACAGTAAAATCATAGTTCCAGCCCGGAAGAGTCAGCGTATCCGGAATAAGGAGCACCATAGTAACCGCGAGTGCACCGCGGAGACTCCCCCAGGCGAGGAGGTGCTGCCAAGACATCGGAATAGGCTTTTCTTTTTTCAGACGATTCACGATCGCCACCACCGGGTAGATCGAGAGCGCCCGGCCGACCATCACGATGACGACAGTTACCAGCATCGGGACGAGGAAATGATCAAATCGGATTGGGAGATCGGCAAAAAGGAGCCCCATGAGTATGAACACGAGCGAGTTTGCTACGAAGGCGAAGTAGCCCCAGAATTTCTCCATATACTCCTCAACGCGCGGAGAGATCTTGAAGCGGCCATAGTTCCCGATAACCATCGAGGCCATGACCGTCGCGATGATGGAGGAAAATTTTATCTCCTGCCCGAAGAGGACGAGATGATGTGAGAGAAGCTCAGAGAGAATGAAGGTGAGGTGCGCCACGAGCATCGTCAGCGTGATCTCGATATGCTCATTGTCCTTCACCTTGCCAATGAGCTTGGCGAAAACGAATCCCATGAAAAGTCCGAAGGCGACACCACCCGCGACCATAGTCGTAAACATGAAAGTTCCCTCGAGCAGACTTGAAAGCCCGGAGAATCCAGCTAGCGCTACTTCGAGGACGATGAGGAAGAGCGCTAAGGAGGTGCCGTCATTGAAGAGACTCTCGCCCTCAAAAATAAGCGAGAGACGTCGCGGTACTCCAAATTCCTTGAAGAGCGCGAGGACGGCGACCGGATCCGTTGCCGAGATGAGGGCGCCGAAGATGAGGGTCGCCATAAAAGGCACGGGAAATCCGATCAGTTTGAGCCCCCAGAACAGGGCGAAGGCAACAAAAAAAGCTGACACGATGAGGCTCACCACGGAAAGCCATGAGATAGAGCGTATATTCTCCGCCATCTCGCGCATATTCATGTTGTACGCCGACTCGAAGATGAGCACCGGGAGAAAGACGAAGAAGAGGAGCTCCGGCGTCAGCTGAAAACTCTTGATGAACTGGAAGAATGGGAAGTCCGAGAGCGGGACCAGGATGGAGCCCACGATGACAAGCAACACTGTATACGGGACCTTGAGCCGGCCCGCAACAAAATACGTCCCGATAGAAATGAGCATGAGGAGGAGGACTGCCAGCACAACTTCGAGCGACATACGCTAAGAAAATTATTGGGTTTTTTGCAAACAAAAGAAGCCTTGTCCAGGCCAAAAATTGATACTTTGCCATCCTACTCCTCTCCTGTGTTTTGTCAAAAAACAGGCCTCCTTTCAGGCGTTGCTTGACCCAATTGACATTACATTAAAAATATGCTATATTTTCATGTTGGCGATCTCCGTCAACCAGTTCTTTAACCGGCCTATCTATAGGGCCATTTCTGGAGGTAAAACGTCCATGCAAAAGAGAAAGCCCGATAGCTGGTGGGCCGTTTTCCTTTCATGCTTCGGGATGACGACGATGGGCTGCACGTTCTGCTTCGTCGGCCTACTGACCCACATCGGGATGGACTGGGTATGGGGACATATCCTGAACCCATTCTTCCCAGACCTTGGCAATAGGCCGGCACTGGCCATATTGGCCATCGGTCTTCCGCTCGTGGCAGCGAAGTTCGCCACCTTCATCCTTCCCGTGATGGTTGCGATTTATGCAGCCTTCCTTTCTGTCACTCCGTTTGCTCTACTACTGAGCAGACACGAAAGGAGGATGAAGAGCCCGGTCGTATCCGAAGACAAGGTGCCTCAGCAAACCGCCTGATGAGCTGAGCATCACGAACAAGGGGCCACTTTGAGATCTCTCAAGGTGGCCCTAAAAATTTGATCTTGATTTTTAAGATAAACAAAAGACCCCTTTCGGGGTCTTTTTGAAATCTCTGGAAAACTGAGATTACTTGAGGTTCACGGTCGCACCGGCTTCCTCGAGCTTCTTCTTCATCGCTTCGGCATCCGCCTTGGCGACCTTCTCCTTGATGACCTTCGGTGCGCCATCGACGAGATCTTTCGCCTCCTTAAGACCGAGACCTGTCACCTCACGGACCGCCTTGATCACGTTGATCTTCTGAGCACCAGCGGCGGTGAGCTCGACATCAAAGTCAGTCTTCTCCTCAGCCGCCTCAGCAGCACCAGCGGCGGCCGGCATCGCACCCATCATCATCGGAGCAGCAGCCGAAACGCCGAACTTGTCCTCGAGCACTTTCACGAGCTCAGACAGGTCAAGTACGCTCATCTTCTCGATCTCGGCAACGAGCTTCTCGAACTTCTCCGGCACAACGACTTCCTTCTTTTCCTCTGACATATGCGTACTAATTATATGATTACAAATTGATTAGACACCCTTGCTATCGCGCACTGCACCGAGCACTCGGACCAAACCAGCGAGATTGCCCGAGAGTGTCCGGACGAATCCGCTCACCGGTGCCTGAAGCGTCCCGACAAGCTGAGCCCGGAGCTCGTCTCGCGATGGGAGCTTGGCGAGCGCCTTCACTGCTTCCACCGAGAGCGCCTCGGAACCGAGCGATCCCCCGACGATCGAAAGTGTCGATTCCTTATTCGCCTTGAGAAAATCAGCGATTGTTTTGGCGGCGGCAACCTCGTCGCTCGAGAATGCGACACCGATCTGGCCGTCGAGTCCACGCGCGTCCACCTTCACACCGACCTCGCCGAGCGCACGACTGAGGAGGGTCTTCTTCAGAACCTGCCAGCTCGATCCCGTCTCGCGGAGACTCCGACGAAGGGCCGTGATGTCCTTCACGGAAACACCCTTGAAGTTTGCGAAGACGAGCGCCTTCGATTCCTTCGCCTTGGCTGCGACCTCGGCAACCAGAGCGGTCTTCTGTGATTTATTCTGCTGCATATTGGATTATGTAAACTGCAAAGAAACAAAAAAACCTCCCTTCCAGGAGACCGAACAGCCAAAAAAACCGTGACGTGTTCCTGCTAGGGGTTTACCTGCCGACATCAGAATCGATACGGACAGCACCATAGGTCTCTGGAGTATTCAGTTGTAGTGCCATCCTATACGGAAAACGAGTCCTCGTCAACCCCCGATCACTCTGCCTTCGGAGCTTCTGTCGAAGCGACTTCTGCAGCTGGAGCGGGCGTTTCCTCGGGCTTCGGAGCCTCTTCCTCTTTCTTCACCGGGCGGGGCATCTTCTTCGGGATGACCTTTCCCTCGATGACACCCTCTTTTACGAGCATATTATGCACCCGATCAGACGGCTGGGCACCCTGGCCGATCCAGTGCAGGATACGGTCCTTCTTCAGGATCGTGACCTTGGAGTGTGGGTTGTGGCTGCCGAGCATTTCGACATGACGATGTCCCGGAGCCTTGGTCTTCTCCTGGAGGACGACCCGGAACTGGGCCTGATTGCGTTTGCCGAAGCGGTTGAGGCGGATGACGAGCATAATTTTCCCTAAAAAAGCGTAAAAAGCGATATACGAAGGCCATTCTAGCCTGATTCCCATTCCCTGTCAACGGGCGATCGGATAGTCCGTGTAGGCGAATGAGCGTTCATTGTATTCGTCAGCTGGGTATCCGACGATTCCCTCCTCTTGGAAGAGATGGAACGCCGCGATGCCGACATCGAGAGAGAGCTTGCTGCAGAGCGTGCAATAGGGAGCGCCAGAGCGCTTCGGTTCGCCGTATTCGTCGACTCGGACGAAGTAAAGATCCGACCCCAGGAGCCGATCAGGGCTCGATCGGAGCGCATCATGGATCGCCCGCACCTCAGCGTGGATGCAGCAGGTCTTGTCGGTCACCTTGGCATGGTACCTGGTCTTGGGCACGTGACAACGCTTGGTGGAGCTCCCCGCTGGCGGCGCATTGAATCCACGGCCGATGATCTCACCGTTCCGGACAATCACCGCTCCGCAACGCGCATCATCGCAACCGGAATACCGAGCGCAAGATGCAGCCTCGCGGATATATGCCTCGGCTTCAGATCGTTCCTTTCCCTCAAGTATCCACATGCTATTTCTCTTCGACTTTTCCGCCCTCGCCGACCTGATCGAGCCGGACGGAGAGGAGTTTCGAGACGCCATCTTTGGCCATAGTCACGCCGTAGAGGAGTCCTGCCTGTGCCATCGTCTCGCGATTATGCGTGATCGCGATGAACTGGGTGTGCTCGGATAGCTCGGCAAGCATCTTCGAGAAGCGCCGCGAGTTCGCCTCATCGAGCGCGGCCTCTACCTCATCGAGAACGGCAAACGGCGGCGGATTATGGGAGATGATGGCGAAAAGGAGCGCGAGCGACGTGAGCGATCGCTCGCCGCCGGACAGCATGGAGAGGTTGTGAATGCGCTTTCCCGGTGGACAGGCTGCGATCTCGATGCCGACCTCATAGGCTTCCGGTGCGACTTCGGCATCGGCGGATTCATCCTCGTCTTCTGCTGTCTCATCAGATTGCTTGCGGAGCTTTACCTTCACGATTTCGAGGCTCGCTTTACCACCTCCGAATATGATCTTGAAGTATTCGGCGAAGCGCTTGTCGATCTCCTTGAAAGCATCTTTGAAGGCAGCATCGATCTTGCCATCCATCTCCTTGATCACTTCCTTGAGTGATAGGATCGCCTTCTTCAAGTCTTCAGACTCCGTCGAAAGGAAGACAAACCGCTTTTCGGTCTCCTGAAACTCGTCCACGATGAGCGGATCGATCGTGCCGGCATGCTCGACTTCCACCTTGAGACGCGCCACTTCGCGCTCGAGCCGCTCACGCTCAACCAGGGTCCCGTCATACTGAAGCGTTTCAGGGGCGACCGACAGCTCTTCGCGCACGAGATTGGTCAGATCCTCTTCGCGAACCTCGACACGAGCCAGTCCGACCTTTAGGTCATTCAATTCGTCTTTCCTTCGCTGGAGGAGATGCTCTTTCTCGCGGAATTCCTTTTCGGCATTGAAATATGCTTCACGTTCCGCGCGACCGGCTTCGCGGACCGCTGCGAGTTCCGCGCTCTTGCTGGCGACATTCGTTTCCGCCGCGTGTACGCTTGCCTCGAGCCGGACGAGTCCTGATTCGATCTCAGCCATGCGTGCCGCTGCGGCTTCACGTTCCGCATCCGATAGGGCCATGACTTTCTTCATCTTCACACTCCCCTCGCCAGCCTGCGTACGTAAATCGGCGATCCGCTGCCGGACGACGGTCGCGAACTCACGGATATCCTGAAGATCTTCCAGCTTTTCCGCATGAGCGAGCTTGTCGATGAGCTCAGCCTGGAGCGTAGAAATTTCCTCGAGTCGTGCCTGAACGAAGTTCAGATCGACCGGAATGGTCTCGATCTCTTCGCGCTCTTTCTGTTTTTCCACTTCAGCCTCACGGCGGCCCTCAAGAATGCTTTTCTCACGAATGGTCCCGTTCAGTTCTTCCCGGAGCTTTCCGATCTCAATTTCGATCACTTCCTCCCGATCATTCGTCTCCATCGCTTTGGCCGCGCGCTGAGACTGCTCCTCGAGCTGGACTGTCTCTGCTTCGAGCTTGGCGATCGCTTCCTCGATGGCTTTCCGCCGTGAAACAAGGCTCTCGCGCTCTTCACTGAACGCGTGCCACAGGTAGCTATAGAGGAGCTCCTGCTTCGAGCGAAGCTTCAGAGCAATATCCTTTGCCTGCGAGGCCTTTTCGGCCTGGCGGCGGAGATTTTTCAGGTGTGGTTCTATCTCGATGACGAGCGAATCGACGCGGACGAGATTCTCCCGGGTGCTTTCGAGTTTTCGGAGCGCCCGTTCCTTTTCGATCTGATACTGCTTGACTCCGGCCGCATCTTCGAAAATAGCTCGCCGTTCCAATGGGGTCGCATTCAGGACTGCATCGCTCATGCCCTGAGTAATCACGCAGTAGCTGTCTTTGCCGACACCTGCCTTGGCAAGGAGGTCGACCACATCGAGAAGCCGGACGCGCGAACCATTGATCAGGTATTCGCTCTCACCGCTCCGGTGAACCTTGCGGGTGACAGCGACTTCCGAGAACTCTATCGGGATGCGCTTGTCGGTATTGTCGAAATAGAGCGTGACAGCCGCCGTACCGAGACGTGCTTTCCCCTCGGTGCCGGCAAAAATGACGTCTTCCGATTTCTTGCCGCGGAGATTCTTCGATGACTGTTCGCCGATCGCCCACCGGATCGCGTCAGCAACATTCGATTTGCCTGAGCCGTTCGGTCCGACGATCGCCGTGATGCCACATTTGCCACCGGCCGCGATATCACAATCCGGGAGAAAATCCAAAACCGTCTTCGTGGCGAAAGACTTGAAACCGTTCAATTCGAGTTTCTTGAGATACATGCAGAAAAGTAGACACCAACAAAGAAAGTGGTCGATTCCAGCCATTCTTCCGTATGCTTCCAGTATAACCTCTCCCTGAATAAAAGAAAAAGAGGCTTTCTGCCCCTTATGAAAACCGGAATTCCGAGAAAACTCTACCAGCCCTTTTTCACGAGCGCTTCCTTGGCGGCGCCCCGCTGCGCATCCTGCTTGGAGAGTCCTTCCCCCTCGGCGATGAGCTCATCACCGATAAAGACACCGGCAATAAAGCGACGGTCATGGTCGGGGCCCGATTCGCGAAGTACGCGGTACTGGGGTGTCACCCCGAGTTTCTCTTGCGATAATTCCTGAAACCGGCTCTTCGGATCGGTGTAAAGTTTCGCATCGAGCACTTCTTGGATACGGGTCAAAACGCGCGCTTCGATAAAAACCTTGGCTGCTTCGTATCCCTGGTCAAGATAAAGTGCGCCGATGATCGCTTCCACGGCGTTCGCGATGAGAAAGGCGCGTGCCCGGCCCGTATCCTTCGCCTCGCCACGGCTCATGAGAAGGAATGGCTCAACCCCAAGATCACGGCCGATTTTCGAAAGCATATCACTATTCACAAGCGCCGCTCGGAGGGCTGTCAGTTCGCCCTCGGGCCGATCGGGAAAATCTGCATAGAGCCGCTCGGTCACGACGAGCTCAAGGACAGCATCGCCGAGAAATTCAAGCCGCTCATTATGCGGCACTGGATGATTTTTATGCTCATTCAAGTAAGACCGATGTGTCATTGCCTCCTGAAAAAAGGCGGCATTCCCGATCCGGATGCCGAGCGCCTGGGAAATTTTCTGGGAATTGAATGTCATAATCACGATAGGTAGGTCCTCTGCATGGAAGAAAAGCGCCGCTAGGCACTTTTCTTCACTGTCTTTTTTGGTTTCTTTTCCGGCGCAGGCTCTTCGGCTATGGTTTCGCGTTTCTCGCGCAGAGCCCTGTGCTTTTCGCTCGTATCATCCTTCATCGGCTCGCCCATCTCCCGGTAGATACTGCCGAGAACGCCGTTGACGAAACGCGCCGTCGCATCACTCCCGAAGCTCTTGCCGAGTTCGATTGCCTCATTGATTGCGACTTTTGGCGGAACCTCTTCGTAGTTCCCGAACATGAGTTCGGCGATGCCAAGCCGGAGGATATTGCGGTCGACCACAGTCACCTGTTCGAGCGGCCACTCCGGCGCACACTTCTCGATGAGCTCGTCGATCGTCGGGCGGTTCTTCAACACGCTCTCCATCACATGGCGGGCAAACGAATAGTCTTCGAGTCCGGGAGCGAACTCCTCGATATTCTTACGCAGCACAGCAAGCACTTTTTCATCGTGCTTTCCCTGAAAGTCCCATTCGAAGAGAGACTGCATGACGACCGAACGCTGGAGGTGTCTATTGGCCATGGTGGTAAAAAGCTTTATGTTTTCCCGCCCAGTATAGCATATTTGAAATGAACTGAGCGAGACAAACAAAAAAAGGCCGCTTACGCAGCCTTTTCCTTTTTCAGTTTCGGAGCCATCTTCACGACTTCGCGCCCTTTGTAATAGCCGCATTCTTTGCAGGCACGGTGCGGCATCGCTTCGGCGCCGCACTTCGGGCACTTCGTAGTCGCGACGGGTTTGATCTCGTGGAAGGCGCGGGCGCGGTCGCGACGGTGATGGGTATGTCGTTGTTTAGGGAGAGCCATAACGGTACGATTTGATTCGAAAAAAGCCCTAGAAAGGCTCTGCCAGAGTATCAGACAGATTGCTTCTTGGCAAGTCCTAATTTTTTCTATGAATCTCCCTCGGGCTTACGCCCGGGATTTCATACCCTTCGAGCTTCGCTCGCCACGCTTGAGCGTGGAGCCCCCTCCATCCCACGAGCTTACGCTCAGGGATTTATGCGGGCCGTTAAATAAGCCATAATATTCATCAGTTGACATTTTATTTTTTATATGATATCATATTGATTCGGAAGGTAAAGTTTTAGAGTTTTCTGTCCGTGCAGTATCCGATCTGCATTTTTCCAACCTTAGGAGTAAACCTCACATGGAAACTACCACTCTGTACCACCTGACGATTGCCCTTATGCTCTGCCTGGGCAGCTACATCATTGGTTGTTGGGCTGGCAACGACGTCCCCATCTCGTTCAAGCGTCTACCGAAAGAAGTTCCCATCCAAATCATCGGTGGGCCGGTGACCCTCCACTACTTGGACAACTACCTGGTACGTCTGGTGAGCTACGCCGATTGGAGAGGGAAATTGCGTACCCGTTACGCCTATCTTCCCCAAACGACCTTCGATTGGCCCATCGGACGACAATTCATCGTCCGAACTGAAAGGGAGACGAACCTCTTTCCAGCCGACACGGTGGCCACCCTGCTCGCCAAAACCTAACAAGGTCCTCGGTAGCAGCACCTGGTGATTGCCCCGCTTTTCACGAAAAGCGGGGCGGTTTTTTTATTAAGATCTTTTTCGAGACTGGAGATCACGGGAAAATCGCTTATTTACAATTTCGGGATTGGCCAATTGAACCGGCCGGAAGCTCTTTCGGTGAATCGGGGTCGGGCCGTATTTCCGAAGCGCATCCATGTGTTCCTCCGTCCCATACCCCTTATGCCGGGCGAAGCCATAGCCCGGATACTCGTGATCTGCGAGGATGATGAGCCGGTCGCGCGTCACTTTGGCGATGATCGAAGCCGCTGCGATCGACCGCACCTTCCCATCACCCTCCACCACTGTTTCTTGTTTGAGCGAGAGATTCGGCACCGCCTGATTTCCATCGATAAGGAGAACGAGCGAAGATTCCTTGCCGCGGAGCTCGGCCACGCGCTCCAGATTGGAAAGCGCTGCCTTCATCGCAAGGAACGTCGCCTGTAAAATATTCACCCGATCGATCGTCTCAGCCGAAATAATCCCCACTCCGACATGAAAGAATTCCTGCACGAGCGTGTAGGCCGTCTCGCGCTGCTTCTCCGAGAGCTTCTTGGAATCGCGGATGAGACTGAACTCTTTTTCTCGGCCAGATGGAATCTCAAAACCCTCCCCTTTCCAGAGGACAGCCGCCGCCACAACCGGTCCCGCGAGCGGCCCTCGTCCCGCTTCATCGATGCCAATCGGGATCGCTCCTTCGGCTGAAAGCCTTATTTCACGGGAAAAATCCGGTATGTTCATAGTTTCTGACAGCATACTGGGAATTCGCCACGGACGGAAGAGAGGCTGGGCTTTTTTTCTTCTAGGAGAGACGGTATACTGAGCTCATATTCTTCTGCGAAGTCCGAGGCGCAAGCCGGACCTTTGAGAGAATCAGAATCTTATGATCATCATTCCGCACGCTATTCTTCGACCACTACTCACGCGTGGTTTTTTTATTTCCCAAAAATAGATTATGGGTTTCGTTCATCTCCACGTCCACTCGCACTATACCCTCCTCACGGCGCTTCCGACGCCAGACCAGCTCATCCACCGCGCTGAGGAGCTCGGTATGGCCGCGCTCGCTCTCACTGATACCTCGGCCCTCTATGCGGCCGTCGAGTTCTATAGCCACGCCAAAGACGCCGGCATCAAGCCTATCATTGGCGCCGAAGTCTGGGTCTCGAAGGATCTCCGGAGCAAGAACAATACCGCTGAAGACCGGCGCCGCAACCAGCTCGTCCTCTTGGTGAAAAATGAGATCGGATACAAGAACCTGATGAAGATCATCTCGATCGCGCAGCTCGAGGGATTCTACTACAAGGCGCGCACCGACAAGTCCCTTCTCCGTGAGTACCACGAAGGACTCATCGCGCTTTCCGGGTCCCTCCAAGGCGAAGTGCCGGCCGAGACGATCTATGGCAATATCGAACGGGCAAAAAACGTCGCGCTCGAATACCAGGACATCTTCGGACCAGGCAACTTCTACCTCGAAGTGCAGCCGCACGAGCACGAGAACCAGATCGCAGCCAATCAGGGACTGGTCCAGATCTCGCGTGAGACTGGCATTCCGCTCGTCGCGACCAATGACGTGCACTATATCCGCCGCGAGGACGCCGAAACACAGGACGTGCTCCTTGCTATCCGCGATAACAAGAAAGTGACCGACACCGAGCGTTTCAGTATGCGATCATTCGACCTCTCATTCCGGAGCGAAGCCGAGATGCGCGAGCTCTTCCGCGACCTCCCTGAGGCGATCGACAATACCGAGAAAGTCGCCGCGCTCTGCAACTTCGAGCTCCAAATGGGCGAGAATCATCTCCCTTCCTTCCCGCTCCCTGCCGACACGACCGCGGACAAATACCTGCGCGAGCTCTGTCTCGCCGGACTCGAGAAGCGCTATCCGGGCGAAGCACTGACGCCTGAGCGTAAGGAGCGCATGAACTATGAACTCTCAGTCATCGAGAAAACTGGCTTCGCGTCCTACTTCCTTATCGTGCAGGACTTCGTGAACTGGGCGAAGAACAACGGCGTCGTCGTCGGTCCGGGCCGCGGCTCGGCCGCTGGATCCTTCGTCGCCTACCTCACTAGCATCACCAATCTCGACCCGATCAAGTACGATCTCCTCTTCGAGCGCTTCCTCAACCCCGAACGTATCTCCATGCCCGATGTCGATATGGACTTCGCTGATACCCGCCGCGAAGACGTGCTCAATTATGTCCGGCAGCGCTATGGTGCCAATCATGTCGCACAGATCATCACGTTCGGGACCATGGCGGCGCGCGGCAGTATCCGCGATGTCGGCCGGGCGCTCGGCATCCCGCTCGAGCTCTGCGACCGGACCGCCAAGATGATTCCGATGTTCACATCGATCGCGGAAGCACTCGAAGGCGTCCCGGAATTCAAAGCGCACTATGAGAGCTCAAGCGAAGTCCGCCGACTGGTCGATGCCGCCAAGAAAATCGAAGGTCTCGCTCGCCATACCTCGATGCATGCCTGCGGCGTCGTCATCACCAAAGACCCGGTCACCGAATACACACCACTCCAGCGTGTCGCCGGAAGTGAAAATGCCGTCGTCACCCAATACGCGTCATCAACCAAGGCGAATGCCGTCGAAAAGATCGGCCTCCTCAAGATGGACTTTTTGGGATTGAAAAACCTGACGATCATCGAAAACACTCTCAAGATTGCAAAAAAGGTAGGCAAAGTGGTTCCGGACATCGAAAAGCTCGAGCTCGATGATGCGGCTGCCTACCAGATCCTTCAGGAAGCGCACACGACCGGCGTCTTCCAGCTCGAATCAACCGGCATGAAGCGTTACCTGAAGCAACTGAAGCCGACCGTCTTTGAAGACATCATCGCGATGGTGGCGCTCTACCGTCCAGGGCCGATGGAGTACATCCCCGATTTCATCGCCGGGAAACACGGAACCAAGCAGGTGCAGTATCTCCATCCCAAGCTCGAGCCGATCCTCTCGAACACCTACGGTGTCGCCGTCTATCAGGAGCAGCTCATGCAGATTGCACGCGACCTCGCCGGCTTCAGCCTCGGCGAAGCCGACGTCCTCCGCAAAGCGGTGGGCAAGAAGATCAAGGAGCTCGTCGATGGGCAGCGTGTGAAATTCGTCGAGGGCTGCGAGAAGACCGGGGTCGGCCGAGCGATCGGCGAAAAAGTCTTCGCCTTCATCGAACCGTTCGCCGGTTATGGCTTCAACCGCTCTCACGCCGCCTGCTACGCGCTCATCGGCTATCAGACCGCCTACCTCAAGGCGCACTTCCCGGCTGAATTCATGGCGGCACTCCTCACGAGTGACCAGGGCGACACCGACCGCATCGCGATCGAGGTCCGCGAGGCGCGCGAGATCGGCATCGATGTCCTTCCGCCGGACGTGAACGAGTCTTTCGATACCTTCGCGGTCATCAAAGGCGACGACGGCAAGGAGCATATCCGCTTCGGACTGAACGCGATCAAGAATGTCGGGACGATGGCTGCCGAAGAGATCGTCGCGGAACGAAAGCGCGGCGGCAAATATACATCACTCGAAAACTTCATGGAGCGCGTCGAAACGAAGGACCTGAACAAGCGGACCATCGAAGCGCTCGCGAAAGTCGGCGCCTTCGACAGTCTCTCGGAACGCAAGATCGTTCTCGATAATCTCGACGCCATCATCACACACGGCAAGGAGCTCCGCAGGCTGAAAGAGACGCATGGTCAGAGCCTCTTCGGCGACATGCCGCTCCCCGAAATGAAAATCCCAATCAAAGAGACGGTTCATTCGACGAAAAAAGAGCGGCTCACCTGGGAAAAGGAACTGCTCGGACTCTATGTCACCGACCATCCGATGACCGAGTATGCCGAATACCTGAAGAAGGCCGCGACCGAGATCGGCCATCTCGAAAAAGAATCCGATGGCAGACGCGTCACGATCGGAGGCGTTATCACGAGCGCAAGGAAGTCACTCTCCAAAACCGGCCAGCCACTCTACTTCATCACACTCGAAGACATGACTGGCCGCATCGATATCCTTGTCTTCGGCAAGACTGCCGAACGCGTCGCCGGACTCTTGAACGAAGATGAGATCGTCATGATCGATCTCAAGATCGCCCGGAAAGACGGGCTCCTTCGCCTCGCAGCTGACGACGTGCGTCGCATGAGCCCAGAAACTGTTTCCGAATTCGCCCGCGTTGCCAAAACCCATGAAAAGTACCGGCATGGAAAGCCTGAAGAACCGGAACCACCCAAGGAATATCTCATCATACACTGCGCCGATACGGCTGATGCGCGGCTCTTCGATGAAATCGGCAAGACGCTCCGCATGCTCCCGCCTGGACCGATCGGCATCACGCTCCGGCTTCTCGGCCAGACGATCGCAACATCCTTCTCCATTGAAAGAAGCGACAAGGCTATTCAGACGCTTTCCGCCCTGTCGGGCATCATACGAGTCGAGGACTAGTTCCACTCCTTTCCAAAAAACTAATTTTGAGGCATAATCGCCAGTTATGAAGAAGCCACCTATCATCGTCATCACCGGACCGACCGCCTCAGGCAAGTCTACGCTTGCCATCGAACTCGCACGCTCTATCGGGGCCGAGATCGTTTCAGCCGATAGCAGACAGGTCTACCGTGGGATGGATCTCGGCACTGGCAAGGTGACCAAGGAGGAGCAGCGGCTCGCCCGACATCACCTCATCGATATTGCTAACCCGAAAGTCGAATACAATGTCTCACATTTTCTCACAGATGCGATGAAGGCGATCCTCGATATCGAATCGCGAGGGAAACGCGTGATTATCTGCGGCGGCACGGCGTTTTGGATCGAGGCGCTCATGCTCGGCCTCCCCTTGCCGAAAGTCGTGCCCGATCCGGCCTTCCGGGAGAAGTGGGGGCAGAAAGATGTAGGTGAGCTGTACGGCTATCTGAAACGGCTCGACCCAGAACGCGCCAAAACCATTGACCGGAAAAACAAAGTCCGACTGCTGCGCGCCATAGAAATTACCAGGACTCTCGGCAAGGTCCCAAAGATAGATCGCACCACTCTCCCCGATCTCTCGCGCTATATCGTGATTGGCATCAACCCTCCGGTCGATGAGCTCAATCGGAAAATCCGCGAGCGTTTCATGGACCGGATGAAGGCCGGTATGCTCGAGGAAGCCGTGCGACTCAACCGTGCTGGCCTCTCCTACGAACGGCTCGAATCCTTCGGACTCGAGTATCGCGCCCTCGCAGAATACCTCCAGAAGAAGATCACCGATACCGAACTCTACACCGAACTCCCCCAGGCGATCATCCATTATGCCAAGCGGCAGCGCTCGTCGCTCCGTCGCCTCGAGAAGCAGGGGGTGAAGATCCACTGGATCAAAGACGCATCTGAAGCCCTTGCGATCGTAAAGTAAAACACTGCCTCGGGCAGTGTTTCTATTTGAGAGAAAGAATATCTTGGACCAACTCTGGAAATTCTTCCTGAAGGAAATGCCCCCGGTCTTTGAAAACCCGATAGGTCGCGTCCGGCAGATCACGCTGATAGTCGGCTAGGCTGGAGAACGGCACCACATCGTCGTCCTCGCTGTGATAGACGAAAACCTTTCCGGCCTGTTCAATGAACAGCCGCTTGTCTTCCGGCGGCAGAAAGCCGCCCAAATATTCACGATTGCCATCGCCTGTTTCGTTATAGCATGGAGCAACAAGAAAGACGGATCGTATCTTCTTTGGGCAGCGCTCGGTAGAAAGATACTTCGCAAGAAATGTCCCACCGAGCGAATGACCGACAAGAACAATCCCATCGTCCATGAGTGCGATCACCTTCTCGAACCAGAGTTTCCATTGCTCGTACCTTGCATCCCACTTGTTCGGCATGCTCGGCGCGTAAACAGCGAAACGCTCACCAAGCGCTGTAGACAGCCCTGATTTCCAGCCTTTCCGCTGAAAATCCTCAAGCGTCAGATTGTCTCCTTCACGATCAAGAAATACCAAACAGTCTTCCGGGGTGCGGAAAGTGTCGCCACCATGAATGACCATGACTTGTTGCATAGGGAAAGACTAGGCGGCAAGCTTTTTCTCGAGGAGCTCTTTGGCGACACCTGGGTTGGCCTTGCCTTTGGTTTCTTTCATCACCTGGCCGACCAGATACTGGAGCGCGTTCTGCTTGCCAGCCTTGAAATCTGTAATCGACTGAGCGTTGGCAGCCAAGATAGCGTCGACAATCCCCTCAAGTTCGCCCGCATCGCTCATCTGCGCCAGGTTGAGCCGCTCAACGATGTGCGACGGATCATTATCCTCGCCCTTGTACATCTCAGAGAGCACCGTCTGTGCCGCGCTCGAATTGACCGTCCCATCGGCCACGACCGCGATGAATTCGGCGAAGTTCTCGGGCGTCACCACGAATTCGCCGATTGTCGTTCCCGTTTCAGCGAGATGCTTCCTCACCTCGGTGATGAAGTAATTGGCAGCAAGCTTCACCGCCTTTGGCAGAGCCGCCTTCAGTTCCCCTCCATCCTGTTTCGCCCCGAGCTCACTCGCGACCGACTCGAAATAATTGGCGACTTCCTTGTCTTCGGTGATGATATCCGCGTCGCTTTCCGGCAGGCCGAATTCCGACATGAAGCGAGCGCGTTTCGCATCGGGCAATTCGGGCAGAGCCTCCTTCAATTCCTTCACATAGTCACCAGTGAAATCAAATGGGGCGATGTCTGGCTCGGGGAAATAGCGATAATCATGAGCTGACTCCTTCTTTCGTTGGGAGACGGTAACGCCCCGATTCTCATCCCAGCCGCGCGTCTCTTGAACAATTTTTTCGCCGTTCTCGAGCATTTCCGTCTGACGCTTGATCTCATACTCGATCGCGCGCTCGACCGCCTTGAACGAATTGATATTCTTCACTTCCACCTTGGTCCCCGATAAACGGTCGGCGCCAACTTCGTGGAGCGAGATATTCACCTCGCAACGCATCTGCCCCTTCTCCATATCGGCATCGGAAACTTCGAGATACCGGAGGATCTGGCGCAATTTCTGACAGAATGCCCGAGCGTCTTTGGCGGTGCTGAAGTCCGGCTCCGTCACGAGTTCCATGAGAGGCAGGCCCGCACGATTGTAATCGACGAGCGTATGATCTGCACCGGTCGGATGGGTCAGCTTGCCGGTATCTTCTTCGAGATGGATGCGCGTCACATTGAAGTGACGTCCATCGATCTCCATCGTGCCGCGTTCACAGAAGGGCTCATCAAATTGCGAGATCTGGTAGCCCTTCGGCAGGTCCGGATAGAAATAGTTCTTGCGGTCGAATTTCGAGTGGAAGCGGAGCGCGCAATTAAGCGCGAGACCGACCTTTTGGACCGAGCGGATCGCTTCCTCGTTCGGGACCGGCAAAGCGCCAGGTTGGCCCGTGCAGACATGGCAGACATGGACATTCGGTTCCGTTTCGAGCCCGAGACCGTTCGCGCAGCGGCAAAACATCTTGGAGCGGGTCTTCAGCTCTGCGTGTACTTCCATGCCGATGGTTGGTTCGTACTGTGCCATATGTCTTACGCTAGGAGTTCTTTAAGCTTCGCCTCGGCATCCTCGATTCCACTGTATTCTACAACATCGAGCCGAGGGTTCCCGAGTATCATCGCTGAAAGCTTCCGATCCGGCTGCGGCCGATAGAGGCAGATGACGCGCTTGCCCAGCTCCTCCCCAAGACGGATCTCGTACCCGACACCGAGCGATGGAGTCGTCACTTCAGCGACAACAATATCGGCCTCTCGCACCCAATCAGTATCACGCTGGAAGATATGTTCCGATGGTTTCTTTTCTCCATGGATGGAAAGCGAGTGATCGCCGATGTGCTCGGTCAGGACCTGGCCAAAAGTAGCCAGCCGTTCAATCAGCGCCTGATAGATTCCAACATCATCCCGGCCACTCCGGATAGAGGCGGCAAAGTAAATCTTCATAGTGCTCTAGTGTACCCCAGTCGAGCCAAAACCGCGAGCCCCGCGGATGGTTTCCTCGAGCTCGTCCACTTCCTCGATATCCGGCCGCTCGACCCGCTGAATGAGGAGCTGAGCGATTTTCTGTCCCTTCTTGATTTCGAAGTCCTCTTGCCCCAGGTTCACGAGCCCGATCAGGTACTCGCCACGGTAGCCACTATCGAGCACTCCACCGAGCGTCTTCACGCCAAACTTGTGCGACGGACCGCTCTTGTCCCAGACGAGGCTGACATAACCGTCCGGGAGCGCGATAGCGATCCCGGTCGGTACAGACGCGCGCGCACCGGGAGCGATAACCAGATCTTCGACCGAAAAGAGATCCATCCCCGCATCGCCCGGGTGAGCGAAGGACGGTACGATCGCATCCGGATGCAGCTTCTTTACCTGTATATTCATAGCGTCTTCTCGATTACGTTCCAGACTTTTTCAGCGATGCTCTCGCGCGAGAGTATTTTGCCTCTGCGCACACAATCAATTTTCGTCCACGCGTTCAATTTCTTCACCAACCGAAGCGCGTTCTTTCGGCTTTGGAGCAGGTATTCTTCATCATTCTCGACGAGATCTGTTTTCCGCCGCTTTACGTAAACTTTTTTCCGAATTTGATCCTCTGATTTCAGGAGCCGCCGCGAGATATCCGTTGGTACATCCAAATAAATAATTTTATCTGGGCGAGGAAGTCCAAAGACTCCGTGTTCCATTTGATCAAGCCAATTCAAGAACTCCCTTTGCCGGCGTGGATTCAAAATTTTTCCACCCTGATGAATTTGATTTGAACTTACATATCGGTCAAGCACAACCGTATATCCTTGTTTCAACCACCGTTCAATTACCGGTTTCGATTCAAAGCGATCCGCCGCATATAGAACGGAACCAATGTGCGGATCGATCTTCACAAAATCACCATATTCCCCAATCAAACATTCGCCGATGAGCTTTCCAAAAAAATTCGCCTCGTACTGTGGAAAGTCGAGTGTCTTCATCTTGTATCCTTCCGACTTGAGCCGAGCGATGAGAAGCCGGGTCTGAGTCGCCTTGCCTGACCCGTCCGAACCGTCGATGACGATGAGTCTGCCGCGTTTTGCCATATATTCCTATCCTTGAGTGATCTCGGCGATCACGCGGTCGAGTGCTGACTGCATTGCCTCGAGCGAGCCTTCGTTGATGATGAGGTGATCAGCGAGCGCGATCGGCGTCCCCTGGGTGAGCCGGGTAAGCTGTGCCCAGTCTCGCTCTATCGACTCCATTGCATTAAGCGGACGCTCGGGCCGGACAGCGAGCCGGGCATGGCGGATGCTCGGCCGGGCATGGATCGCGATTGTCACGAACGCATCACCGAAACGCTCCCGGAACACGCGATACTCCGGTGCGCTATAAAAGCTCTCGAGGAGGATGACTGGGGCCTCGGACATCAAAGCGACTTTCTTCGCCGCCTCCTGGGCGTAGAAGTCCTCGCCGTGCAGGTTGCGGAGGTCTTCGCGCACGAGCCGCTCATTCGCCTGATTGCGCTCGAGCCCGCGCCGCTCCATCTCGTCGAAAGTCGGCTGGGCAAAATAGATCTTTGGCCACTCGTATTTCTTCACGAGATACTCGATCGCTTCCGACTTCCCGCTCCCTGGCATCCCGAGCACGGCGATTATCTTCGACATATGCATGCGCGTTAATTTCTTTCGAGCGTAAGGTAAGTAAGACGATAGTCACCCTCTTCAGCCTCTTCCGACTCTAGTATTTTCCCAAAAATATGGCTGTACTCAGGGAAAAAAGCGTCTCCATCCATTATGGCGTGAACGAGCGTCAGATACAAGCGGTCAGCCAAGGCGAGCGCCTCGGCGTATATCTGCCCGCCCCCAATGACGAAAATCTCCTTGGATTCAATCGCTCGAGCCTTGGCAAGGGCCTCAGCGAGACTGTCGACGACGATGCAGCCCGGGATATCGCGTCCCGTGTCACGAGTGATGACGATATTCGTCCGCCCAGGGAGCGGCCGACCGATGGATTCGTAAGTCTTCCGACCCATGATGATGACATGACCGGTCGTCCGCTCTTTGAAGCGACGGAAGTCGTCTTTCAAATGCCAGGGAATAGCTCCCCGGTTTCCAATGACGCGATTTTCGGAGAGAGCAGCAATGAGACTGATGCGCGGTTCTGACATATCGGTCGTACGGGAAGGGTAGCGAATCGGCTTAGACGGCAATCGGCGCCTTGATCGATGGATGCGGGTCGTATCCCTCAAGCGCGAAATCATCGATCGTAAACGCGAAGAGGTCTTTCACGTCTGGATTGATGCGAAGCGTAGGCAGTTCCCTCGGTTTGCGCGCGAGCTGTTCCCTCACCTGTTCGAAGTGATTGCTGTAAAGGTGCGTATCGCCGCCTGTCCAGACGAATTCGCCAGGCTCGAGCCCCGTCACCTGCGCGATCATCATCGTGAGAAGCGCGTAGGAAGCGATGTTGAACGGCACCCCGAGGAACGTGTCACAGCTCCGCTGATACAGCTGGCACGAGAGCTTGCCGTTCGCGACATAGAACTGGAAGAGGCAGTGGCATGGCGGGAGCCCCGCCTTAGCCATCTCCTCGATATCAGCCGGATTCCACGCCGAAACGATGAGCCGACGCGAGTTCGGATTCGCCTTGATCTGTTCCACTACGTCCCGGAGCTGATCGATCTCCTTGCCATCCGGCGTCGGCCAATGCCGCCACTGGTACCCGTAGACGGGTCCGAGGTCGCCATAGTCCGCTGCAAACGCCTCATCCGTCTTCACCCGCTCGACGAAATCCTTGATCCCAGCATTCCATTCGTCGGATCCCGTCCTCGGCACGGTCTGTCCGTTCCGGATGAGATATGCCTTGTACGGCCACTCGTCCCAAATATGGACATCTTTCAGCGCGAGCGTGCGGAGCTGCGTGTCGCCGTTGACGAACCAGAGAAGCTCTTCGGCAATGAGACGGAACGGGACCTTCTTCGTCGTGAGAAGCGGAAAACCCTCCGAAAGATCAAAGCGCATCTGATAGCCGAAGACGCTCCGCGTGCCGACCCCTGTCCGGTCGGACTTATCGATGCCGGTTTCCATGATATGCGTGAGGAGGTCAAGGTATTGGCGCATAGGAATATCGTATGTCTTTAAATTACCATGCCATACTCTCCTCTGCCAAAAGTCCCAAAAACCCAGAAGGAAAAGATTATTTCTTCTTCGGCGAGCGCTTCTTTTTCGGCGAGACGAAATTCAGGTGCATCTTGGATGCGACCGGCTTCCTATCCTTGTAGTACTTCGAATTGAGCCCTTTGGAGCCATAGGGCCGCTCACAGGGCGAAGACAGATACTCGAACGCCATCTGACCGATCGGCATGCCGGAGTACAGCTTGATCGGAAGCTTGCCGGCATTGTAGAGTTCGAGCGTCATTTTCAGGCTATTGCCCGCATCGAGAAAACCGGCGGTCGTATGGATGATGAGCCCGAGGCGGCCGAGCGAGGATTTCCCTTCGAGGCGGCCAACGAGCTTCTCGGACACGCCCGTCTCCTCGAGAAGGACACCGAGCGCGAATTCGCCGGGATGGAGGATGAAAGCCTCGTCAGTCCCGATCTCCACCTGCTTCATGAGGTCTCCCGGGATGTCGCGCGGATCGATGACAAACTGCCGGTTGATGTCGAAGATGAGGAAGTGCCGGTCAAGATGTACGTCATAGGACGCCGGTTGGACGCATTCTTCGCGGTACGGCTTGATGGTGATGTGGCCGGCTTTCCGTTCTTTCTTGATATCGCGGTCTGAGAGGATCATACGGTTGATGTGGATAAGGTCGCACCCAGTATACAAAAAAGCCCGCCAACTGGCGAGCACTTGGAATTTGGCTCATTTCGTCACACGGAGTCCTGGGCCCATGGACGAGGACAGCGTCATCGAGAGGATGAAGCGACCCTTCAGCCCCTCCGGCTTCCCCTTCTCGATCGCCTCGATGAACGTCCGGATGTTCTCTTCGAGTTTTGCGGCTTCGAACGAGAGCTTGCCCACCACCTGGTGGATATTGCCCGTATCGTCGTTCTTGTAGCTCGCCTTCTTCCCCTTCTGGAGCATCTCGACGGCCTCACCGATCTTCTGGGTGACGGTCTCGTTTTTTGGGCTCGGCATCATGCCCTTCGGCCCGAGGATCTTGGCAACAGCCGCGAGCTTCGGCATCATTTCCGGAGTAGCCAGGACGAGGTCGAAATGCGTGCCCGGGTTCGTCTTGCCGGCCTTGATGTCAGCGATGAGCTCTTCGCCACCAGCGAGCGCAGCACCGGCATCCTGCGCTTCCTTCAACTTCGTCGAGGTCACTACGGCGACCTTCTGCGTGCGGCCGGTGCCGTGCGGCAGGACGACGGTCCCGCGGACGTTCTCATCACTCTTCTTGGCTGAGATGCCGAGATGGAAATGCATCTCGACGGACTCGTCGAACTTGGCGACCTTGTTTGCCTGGAGGAACGCGACTGCCTCGGCGAGCGTATAGACTTTTTCGGCCTCGATCTGTTCCGCTGCCTTGTTGTACTTCTTCCCGTGCTTCATATGCTTTTCGTGGTACAAACCGCAATGCTCGCCTCGGAGCAATTGCGTCCCACAAATTAAAGAAATTTAAATTATCCCTCGATCTTGATGCCCATCGAGCGAGCCGTCCCCTTGATGATCTGCATCGCGGCTTCGACGTCGTTCGCGTTCAGGTCGCGGAGCTTCTTCTCGGCGATTTCGCGGACCTGGGCCTCGGTAATGCTTCCCGCCTTGTCGGTGAGCGGGTTCTTCGCGCCCTTCTCGACCTTGGCTGCCTTCTTGATGAGGTCGGAGGCCGGCGGCGTCTTCATGACGAACGTGAACGACCGGTCCTCGAAGACGGTGATCTCGACCGGGATGATGTCGCCCATCATCTCGCGGGTCGCCTCATTGTACTTCGAGCAGAAGTCCTGGATGTTGAGCCCGTGCGGTCCGAGGGCGGTACCGACTGGCGGCGCCGGAGTGGCCTTGCCGGCCGGGATCTGCAGCTTCACGATCGCTTTGATTGCCTTTGCCATACGCGTTTCAGTAAAATTAATCCTTCTTGATCTGGAGGAAGTCGAGCTCCACCGGGGTCTCGCGACCGAAGATGGAGACCAGCACCTTCACCTTGCCCTTCTCGTCATCCACTTCCTGGATCTTGCCTTCGAAGTTCTTGAACGGGCCGTCGACGATGCGGACGCTCTCGCCCACCTTCACGTCGATCTTGTACTTCGGTTCGGCCACGCCCATGCGCTTCTTCAGGCCTTCGATCTCGGCTGGGTCGATCGGGGTCGGGGTCGTGCCGAGGCCGATGAAGCCGGTCACGTTTGGCGTGTTGCGCACCACGTACCAGCTCGCGTCCGTCACCACCATGTCGACGAGCACGTAACCCGGATAGATGCGTTCCTCGACGACAACGCGCTTGCCGCTCTTTATCTTGATCTTCTTTTCCTTCGGGACGAGCACATCGAAGATGAGGCTCTGCATGTCCATCGATTCGATACGCTGCTTCAGGTTCCGCGCGACATTGTCCTCGTACCCCGAGTAGGTGTGGAGCACGTACCAAGCGCGCCCGTGATGCTGACTCTGTTTGGCCATATGGTTTCGAGAGAGTTACTTAGGTCAAGAGAAAATTTTCTACGAGATAGCTGAAGAGCGTGTCGAGGGCGCCGAGGAACACCGCGACGGCAAAGCTGATGACGACCACAAGGACGGTGTAACGGACGAGCTGCCCCCTCGTCGGCCAATTCACTTTCATGAGTTCGCCTTTAGCCTCGGTGAAGAACCGGATGATCGCGTTCATGGCTTTTTAAAGCTATTTTCTGGTCTAAAAAAAGCCCCAAGGGCTTGTGACTACAATCTATAGGAAAACCCGGCTTATGTCAATCTGGCGAAATCACCCCGAATTCGCACCCCGGAAGACCTATATGAAGTTCTGGGAGATCCCCGCGAGCATCCGCGCCAAGCAATGCGGCTGGACCCATGTCGAACGCGCCAAAGCCTAGGCAATTTTGATCCAAAGGAAAAGCCAAGATTGAGTTATTTGCCGATAAAAAGGCTCGCTCTTTGGTGTTATAATAGAAGTGCCTTAAGAGTGGACAAAAATAAAAGTAAACGCTACTATTGGACTTCTCCTCTAAGTAGCATGAATATGAAGAAATTGACCGATTTTTGTCTGTTGATTGTCGCTCTATCTGGAGCGGTGACAGCCGTATACACCCTATTGAAGTGGGTATTAACAAAGAATGTTTCTTGGATTACCCTGCTTTCTACACTGGTTATTACTGCAGTAATGTTTGTTTTTTTCTATGTGTATTTTTTTAGACCAATCAAGTCTAGTGGTACCAAGTTGGAGGCAAAAATCACTACTGGATTTCAATCGCTCAACAATACCACCAAGGAAATATTTGAAGCAGTAAGAGAAATTCAGGTAACAAATGGCGGTTCTTATTTACACCCCTTGTCACCAAGGTCAGCCAGTGATTGGGTGGTTGGCAACAGTCCATTAGTTTTGAATGACTCAGCTAAAATTTTAGTCGAGAGAAGCGGTATTGATAAAGTTGTTAGCGAAAACAAGAACGAGCTAATAGCCGAGCTAGAGAAGTTAAACTTAAAGACTGCTTACGATGTCCAGCTAAAGGCCTTCCCGCAACTCGGAGAGTTCA
The DNA here is from genome assembly GCA_008012175.1 of Candidatus Moraniibacteriota bacterium. Taxonomy (GTDB): domain Bacteria; phylum Patescibacteriota; class Minisyncoccia; order Moranbacterales; family UBA1568; genus SSEF01. Next base: position 9,261 of record SSEF01000001.1, on the reverse strand, counting down.
TACTGGATAACCCGGCTATTGAGAAAAAAATTAAAGACTATGTATACAATAATCCAACCATTGAAGGGAAAGATAAGCCCATCAGTTTTTCAGATGTTGTCTTTGTCGGCTCGATTGAGCTAAGAGATGCTTACTTGGATAAGTATCCGAAACTAAAAGAAGATGCTTCGGAAGAAAATCCTAAGCAGTAAAATAGCCCCTCCTCGAAATGGGGTCTTATTGAGGGATCGTAACGGACTTTGATACTTTCGTCCGCTACATTAGAAGCATCCCGGGGAAAGATATTCGGCCTGTTAGAAAATACTCTTTTCAGAGATTCTGAAACTCCTTCAAAATCTCCTTGCGGAGCCAGAGGCGGTCGGAAGTGGCATAGTCCCCTGCGAATTTTAGTTCCAGTCCGCGTTCAAACAGCGCTTTCACTTCCGGGTGCTCGGTATAGAAATGATTCTTCCGCTCGGACAGGCTGGGGATACTCATGATCCAATGCGGATGGCCAAATGACTCGAGGGCTGACTTCACCGCCGCGCTCTCGCGCCGGAGAAATCTGCTCCCATCCCAGAGCTCGAGCTGCCCGATCGTGAATGGAAACGGCACATTCGCGAGTTCGAAGACCTTCGTATCGTCCTGTATCGTCTGTACGACATTCCCCCTGACGGACGCTTCCTGTTCGGCGAAGTAACTGGCGATCCAGCTGTCTGGCAGATCGCACTTTTTCCAAAGCGTATCGAACGCGCGCCGGTCCCGCTCATGGGTGATGATGGCACCGAAATTCAGCGTGTTCGACAGGATCGCCGCCATGAGGAGCCGTGCGGAAACGGTGCTGATTTCCCCTGCCTTCCCCCGCTTTTCATATTCCTCCCAGATGAGCGTCGCACACGCGCCAATGAGTTCGATATGCGATCGCTCCCCGATACGCTCCTCCCAGTACGCTTCGAACCCCGGGTGATGATCATAGACCTCCGTGATCGTGCCAGCGGTCGCAGCCTTGGCGATGTACTTCGGATCCGACACATCCATCACGACAAACTCCGCGTCGGTCGTGCTCGGCTCGGTCTGGTAGTCGAGTCCCCACGCGCGAACGCCCGGCGTGACGCTATTGTTCAGCGTACCGGGGAAGTACGCCTCGGCCGTCCGGCCCTCGAGCCGGAGGAGTTCGGCATAGGCGATGACGCATGCGACCGCGTCGATATCCGCGAATGCCTGCCCCGTCGTGACGATCGTGTGTTTCACAAAGATTCAAAAAAAGGTCGGGCTAAAATCACGAAAACAGCTCGAGCTCGATGAGGAGGCCTTTGTATTTCTCCAGATAGTCTTGGGCCTGCGCACGGTCGAGGGTGAAGGCAGGCTCGTTCACGATGCGGTTCCGCGTCTCATGCGCCTCTTTCAGCCCGGCATAGCTCTGGAGCTGTCCCGGATGCATATTGGCGAGGCGCTCGGACATGTTTTCGCCATCAAAACCGGATTCCTTCAGGAGCTCGTCAGCGAAATGGTCGGCTTCCAGGATCGCCACCTTGTAATGGGATGGGTTGTCGCTCTCGAGCCGTCGCTCGACCGACTCCCATTTCTTCACTGCTTCGCTCTTCTTGATGATGGGCCGGGTCGTCCCGTACATCTGGACTTTCAGGTTTTCAGTCACGCCACGCATCATGAGGAGCATGACTACGTTCGCGATCATGACGATCGAATAGATGATGAGGAAGGCCTTCAGCACGGCAAAGACTGCCGTCTGGCTCACGATATCCCAAACGGCCGGAACCATGCCGATCAGGCCAAGTGCATCGAGATCAGTGCTCATAAGTACATCCGTATTATAGCCGGTTTTCGGAGCTTCCCGCACTAGAGGGTTGCGCGCTTCGCCGCTTTTTCAAAAGCGTAGGCGAGATCGAGGATTGTCTGTTCCTCAAACCACTTCCCCATGAGCTGACCTCCGAGCGGGAGCGCGATACCGTCTTCGGCTGCCGTCCCGATCGGAAACGAGATCCCCGGCACACCGACCAGATTTGCCGTAACCGTGTAGATATCAGAAAAATACATCGTGAGCGGATCGTCGGCCTTCGCACCGATCTTGAATGCCGGCTCCGGTGCCGTCGGGCAGAATATCGCGTCCACCACTCCGAATGCAGCCTGAAAATCCTGTCGGAGGAGTGAACGGACAGCCTGCGCCTTCTTATAATACGCATCATAGTAGCCCGATGACAGGGCGTAGGTGCCGAGCATGATGCGGCGTTTCACCTCTGGCCCGAGGCCGACTTTCCGCGTGTCGAGGTAGGTCTCGAGGAGCGTCGACGTCCGCTCGAAGGAATCTTTCTGATCATTCACCGAGAGGCCGTAACGGATGCCATCGAAACGGGCCAGATTGGAACTCGTCTCCGAAGGCTGGATGATATAGTACACCGGCAGCGCGAATCGGCTATGCGGCAGGGCGATCGGAACGATATCGCAGCCAAGCGATCGGAAAGTCTCTATCGCTTGCTCGCTCGCCGCCCTGACCCGAGCATCCGGGATGTCTTCGAAGTACTCGCGCGGAATACCGATACGCTTCCCTCGGACATCGAGAGAGAGCTTCTCCTCGAAAGCCTCGGGCGGACGATTTGCCGCCGTCGCATCTGATGAGTCAGGCCCGATGAGGCGCGAAAGGACAATGGCGATATCGTCAACCGTCCGAGCGAACGGTCCGATCTGGTCAAGCGAAGATGCCATCGCGATGAGGCCGGAGCGCGACACGCGGCCATACGTCGGCTTCAGCCCGTAGACGCCGCAGAAGGCTGCCGGCTGGCGGATGGATCCACCCGTATCGGAACCGAGGGCGAAAACAGCCATATCGGCCGCGACTGCGACCGCTGAGCCACCCGAACTCCCGCCCGGAACCCGGGATGGATCGAGCGGGTGGCGCGTCGGACCGTAGCCGCTGTTTTCGGTCGAAGCGCCCATAGCGAATTCGTCCAGATTTGTTTTGCCGAGGATGACCGCCTGACGCTCCCGCAGCTTCGTGATCGCGGTCGCGCTGTACGAAGCCACGTAGTTATCGAGGATCTTGGATGCTGCAGTCGTCCGTTCGCCTGTCATTACGAGATTATCCTTCACCGCGCCCGGGATACCTGCAAGGAGGTCGATCGATGCGCCCCGCGCAACCGCCGCATCCACAGCCTCGGCCTCGCGGATCGCCTGCGATTCGCGGAGAGTCAGGTACGCATGCAGCTCCGGATCGCGTTCGGCAATCCGGACGAAGTACTCGTGAGCGATATCGGCTGCCTTCCTCTCTCCACTTTGGATTTTCGCATGAAGCTCGCGGATCATATTTCAGTAAACATCAATCATCAAACAAGGATCAACGACCACATATCAGGAAATATTTTTCGGCATATCTCATGGTTTTCGTTTCATGTCCCCCGGATGCACGTCAAAATACGGACTTCACCTTGAAGTAATTATCCTTTCTTCCTGGCGCGTTCTCGAGGATGCGCGGCGCCTCGCCGCTCGTCTCTGCGACATCGGGCACTGTGCGATTCGATTCCGGCGCCATGGACGTTTCGGCGGGCGCGCCGGCCGTATCGGCGGCTTTCAGTTCCTCGAACCAATCGAGGACTGCCGAGAGATCGCGCTCGAAATGCGCCACTTCCGCATCAGTCAGGCCGATGCGGGCGAGCGTCGCGATATGTTTGACTTCGTCGGTTGAAAGCATATTTTAGGATCCGATGAGCTTCAGGAATTCATCTTCGTCGAGGATCTTCACCCCGAGCTTCTTGGCATTGTCATACTTGCTGCCCGGGTCGGTCCCTGCGATGACAAAGTCTGTTTTTCGGCTTACTGAAGCCGAAACTCCGCCGCCTAACTGCTTTATTGTACGCTTGGCCTCATCCCTTGTAAAGCGTGCGAGCGCGCCGGTCAGGACAAATGTCTTCCCTGCAAGGGGCACATTGGCGGCGTCGCTCGCTTCCGGAAGGATCATCCGGACGCCCGATCGATCGAGGGCTTCGGCGAGTTTCATACTCCGCTCGTTCCCGAACCACTCGATGAGACTCGCCGCGGATTTTTCGCCGATACCGTCGAGCGCGGCCCAGTCATCGACCGAGAGGCTTCGGACGAATTCGAAGAAGCGAGCAGGCGCTACGGTCTTGGCCCGTATCCGAGTCGCGATGAAACGCGCGATGAAATCGGCCGTCTCTTCGCCGACATGCCGGATGCCAAGCGCGAAGAGGAAACGCTCGAGCGGTACGCGCTTCGCCCGCTCGATCGAGGCAGCCAGCTTTTCGGCGGATTTCTCAGCGAAGCGCTCGAGCGGCGCGATGTCGCCCGGGGTAAGCTCGAAGATATCGGCGAGATTCGCGATGAGCCCCATATCCATGAATTGTTCGACGATCTTCTCTCCCATCCCGACGATATCGAAACCCTTCCGTGAGACAGCATGGATGATTCCCTCGCGCTCCACCGCATAGCAGTACGGATTGGTGCAATAGAGTGCGGCCGAGTATTCCTTCTCCCCGCCCTTCTCTCCGATGACGCGGCGCTCCACCGCACTGCTACATTTCGGGCAGGCGGTCGGCATCGCGAAGTGTTTTTCCTTTCCTGTTCGGAGCTTCTCCATGACCGAGACGACTTCGGGGATGATATCGCCAGCTTTCCGGACGACGACCGTATCGCCGATCATGAGTCCGAGCCGCGCGATCTCGTCAGGGTTGTGAAGGGTCGCCCGCGAGACGGTCGTCCCCGCGATCCGGACCGGGGCGAGGTGCGCGACCGGCGTGAGGACGCCGGTGCGGCCCACCTGGATCGTGATAGCTTCGACCACGCTTGTCGCTTCTTCGGCTGGGAACTTGAACGCGATCGCGAAGCGAGGTGCCTTCCCTGTGTAGCCGAGCGACTCCTGGAGTGCGCGGTCATTCGCTTTCACGACGATGCCGTCGAGCATGTAGGGAAGCGTCTCGCGCTTCTCATTCCATTCGGCGTAGAATGCTTCGACATCGTGGATCGACGCGCATTTCCGGAGATAAGGATTCACCTTGAAGCCAAGCATCCGGAGAAGGCCGAGCTCCTTCTCCTGGGTTGGAGGAAGGGGCTCGCCGCCAATCGTCTCGATGTCATAGATGAAGGAGTCGAGCTTGCGTCGGGCCGTCACATGGGAATCGAGCTGTCGGATGGAGCCAGCGGCGGCATTTCTCGGATTGGCGAAAAGCGCTTCACCCGCGGCAGCTCGTTCGGTATTGATGCGCTCGAGCTCGGATTTCGAAAGCCAGGCCTCGCCGACAACGACGATATCGACCGGCCGGGCAAGCCGGAGCGGGATGGAGCGGATAGTACGCAGATTTTCGGTCACATCTTCCCCGATCGTGCCATTGCCCCGGGTCGCGCCGCGGACGAATTCGCCCTTCTCATAGGTCAGGATGATCTTCAGTCCGTCGATCTTGAGCTCGGCCAGGTACTCGATGCTCTCGCGCCTATCGCCCACCTCTTTGGCGAGGTAGCGGCGAAGTCGCGCATCCCACTCGACCAATTCGGGGAGATCAAAGACGTCGTCAAACGACCACTGAAGGACGGCGTGTCGCACCTTCCGGAATTCGGTGCGCGGCTCATCGCCGACACGCGAGGTTGGGCTGTTCGGGCTCCGGAGCTCGGGATGTTCGCGCTCGAGCGATTCCAATTCGCGGTAGAGCGAATCATACGCCTCGTCAGAGACGGTCGGCGCGTCGAGCACATGATACTGATAGCGATGCGCATCGATCTCGCTGGTCAGTTTTTTGATTCGCTCCTCGGCAGCATTTCTGTCCATACGGGATTATGTCAGATACCGATGTAGTTGAAGTCGCGGAGAGATACTGTCGTCTGCGCGGTCGCGGCCGCCCCGGCGGTACCGATCGTAAGCGAGACCGTCACGCGGCCGACTGCAGGATCTGGCACCGCTTCCGATGGATCGACGATGACGACCTGGTTCGAGAGCCCGGACAGGAGCGTCTCATACGGCTCAGCAAAAACATAGCCCTCACAATCTGATCGATTCGTATCCGGATTCGCACTGACGAACGAATGGGATCGTTTCATGACCATACCAGTTGATTCATCGGCACGATACTGGATACAACGATTTTGCGAATAGTCGAAAAATACGATTGACGAGACCGTCCCGCCAGTCGAACTCGAGACGACGCTCGAGGTCCGAAGCTCCTTCGCCATGAGGTTCAAGGCGAATTGGGCCGTCTCGAGATTGGTCTGAATGGCCTTCATGCCGCGGTACGATTTTGATCCTTGAGTGGTGATCTGCATCACTCCCATGATAATGATCGTGAAAGCACCCATAGCCATCACGACCTCGAGCAAGGAAAATCCCTTGGATGAACGACGGTTACGCAGCATACTCATTTCCAATTATAGAGAAGGAGCTCTGTATAGACGCATTTGTTGTACGGGATGCACCACGTCGTCGCGCCATTTCCGTTCAGATTCGATCCCGGATCCTGCCATGAGACGAAGCTCTGGATGCGGGCCGTGTCCGATCCGCTTGTATGATCGATTTTCAGCAGCCGATGGAAACGCGTCGATGTCACACCTCCGCCGTGCTGGTACAGACCGGCATTGTTGAGGGCGAGAGCTGTTGCCGGCGTCCCGGAGCAGGATATGTCACTCGTCGGCGAAGAATCGTAGCTTATCACGCAGCGTCGACCCATTCCGTCCGGAAAATAACGGAACGGATCGCAGTCCCCGCTCGTCGAGGTGCTGCAGTTGTCGCCCGTCGTCCAATTCTCGGTTCGATAGGCGATATTGTTGTCGCGGACATTCCGGACAAGCTCCACACCCTCCTGGGCAAGCTGAGTCGCGATGATGACATCTCGCGAATCAGATGAGCTCCGATGGGAAAGAGAGAAGAGGCTCATAATCGTGACCATTCCCGTCGTGAGGAGAAAGCTCGAAAGCACCACCTCGGCGATAGAAAACCCTTTCAGCCTCTTAGGAGATTTCAATAGGAGCATATGCAATCAATCTATGGGCACGTGCTGTCTGAGCCGTTCTCGCGGATCTGACCGACAGGAGAGATGCAGACATATTTTGTCGTTCCGCCTTTCGAAAGCCCGATCCGAAAAGCGCTCGTGAGCGGCGCCATAGCACTCCCATTCCAATACGTTACCTCGCCGCGCGGCAGGTTGAACGCGATCGTTGCCGGCAATGTCATGCCGCTAAAAACTACGCCGTTCTTCAAGGTAGCACTTGCCATTACCCCTGTCAGGACGCAATTGCCGGATCCGTCGCGGTAGGTATTCATCATCTCGTATCCGCCACCCGCAGCCATCCGGATATTGAACGAGCAGTTGTTCTCATTCGCGCTCGTGCTCTGTCCGGACAACGCAAAACTCTGAGCTCCACGGAGTAGCACTACAGTCTCCCGTACGGCATGATCCACATCGCGACTGATCCGGCCCCCAGCGATCGAGACGAGCGTCATAGCACTCGCGATACCGACGATCGCCACCACCACCGTCACTTCGATCAGCGTAAACCCGCCAGGTTTTTTCTTGATTCTCATCACCATGCTCCCATTGTACCGCTAAACTAGCAGGAACTAAACAGGCAGTAAGACGAGAAACAGCCACTCAGGATCAAGCGCCTGGATGGCAAGTGTGGCAAGCGTGGCAAATGCGAGGAACGGAGCGAACGGGATCTGGCTCTTCATCCCCCGTTTCCCGGAGAGCATGAGCGCTCCGCCGACCAAGGCTCCGGTTGAAAATGAGAGCGTGAAAAGAAGAAGAAGCGCCGGAAACCCGACAGCTGCGCCAGCGATCCCGGCCAGCCAAGCATCCCCCATGCCCATCCAGGTCTCCTTGGAAAAATAGACGAGGAGAGAGAAGATGAAGGCTGCAAGCCCGCCGCCAAAAAGCATGCTACGCCAAGGTGCCAGCCCATCAGTCCAAGAAAATGGTGCCAGCGCTGACGATGCGAATGCGTATACGATCGCCCCGCCGATACCGAGGACGAGCAGTATGAGCGGTATCTCCATGTTCCGGGCGTCATAGACCGCGATCGTCGTCAGAAGCGCGATGAGGAAAAGCGTCCAGGCGATTGCAGCCAGATCGGCCGGGGCACCAGAACCAAATTCAAGCGACCCAAAAAACGCAAAGAGGATTCCTGTCAAAAGCTCAACAGCCGGATACTGCCATGAGATACTGGCCCGGCAATAGCGGCAGCGGCGGCCTAGGATGAAATACGAGACTACGGGAACATTGTCGAACCAGCGTATGAGTGCGCCACACGATGGACATTTCGAGCGCCCACCGAGCGTCTCATCAGACTCGATGCGAAGCACAACGACATTCAGAAAGCTCCCGATGATGAGTCCGAGAACAAAGAAGCCGAGAACGAGCATAAGGAGGATTCCAAAAGACTAAAAGGGTACGGCGCAGAAAAAAACTGACCGCTACAAACTTCGCTAATCCCATCCGGACACGCGCGCTAGCTGCAGCCCGGAGCGGTACCGACAAATCCCGTGATACCCGTCTCCTGGATAGTCGCGGTACAAGTACCTGTCAGGTTGGCTGCCGGGACATCGATCGTGAAGGTATTTGCACCCGCAAGACCACAATCCGGAGCAACCGCATCAGCGACATTGGCCACATCGATGACATCTTCCGGGATGTCTCCAAACGTCGCCCCGCCATCGGTATAGTCATCGAGCAGATCGCTGTCACAAGCCGAAATTGCTTGCGTCTGCATCGAATGAACGACTGCTTTGAACCGCGCCATTTTCGCCTTCTCCCGAGCACTCGAAAGGGAGACGAGCACAATCGAGGCGAGAATACCAATGATCGCGATGACGATGAGGAGTTCGATCAAGGTAAAGCCCTTCAAATGTCTTTGCATATTTGTTTTGCTGGCCGAATTTTACCATGCGTGCCAAAGAAAAAACAAGGAGCGCGTCCCTGTTTTTTCTGATTCTACACAGAACGTATTAGCAGTTCGCCGGGAAGGTCACACCGGTCTCGGTGATATCCGTCGAATCAGCTGTCTCACAGTTGGTATTGCCCGTCGATGCCGCTTCCGTCTCGATGAGGAAGGTGCCAGCGCCTGCGGTACCGCAATCCTGCGACGTAACACCGAGAACGCCGATATAGCTCGTGCCTGTCGGTTCGACAACGTTCGTGCCCGCTGTGAGCGTCGTATCATCGCATGCAAGCACGGCTGCCGCCTGGACCGAATGGACCTGCGCCTTGTATGAGGCTACCTTGGCCTTCACACGCGCTCCCGAAAGGGAGACGAGCACAATCGAGGCGAGAATAC
>SSEF01000022.1 GCA_008012175.1 Candidatus Moraniibacteriota bacterium | reverse complement strand
TCATCATCGAGGGATATGCCTCGGGCAAGCCGGTCATCCTGTCCGATCTCGACGCCTTCCGAGAGTTTTCAAATGACCAGATTTCTGCTACTATTCCCCGGCTCGACGGTCCCGCGCTCATCGAAAAAATCCTTTATCTGAAGCATAATCGGGATGTCTGTCAGACAATCGGCCAAGCCGCCCGGCGCTATGCCGAGGAGCACTTCGACCTCCGCGAGACCGCCCGGCGCTATGCCGAGCTCTACGCCTCGCTCTAACAAATTCTCTCCCCCACTATGTACGAAAACGCCATCAAGCCGGTCGGCCGGCACAAGCAAGAGATGAAGACGGACGCGATGAAGGTCCCCGTCGTTTTCCACGTCGGCGACGAACTCATGCCGAGTGATGCCACACTAGAGCAGCTCGAGAGCGTCGCATCAAACGACACCGTGTTCCACCATATCGCCGCGATGGCGGACGTCCACTCGAAGCCCGGCCGCAAGAACGCGACCGGCACGACGGTGACGTCCGAGCACCACATCCTCCCGCAGGTGAACGATAGCGACCCGGCCTGCGGCATGCGCCTCGTCAAGACGAATCTGACCGAAGACAACATCACGCCCGAGGAACTCGATGTCCTCTTTCAGGAACTGGTGAAGACCGTGCCAACCAAGAAATTTGTCGGGACGCGCGTGCCATTCTCGGTCGTCGTCGATATCTGCCGCTCTGGTATCGCCCCGCTCGTGAAGCATCTTGGTATCCAGACAAAGAACGAGGAAACTCACTCTATTGATGGGGGCAATTTCTTCGGGAGCGAACAGCCGCGCTCGCGCATCTACGATGTCATCCCGAAACTCTTTCTCTGGTTCGCTACCTTCCGCCTTGGCATCCTCGGTGCGGCCGGCAATCACTTCCTCGACCTCATGAAAGTGACCGGTATCGAGGACGAAGAGACCGCGAAAAAGTTCGGCCTCAAAAATGGCCAGTACGTCTTCATGGTCCACTGCGGCTCGGGCATCCTCGGGCAATACACGATGTACATGTACACCGCCAAAAAGCGCGAGCACCTCTCGCAGGCCATCATGGTCGAGCTCGGCAAGCTCCTCTTCCGCTCGCCGCTGAAACCCGTCTACAATCGCATCGCGAAAAAGATCCGCGAGTATGATTTCGGCGCCCGAAAAGAGCTCTTCATGTATGACGGACACGGTCCCGAGGGCGAGATGTACATGGCCGCGCGCAATGCCTGCTCCAACTTCGCCCATGCGAACCGCGCGGTCATCACCCACAATGTGAGCGAGACGATAAAGCGCGTCCTCGGCCGAGACCCCGAGCTCGAGCTCCTCTACGACATGCCGCATATCCTCGTCTCGGAGGAGGAGCACTATGGGAAATCGATCTGGGTCCACCGGAACGGCACCAGCCGCGCCTACGGTCCGTCGCGCATGGGACATCACCCGCTCTTCAAAGAGACCGGCGAACCGGCGTTCATCCCCTCGTCCATGTCGACCGAGGCATTCCTCTGCGTCGGTCAGGATGGCAATGAATCGAGCTTCTACTCCTGCAATCATGGTGCCGGCAAGGCGAAGAAGAAATCTGATGCGATCGTCCCCGAAGACAAGTCCGCCCTCCACGAAAAGCTCGCCTCCCGCGGCGTCCGACTCTACAATGGGGAGTCGTCCAAGGTCATCGAGCAAGACAGTTCGCACTACAAGCGGATCGATGACATCATCGCCACCGTCAAGGAGAACAATGTCGTGAAGCCGGTCGCCCGCCTCATGCCAGTCTCGATCATCATGTACTAGTATTCATGAATCATAAAGCATAGAACATGGAACAAAATGCTATGCTTTTGGTTGATACTCCCTGTTTTGCAAGTTTCGTGCCTTATGCTCCTTGTTCCATGATTCCTGTTCTATGAAGATAATCACCTTCAGCGGTATCGATGGCTCAGGCAAGTCGACCCAGCTCGCTCGACTCCGCGAACGACTGGAGTCCGATGGAAAGCGTGTCGCGTATTTCCACGCAGTCGCCTACAGCCTGCCTCAGGCTGCCAAGGCGCTCTTTAGCCGATCAAACAGGAAACCTGGAACTGCGCCGGCCGTAACTAAAAGCGGCACGCTCGGCGTCGTTCTCCGACAAGCCGTCCTCCTTCTCGATCTCGTTCGTTTCCGCCGCTATGTGAAGGACCTCGAGCACGAAGGTGTCGACTATCTCCTCTCAGACCGCTACTTCTACGACTCGCTCGTGAATATCGCCTACCTCGATGGCACATCGCTCGCCACGCGGTATGCCCACTATGCAAGCAGACTCATCCCGAGACCGATGCACGCCTTCTTCCTCTCGGTCGACCCTGACCGTGTGATAGAACGCGAGCGGGCGCCCGAACAGGGGCTGCAGTACCTCCGCGACAAGCACGAGCTCTTTTCCGAGGCATCCACTCTCTGGAGCTTCGTGACCATTGACGCTAGCCAGGATCCGGCGAACGTGACTGCCCAGATCAATACAAACTTATGAAGCATTTCTCACGTTCTCTCGTCTGGCTGACCGCTTCGGAAATCGCTTTCAACGTGGCCGCATATGTCGTTCATTCGGTCGTTGGGCGCGTCCTCGGGCCGGCTGACTACGGACGCTACGGACTCGTGGTCACATTCACGACTATGATCATCGTCCTCATCGGAAACGGCATCCCGACGGCCATGTCGAAATACCTGAGCGAGGTACTCGAGGCCAACCCCGAACGCATCGCGGCGATAAAGCGCCAGACCATGCTTCTCCAGACAGTCCTCATCGGCGCTGTCACGGCCGTCTTTTTCCTCGCGTCCCCGCTCATTGCCACCCTTCTCCATGACGAGACGCTGACGCCGCTCTTCCGGATGTCCTCGCTCGTCATCCCGGCTTTCGCTGCCGCCTCGTTCTACCACTACTACCTCATCGGGCTTCATCTCTTCCGTCTCCAGGCGATCGTGAAGATTATCCGCTCGTTCGCCCGAGTCGGATGTATCGCGCTCGCCGCCCTCTATTTCGGACTCGATGGGGCGGTCGCAGGCTATATCCTCGCGCCGCTTCTGACATTCCTCGCGGTAGCAGTGATTGACGAGTTCTACATCAAGCGGCGCCTCCGGCTCGGCGAACGCGCTATCGGTTTGGAGTACCAATTCCCCGCCAAGACGCTCCTCGCCTACGCCGGACCGCTCACGCTCTTCCTTATCTTCTACGAACTCATTCTCACCATCGACCTCTATTTCGTGAAAGCCCTCCTCCAGGACGACCATCTGACCGGTCTCTACAACGCCGCGATCACCGTCGGCCGCATCCCGTACTACCTCTTCGCGGCGCTTGCGATGATCCTGTTGCCAGCCATCTCAAAGACGACCGCCGAGCGGAACGACGCCGAGACCAAGTCTCTCGTCGAGCGTTCGCTCCGTCTCCTCGCGCTCATCCTTTTTCCCTTGGTCGCGCTCCTTTCGGCGTATGCCAATGAAATCCTCCATCTCTTCTATGGGAATCGCTACGATGGCGCAGCCGCTGCTATGCAGGTCTTCGCCATCGGCGTTGGCTTCCTCACCGTCTTCTATGTCCTCGCCTTCGCCTTGAACGGTGCAGGACTGGTGCGGATCCCACTCCGACTCTCGGTCGCCGGCTTTCTCGGCATGGTAGCGCTCAATTTCGCACTCATTCCAGCGCTTGGTATCGTCGGGGCCGCGCTCGCTACGACGATCGTCTCCGGCATCCTCATGCTCGCTGTCCTCGTATATACCGAAATCCACTTTCGCGCCCGACTCTCTCTGCGCCTCGTCATGGCCTCTCTGGCCGGAGCGATTGGCATTGCCTTCCTTGCAACGCATGCCCTGCCCAGAGAAAATTGGAGCTTCATCGTTTCGGGCCTTGTTCTGATTGCACTCTACTACGGAGCGCTCCGCGCCGTACGTGCGTTGACTGATGATGATCTCGCCCCGCTCCTGAAACTGACTAACAGAAAACCTGATAGAGAGGCCTCTTAGGATTGGGTTTTACTTCTAAATTCATCGATGGTTGCCGTCGATAGTGATATTTTTCATGATCTCATAAGTTTCTGATCGGCGTCCAAAATGTTCAAAACGCATGGCTACTTTTCCTGCAATCGGAAAATACTCGAGACTGATCGCGGCAAAGGCACCGAGGCCTTCCTCGTTCACAAGCGTATCGCCAATAAAGTAGTCGACACCATTAGTGACGATATGTTGAACTCGCGGCGTATGGCCTGAGACAACCGCCACGACATTCGGGCGGCGCTCAAGAACAGCGCGCACTGCTTCTTGGTTAGTGATATTCAGTGTGAGCACATTGTCGACATTGTAGGCCATCACCGGGCTGTGGTGACTGAAGACTAGTGTCGGGCGATCGGTCGTGATTGCCGCCTCGAGCCAGCGGAGCTCACGGGCACTCACATATCCTTCTGCATACTGCTTACGCGAGCGCGGCAGATCAGTCTCTTCATCAAAATTTGTATCGAGGATGACGATCCGCCATATTCCCAAGTCTGTGACGCTATGCGGGGAATCAATCCCGAGGATATCCATCACCTCTTCCTTCGAAAGGGAACGCATGTCGTGATTCCCGAGAGCATAACGACGCGGCGCATCGAGCTTCTCGAAGATGGCGTTGATCTCGCGGAGCTGCTCCTTGGCCTTCTCCGGCTTCACGCCGCTGCTTTCGACATAGTCACCGCCACCGATGACGATATCGGGCTGGAACTCCTCGTTGAAGTACTGGACGACTTTCTCGAGCTCGGCAGGCGCCTGATTGGTCAATTTATGCGCAAGCCGCTTCCGGCTGCCATATTCCCAGTCCGGACTGAACCCCACTTTGAGACGTACGGGTTCCTCTCTCTGGACCGATGTCCAGTTCCACAAGAACATGACCAGACCGAGCGCGAGCGCGCCTGCCAAGACGATGCCAAGTATGATGACTTGCTTGCGCGTCATCGAGCCGGAGCTACGCTGTCGACGTGTCCGAAACGGAAGACGGAAATATCACCACGGACATTCGCATTCGAGACACGTTCCCAATTCTGCTCGACATACCGCTCGACCTCCGAAGAGATGTAGTCCTCGTCATTACCGGAATAGATGAGCCAGCCAGAAGGATGCTCGGCCTCGATCCGCTCTATGTCAGCAAGCGAAAGCTTCTCCCGCGAGAGTTCTCCGCCGAAATCAATGACCGGAAGCGCAGCGCCCGACCAATAGTAATTCCGGAAATTGCGCGTGATGAGCACATCATCCGCCGATTTCTCTTTCTTCACATATGCAAAGACTTTTCGGTAATTCGGGTTTCCGCCCGTCGATGTCTCATGATAGGTATTGTTCTCCTCGAAGAAATATCCGAGATTCGGTACGAGGAGAAAGAGGCTAACGAGAGAGAGGATCGCTATTCGGAAATTCCAGCGCGCTCCGAGAGCGTCACGGAGAAGCTCAAAGAGGCCGACAAGGCCGATGGCTGCGAGGATCATGCCGAATGACTGGATGAAGAATATGTACTGTGGACCGACATTGCGCCGCCAGAGAAAGATCGCCATCGCGAGCGGAACCAGATAGGCCAACGCGAGGTACCAGGCCGCTGATCGAGCGTCAGGCCGTCTGAACAGGATAGCTATGCCGAGAGTGATGAGTGCCGCGCCGATCATCGGCGTCGCGAAATCATTGAGTGCATGCGACAGGTAGCCGAAGTGATCATCAAAGAAGACGAGTTCCTGGGTGAAGGCCCGGATCGTTTTCGGGAGGAGGAAAATAGCGCCGATCACCCCGGCTATACCCAGCCCGACCGAGACACCATACTTGTTCTTCCATTCGCCAGTCTCGCGATAGGCCAACACCGCTCGGATGAGAAGATAGGCGCCGACCGAGAGCGGGAGATGCGCCGTCATCTGATGGACGGAAAGGGAGAGCGGGAGTATACCGATACCAAGAACGAGGTACGGGAGATGGATACCATAACGCTCGGAGACAACCTTCAACACTTGTATTCTTCCCCTGTATGCCCGTTCATATGCCGCATAGAACGCTGTCGCCGCGGCGAGATAGAGCGGGAAAAACATGGCGTACATGCGAAGCCGGCGACTGAAGATGATAGCTGAGATCGAGATCGCGCAGATGAGCGCAGCAACGAGACTGACGTCGCGTCGCGCCGTAAATATCCAGGCTGACCAAAACACGACGAGGATCGCAAAGACTCCCCAGAGAGCACTCACCGTCCGGGCGGTCGCTTCGGTCGGCGGGAGGACAGAGAAAAGCGCTGCCACCTGCCACTTGTATGGTGCGGCACGTTCATCGCGCGGCGCATTCTCATTCATCACGCTCGGCGCTCCGAAATTAAAGTCCCAGGCGCGCCACTCACCCGTTTGGTGATACCCGTACGAAGAGTTGATATCGAGGAACTCATCCGCGACGAAAGAATTCTCGCCCAATTGATAGAAGCGCAGGGCGGCGCCGATAAGGAGGATAGCCGCGAGGATCTGGATAGTACGTTTCCAATCAAGCATAGAAGAAATTTATTCCGACTGATTATTTGCCTCGTCTTCCAGTATGTCGAGACCGCCTTCGTCATCCGCATTATCCGCCACACGCCCGAAGTACTCGTTCCAGGTGTAGCGCGGCGGCGCTTTCGAGTCGCTCGGCTTTGGGACGGTGAAATCCTGCCGATCACCGATGATCGCCTCCGCCTTCGGAATGAGTTCGATCGCGACAAGCGTCCCGAAATCCGTCCGCGGCCCGACCTCATAGCTCACTCGGTATTTCCGGAGCGCATCCTCGAGGTCCGACTGAGCCCGAAGCACGAGGTAGTAGACGCCCTCCCGATAGATGCCATCATAGCCGAGGACGGCATTCTCTATCCCCCGCCGTTCGAGCAAATACTTGAGCGCACGGCGATGCTGCGGTTCGCTGAACATGTAGACGGGGTAACCGCGCTCGGCCGAACGACTAGCAAGGAAATCGACGATACGGTTCTGCTGCTCCAGGGTCACGCGGATGCGCTCCTTCAAGATGCGATCCGGTGGACTATCGATCGCCTCGGTCGACGCGCGACTGAGTTCATCGAAACGATCCTGGAGAGATGAGAGGTTGGCCGTAACGGCCATGACAGCGATGACGAGCGCGAGCGCCCGACCAAGACGGTACCGCGGGAGGAATCGGGCAAGAGCCAAGAGGAAGCAAGCGGCCAAGAGGAAATAGAACGGTCCCGAGAGAAGGAAGAATCGCGGAGCCATGCCATACGCGAGCGGCGTAAAGAGGGAAAAAGTGATAATGAACCACAGCCCAATCGCGACGAAACCATCACGCCGCCTCGCCTCCGTCTCGCGCCAGATGAGCGAAAGAAAGGCGAGGATCGAAAGTCCGAGGAAAACCGCCATAGCGAGACCATACGGCTTTCCAGCATCGCATTTCCCTTGGCACGTGATCGCGAAACCCTCTGCCGTCCTCACGGATGGCAGGGTCCCGCCTTCAAACCCGGTCAGGATGACGAGTCCGGCGAGCACATGCTCCGAACCACTCCGAATCAGCTTTTCCGAAAAGACATGATCCTCTTTGGTCGACTTTTCGGTAATAGCACCAAAAAATTCGCGGGTATTGGCGCCACCCGTCGCGAGCTCATTCAGGAGCATCGGAAAATAGAGGAGCGCGACCAGGCCGAGCGCCACCCCCCAGGCCCGGGGACGAAAATGCGGCCGTCGATAGACAAGGAAAAGAATGGCAAATACAGGCACTGCTAGGAAGGCAAGGAAGTGAAGCTCCGTTGCAATGCCGAAAGCGAATGCTGCTACGGCAAGCCAGCGACCCGGATACCGCTCTCCGCCACCTACTGACCGGAGGAGGGCATAGGTCCCGAGGAGGATGAAGAACGGAAGCATGTTCGGATTCCAGGCAAAACGGCCGTACATCACGAAATACTCGGACGCTGAAAATCCCAAGGTCGTCAGCAGTGCCAGCCAGTCAGGGAAAATCCGGCGAGCAAGGAAGAAAAATACCCCGATCGAGGCAACGGAGGTAATGAGGATAATCGCTGCCATACCCACCGGGGACGCACCGAACACGAGCGCGCTCACGTACTGGAGATAGTAGAATACCGGCCCAAGTCGGAGGAAAGTACCCCCCGCTTTCGGACCGAGGAGCGGCAGTTCGCCTGGACCGCCCTCAATCGCAGCGTCAATCACCCGGGCATCACGCGCCTGATCCAGCTCGAAATGGAGC
>SSEF01000031.1 GCA_008012175.1 Candidatus Moraniibacteriota bacterium | reverse complement strand
CGTCAATGGCGTGAAGGTCCGCGGCGATGGCAGCGTCGATGATGAAGACGGAGATGAAGACGAAATGGAAGATGAATCAGGAGACGATGACGATCGTTCCGGTTCGGAAAATGGCACATACAAGGATCGCGAAAAAACGCTTGAGAAACTGAACGAAAAGATTGCTAAGGCAGAGGAAGATATCCTCGAGAAGCAGGCAGAGGGTGTCGATGTTACGGCAGCGCTCGCCCAGCTCGCGGCGGCCAAGGCTGGCCTCGCCGATGTCGATGCGGCTTTCGCAGCGAACGAGCTTGAAAAGGTGAAGGCACTTGCCAAGTCGGCTGAAAAGCTTGCGCATTTCGCTCGCGGCAAGACGCTTCATGATTCGGAAGATGTCGCCAAGGACATCGCCAAGGTGGCGAAGCGCATCAGCCAGACAAAGGAAAAGATCGCTCTTCTTGCCCGTCTCGGCGGCGATACGACGACCTATGCGGCGAGTTTGGCCGAGGCGGAATCGGCATATACCGACGCGAAAGCCCAGATTGCGGCTGGCGGCAGCGGTCTCCTCGCCGGATTGTCTATGCTCGAGACTGTCGAGCGCCGGGTGAAGTTGATCAAGAATTCGGTCGAGGGAGCTCTCTTCGCGCTCGGAGCAACGGACGATGACGAGTTTGAGACCGAACACGGTGTTGAGATTGAAGACGTCTCCGATGACCTCTCGGAATTGGCCGAGGCGGACGATGATCACTCAGCGCTCCGTTCACTTGCTATGGCCCACAAGTCAGAGGCAGCCAAGGTCGCCAATCTCGTGCGCGATCTCGATGATCGCAACGCGCTTGCTCGAGGGCTCTTCGGCAACGATGACGATATCTTGGGCGAGCTCCGGAACGAGGTCGCTATCAACGAGGCGCGGATCGCCGCGATGCAGTCAGTTGCCGATCAAGTCGAGGACAATGAGCTGAATCTTCTCATGAACGCGAAACTCGGCGAGCTCAAAGCTGAGAACGCGAAGCTTATGAGCTTCATCTCTTCGGCCACGGCCGAGAGCGGCATGCTCGGCTGGCTCTTCCGACTGTTCTAGAGTTTTTGATCGGGTACGTTCGTAAAATGCCCAGTCATTACTTGGCTGGGCATTTTGTATTTCATGTCCTGGTTTGTGAATAATCTGGTAGAATAAAGAAACGCGGTAATATATTGAACTTATGCAGAGCAGTCAGGATGTAAAGGGTGGAAAAATGCAATTTTTACTCACCCTTTCTTTTCTTGTTCTCTTCATTACTTCTTTCGGACTAGTGGTAAAGAGAGTCTATGTGGATAGAGATTTTCTACTGATAAGTGAAGTAGCTTGTGATCCAGAAATTGAGGTATGTTTTGCTCGTGTCTGTGAGGAGGAGTGTGAGCAGGAGAGGATGGTTGATTACTATAAGATTAGGACGGTTTCGGCATCGGAGGTCTCGTCATGCGATCCGCATGACGGTGAATGTCCTGAAGTTCAATGCGCAGAGTTAGTTACTTGTAGTGAAGAATTATGTAATCAAGATAATGTGCCAGAAGGAGAGGAGTGTAGTGAAATTCCAGTCGATGACGACGTTGAGCCGCGTACTGAATTAGAGTCTGATGAAGGGTCGCATGAGATTGAAACAGGAGGGGCGAACGAAGAAGAATAATGAAAAATATGCGAGTACTTTTTATATCCCGAGAACTCGGTGCGTCTGAGCTTGTACTAAAATTGATCAGTGAACAGTGCAAAGTAAGGATGTATGTTCAAGACCCAGAAGTTTCTTCTGGTCTCGATGGGTTTGTTCAGAAGTCGACTGATTGGAAAAGCGAGCTGGCGTGGGTGGGTAAGGAAGGGCTTATTATTTTCGATGATATTGGTTTTGGAGAAGAGCAATCGGCTTTACGGGAGAGCGGCTATAGAGTAGTCGGTGGTAGTCGTGAGGGAGACCGCATCGAAACTGATCGTTTAGTAGGGAAGCAGATTTTTGAAGCGGCAGGGATGAACGTACTTCCTTCATATACTTTCTCGAATCTTTCTGATGCTATTAGATTTCTTGAGACGCATACTGAAAATCGCTGGGTGGCAAAAGTAAATGGCGGACATATTAGCTCTCTTTGCTATGTCGGTGAGAGCGAAGACCAATCCGACCTTATCGGTATACTTGAACATTATCGAAATCAAGGCGTGACATCAGTAAATTTACAGGAGCGCGCAGATGGCGTAGAAATTGGTGTTGCACGATATTTCAATGGCAAGGACTGGGTTGGTCCGATTGAGATGAATGTCGAACATAAGTCCTTGATGTCTGGCGAAGTTGGACCAAAGACTGCTGAAATGGGTACTTTGATGTGGTATGACGCGAATGAGAAGAATCGCCTATTCTCTTCCACTCTTGCGAGAGTAGCTGATTACCTTCGAGATATTGATTTTCGTGGTGATGTGGATATTAATTGTATTGTCAATAAAGACGGGGTATGGCCGTTGGAATTTACTGCGCGTTTCGGAAATCCATCAACAGCTCTCCAGATCGAATTGCATGAATCCCCATGGATTGAGTTTTTGTCCGCTATCGCTGACGGAAAAGGATACGATTTGAAATATAAGAAAGGGTACGGCATTGTTGTAACTGTAGCCGCTCCACCCTATCCGTATTATGTGAAGGTTGATACGGCTGAAACGTCTAATGGTCTGCCCGTTCTTTTTCGAGAGAAGGTCTCAGTCGATCAATTGCAACACTATGGGCTTGAAGAGGTAGCTCGTGGAGATACTGGAGAACTATATATAGCTGGTAATCGGGGCTGTGTCGCACATGTCTGCGGCTCAGGAGAAACTGTAGAGTCTGCTCGTACCGAAGCATATGCGCGAGTTAAAAATCTTGTCGTTCCGAAGGCATTTTATCGGACCGATATTGGTGTTTCATTTGAATCGGTTGGCAGAGATCAACTAAAGGCCTGGGGCTGGTTAGACTAGTGATAATCTATGGAACCTTGGTTACTCATCGCTCTGATTGCTCCATCGCTCTGGGCAATTGTAAATTTGATAGACGTTTACTTTGTTGATTCTGTCTATTCCGATGAGTATGATGGCGCCATCATCTCAGGGGCCTTCCAGATATTGCCCTGGCTACCAGTTGTCGTCGGAGTTTGGCGATTTTCTTTGCCGGATGATGGAAAGTTGATTCTTATGCTGTCCGGCGTGTTATTTGTCTGGGCAAATTTTTACTATTTCAGATCGCTATTCGCAAAAAATGATGCCTCCCTTATCCAATTACTTTGGAATTTTACTGTTCCACTAACGATACTTTTATCGTGGATAATGTATCGAGACGTATTAACTGTAAATCAATATATCGGATGCCTTCTCGTGTTTTTTGGCATATCAGCTCTTCATTTAAACCAGGATTTTAGCCCGGGTAAACTTATTCCACTTCTTATACCGATGGGATTTGCGGTAACACTACTCTCTCTAAGTATGTTGCTAGCAAATCGCGGATATGAGGCCGCCCAAGGAGTTTTCTTCGATAGTTACCTCTTATTTTCTCTTGGGGCAATGGTCGGTACGGTGCTATTGGTGGTATTTCAAAGGCTACAAGGCGGAAGCTACAGTCTTGGAAGAATAACTGCTCTTTCGAGGCGATATTTTCTTGTGTTTTTTTCCGCCGAAGCAATAGCGCTTGTGGGAACGATTTTTTCACAGAGAGCGTTAGATTTAAGCCCCTCGTCTGCATTAGTGGCGACTATCGAAAGTCTGAGCCCAATTTTTGTCATGCTCTTCAGTGCAATTTTTATCCTATTCCTCCGATTCTACTTCCCGTTGGCGACTAGGCAGATGTATAGTCAACAACTTACTGGATATAGAACGAAGATTCTTAGCTCCATCATAATTAGCGTAGGTGTATTTTTCCTCTCCACTTAGCGTGCATATATTGCTATAGTTAAGATGTATAGTTATGTTCTGTACTGACATTCCATCACCAATAGGGCTTATCTTCTCGAGTTCCACGCCGACACTTCTTTACTATTCACATCTGCCGGTAATATTTACGGCGATCCTCATCGGACTTCTGGTATTTTCTAAAAACAAGAGCCTCGAGAGCAAACTGCTTCTGTCTCTTGTTTCAGTTTTCTCTCTGTGGAACCTTATTGATCTTATAAACTGGACCAATGTCGACAGTCGAATCATCATGGTTTCGTGGTCTTTCATGAATTTTATATTTGTTCTTGTTCCAGCACTGGCGTTATATTTTTCTTATGTATTCTTGGAGCGTAAAGAACCTAGAACATGGATTTATTTCTTCGGTGTTCTGCCGCTCTTTCCGTTTTTGCTACTTTTGCCTACAAACCTAAATCTTACTGGCTTTGACCTGACAATTTGTGAGGCAAATGAGGGTAGCTTAACGGTATATTTCCACACTTTCCAGATAGTCTATTTTGCATGGCTCTTCTTTTTTCTCCTGTATGAATGCCGAAAGAACTGGACATCAAAAAGAAAACAGGTGTTACTCCTCTCTCTCGGGATCGGCTTCTTTATAGCAAGTTTCTATGCCGGAAACATAGTTTCCGAGTTTCTTGAAACTTGGGAATATGAGCAATATGGTCTGTTTGGCATGCTTGTGTTTATGACCCTGCTTGTGGTGATGATTGTTAAATATGAGGCATTTAATATTAAAATTTTAGCAGCTCAAGCCCTGATGGGTGCCTTCGTCATTCTCATTGGGACGGAATATTTTTTCGTGTCCACAACATCGGGACTTGTTCTTACTACAGTTACATTGCTTATAGCGATCATATTCGCCTATTTCCTTATTCGCTCTGTTCAACAGGAAGTGCAGCGCAAGGAAGAGCTGCAGGAGATCAGCGACCGACTGGCGGTGGCTAATGCCGAGCTCCGCCGGCTCGACAACGCGAAGAGCGAATTCATCTCGATCGCGTCGCATCAGCTCCGGACGCCGCTGACCGCGATCAAAGGCTTTGTCTCGCTCCTTCTCGAAGGCGCATACGGGCAGCTCGAACCGAGTGTCGCCGATACGCTTAACAAGGTCTACCTCGCCAATAATCGTCTCATGAATCTCGTTGAGAACCTGCTCAATATCTCGCGCATCGAGGCGGGCCGGATCCAGTATCAGCGGATGCCAGTTCAGATTACCGATCTCGTTACAGAATTACGGGATATCTTTGTTTTAGCTGCGCATGCCAAAGGTTTGAAGTTTGGCATCACCCTTCCGAAGGAACCGCTCCCGCTCCTCTCTCTCGATGGTGCGAAGATCCGCGAGGCGATATCGAATGTAATTGACAATTCCATCAAGTATACTGAAACCGGGGAAATTTCGGTGCTCGTCGAGAAACAAGCGGATGCAGTGGCAATCATAGTGACGGATACTGGTGTTGGGATTGATGCGGATGACATCCCACATATTTTCAAGAAATTCGAACGCGGTAAGCATGCAGCCCAAATCAATGTTTCAAGCACCGGCCTCGGATTGTATGTCGGGAAGAGCTTCGTTGAAGCGCATGGCGGAACGATTATGGCAGAGTCAGCTGGACGAGGGCAGGGAACACGCTTCACTATTCGTTTGCCGATTGGGCGGCTTGAAAAGTAGCTGAATCACTGGTATCCTGCGGGGTGAGCTAGAGAATGAAATGCATATGTCTAGAATCCTTTTTGTCGAAGACGATCCGTTTATTTCAGAAATTTATACAAAGAAATTTGAAGCTTCCGGCTTCGAAGTTGTTTCGGCGCTTACGGGTAAGGAGGCGCTGAAGAAGATTCGCGAGAGCCTATATGATGTCGTTCTTCTGGATATGGTCCTTCCAGAGCTTTCCGGAATGGAAGTGCTCCATGAGCTTCAGGCGGGCAAGGAATTTGATGCGGGCCTCAAGGTGGTCGTTTTCAGCAACCTTTCTGGTCCTCAGGAGCGGCAGGAGGCGCTCGCAGCGGGGGCAAGCGGGTTTATATCAAAAACGGATTTTACGCCATCAGAGGTTGTCGCAGAGGTTCGGCGCTATCTCGAGCAATTTGCCTCTCAGGAAAAACATGCCGGCCTTCGGTCAGCGGCAGCCATGATCGGTGAGAATGTCCTTTCGGTTTCGGATCCGCTCCCTGAACCGGGGACAGAAAAGCGCATCCTCCTTGTCGAGGATGAGCCGGTGTTTGTTGAGATGTTCGGTAAGGCGCTGCGTAATGCGGGATATGCGGTTGTTGTTGAAAGTGATGGGAAAACTGGGTTAGAGCGCGCGAAGACTGGCGGTTTCGATCTCATTATTACCGATCATCTTCTCCCTTCAATGAGTGGTAAAGAAATTATTGAGACGCTTCGCGCAGACGAAGAATCAAAAAGTTTCCCGATCTTCCTTCTCACCGCATCACTCGAGGAGGAGGAGGTGAAGGCGCTCGAGACAACGGGTGCAGTCAAGCGCTCATTCCTGAAGACCAAGGTGACGCCGAGCGAGCTCGCCGCGGCTGTGAGTGATTTCTTCGCTGAACATTCAGCTTGATTTGATTGATGCGATTATCTTTATGACAGAACGTACGCTTATCCGAGAAACTGTTGGAAAGGTCGGCGAACTGGTTCATCTTTCGGGTTGGATCAGCATCCGTCGTGATCATGGAAAGTTGGTTTTCTTCGAGCTTCGTGACCGGACCGGGCGGGTACAGCTTGTCGTGACGCCGGAGAAGGGAGATGTGATCGAGGCGGCCAAGGGGATCCGGCCCGAGTATGCGGTCACCGTTACCGGGCTCGTGAAGGAACGTCCGGCTAAGAAGGGATCTGAGCCGGTGCCGATGTCGCCGGACGGGGTTGAGATCGAGGTGACCGCTCTCGCGGTTGTCGGCAAGCCGAGCGAGGATCTTCCGATCGATGTGTCACAGTCAGACATGCATCTCCAACTCGAAACGCTCCTCAATCACCGGACGCTCGCGCTCCGCCAAGAAAAAGTCGCAGCGATTTTCCGCATCTATTCCGAGATGCTTCGTGCTTATGATGAGGCGATGCGCGCCGAAGGCTTTCTCGAGATCAAGACGCCGAAAATC
The DNA here is from genome assembly GCA_008012175.1 of Candidatus Moraniibacteriota bacterium. Classification (GTDB taxonomy): domain Bacteria; phylum Patescibacteriota; class Minisyncoccia; order Moranbacterales; family UBA1568; genus SSEF01. The sequence goes on along the minus strand of SSEF01000031.1, from coordinate 15,608 downwards.
CTCGGTGCGTCAACTGAGGGCGGGGCAAACTTCTTCAGGATCAAGTACTTCGATCGCGATGCGTACCTCGCGCAGAGCCCGCAGTTCTACAAGCAGGCAGCGATGAGCGCGTACGAGCGCGTGTTTGAGGTGGGCTCCGTTTTCCGGGCCGAGCCGAGCTATACGACTCGCCACGTCACTGAGTACACTGGCCTCGATGCCGAGATGGGCTTCATCGAAAACGTCGAGGAAGTCATGGCGATGCTCGAGAAGACGATGCATCGCATGTTCCGGCATATCGGCGAGCATTGCCAGGCCGAACTCATGCTCTTTGGGGCAACGGTGCCGGCGGACGTGCCGATTCCGCGCATCCCTCTTGCTGATGCGTTTGCCATCCTGAAAGAGAAATACGGCAAAGAGATCCCTGATGGCGAGGACATCGACAGCGAAGGGGAGCGTCTCATCGGCGAGTATGCCAAGGAGCAGTACGGTTCGGACTTCGTCTTCCTCACGCAGTATCCGACAGCAGTACGCGCATTCTATTCGCTTCCGAATGCAGAGAATCCGAAGATTTCTGAGAGCTATGATCTCGTTTTTCGCGGCCTCGAAATCGCCTCGGGCGCCCAGCGCATCCATGATCCCGAGCTCCTCATTCGTGTTATTCGCGAGCGCGGTCTTGACCCGGACACCTTCAAGGACTATATCGAGATCTTCAAATACGGTGCGCCGCCGCATGGCGGATGGGGGCTGGGAAGCGAACGCATCGTGCAGAAGCTGCTCGGCCTCGCCTCCATCAAGGAAGCGATCCTGTACCCGCGCGATGTAAAGCGTCTCACGCCATAGGTTCAATTCTCGTATTCTCGGTGCTCCCGCGCATATGCTATACTGGCAAGGAATGAGCCTATGAGTTTTAAAACGCGGCACAAGAAGATCTACATCGCCTGGGTCGTTGTTTCGGCTCTGGTCGCGTTGTCTATGGTGCTCTTTCTCATAGCCCCTTTCTTCCTTTACTGAGCTATGAGTTGGCGCTCTTCATGGGCTCGTTTAGGACTCGTCGCGTTGGCAGGGATCGTTGTGTTTGCCGGCTGGTCTAGTTATCAGCAGTATGAGCGCAGTACCAAGATCCAGAGAGAGATAGATATTCTCAGGCGAGAGTCTGATCGGATCGCGCGCGAGAATGAGACGCTCTCGGAGAAGATACAGTATTTTGCCTCGCCGAATTTTAAAGAAGAAGAGGCAAAAGAAAAACTCGGACTTCGGCGCCAAGAAGAGAAGGTCGTAGGTATTGATGGCAATGTGCGCATCACACCCGAGATCCAGGCTGATACGATTTCAGATGCAGTCATGATAGAGGAGAATCAACCAAATTATCTAAAATGGAGGGATCGGTTCTTATATGGCGGTACGCGATACTAACTAAGACAAGTCTGTGCAGCGGACAGCGATTTGAGTAATACATGCCTATGGCAGAAATCCAACTCCCATTTCATCCATTCAGGCCCCGGTGGCCGAAAATAGCATTAGCAGCGGTTCTGTTTGTGGTGCTTATCATCATCGCTACGCTCGGAGTGGTCTATCGGGGTTCTGACAGTGCGCTCGGTCGCTTTCTTGCCAGTCGCTTCCCGTTCCCAATCGTATTCATCGGGCAGGGTGTTGCTGTCACGACCGAAGGGCTAGCAGAAAACCTGGCCGCACTTCGGCATTTCTATGAGTCTCAGGACTTTGCGGAACTCGGTATGCGTGTCGATTTTACGACTGAAGATGGGAAGCGACGGCTGAAAATTCGCGAGAGAGACCTTATAAATAAGATGCTTGAGGATAAGGCGGTCGAACTCTTGGCACATGAGCGTGGAATTTCGATCACGGGCGATCAGGTCGCAGCCGAAACAACGGTAAAGATGCAGGAGTTTGGAACCACCGAAAAGGTTGAGGAGACGCTTGCTCGCGTCTACGGCTGGACGATCGCCGATTTTCAAGAACAAATCGTTCGACCGGCGATGTACGAGGCGGAACTCTTCAGATCCTATGAGAGGGATGTCGATCAGGCAAAGGCGAAGGAAGCAATTCAGGCGGCAGAGAAGGCGCTGCGATCAAAAGAGCCGTTCTCTGAGGTCGCACGGAAATATTCGGAAGGAGAAACACGTGCCGAGGGTGGCGATCTCGGTTGGTTCCGGCTCGAGGATCTTGCTCCCGAACTTCGTGGTCCGGTGGATAACGCAAAGATCAGCGTACCAACTGCTGTCGTTGAAAGCCCGCTTGGTTACCATATTCTCCTTGTTGAAGAAACGAAAATTGATGGTGACGTCCGCCAGTATCACATCCATCAGATTTTTACCCGCAAGCTCTCTTTCGCTGACTGGCTGGTTGAAGCAATGAGGGGGCTTCCAGTGAGCGTTATCTCGGATGAGTATGAATGGGATCGCGCCGAAGCGCGTATCGAGTTTCGCTCTGAGGAGTTAAGAGCTTTTGAGAAGCAGCTCCGTGAGAACGCTGAAAGTGATCCGACGCTGATCTTCTAGATTCCAAGAAGAAGATGTATGGCAGTAATTTTTCAAGGCTATGCAAGACCAAGATTCTGAATTCAGCGCTTCTAAAACACTGGTACCGACGACTACTTCGTCTGAGCTCGGCGTTAAAGCGTCAAAAATGTCGGCTAAACGCGCAAATATACCGTGGCCGCTCATTATCCTCCTCTCCTTTGTTTTTGGGCTCCTTGGGGGGTATATGGCCCGTATCGACTCGGTTTCGGTGATCGGGGAGTTCTTCAATCCCGACGTAATGACGGGTAGTAAAAAGACAGAGGCGGAGCCGGTTCAAGTCCCATTCGAAGACCAGGCAATCGTTTCAGTCGTCGAGCGTGGGTCACCGGCGGTTGTGAGCATTGTCATTACGAAGGATGTGCCGAGGGTACGGGGGTTTTTTGGCTTTCCGTTCTACAATCGTTCGCAGGATCAGGGGAGTAGTGGGTCGACACGCCAAACAGTCGGGCATGGATCTGGTTTTTTCGTCACTCAGGATGGCTATATTGTGACGAATAAGCATGTCGTATCTGATGCCAGGGCCGAATACACGGTCCTGACGAGTGATGGAAAGGAGCTGCCAGCGACAGTGCTCGCGCTCGATCCGGTCAACGATGTCGCAGTGATCAAGGTAAATGGAGACGGGTTTCCAGCGCTCGCGCTCGGTGACTCCGATGCGGTCCAGGTCGGTCAGACGGCGATCGCGATTGGAAATCCTCTCGGTGAGTTCGCGAATTCTGTCTCACGTGGCATCATCTCTGGACTGAAGCGTGAGCTGACGGCCGGCGTCTCATACGGCCAGGAAGAGGTGCTTCGCGATATCATTCAGACTGACGCCGCGATCAATCCGGGAAATTCTGGCGGGCCACTTCTCAACCTTTCGGGTGAGGTTATCGGTATTAATGTCGCGGTTGCTCAAGGAGCGGAAAATATCGGTTTTGCAATTCCGGTGAATCAGATCAAGCGCGCGGTCGATGAAGTGAAGCGGACAGGGCGGATCGCGGTGCCCTACATCGGCGTGCGCTATGTCATCCTGAACGAAGACATCGCAGCTGAGGCCGGTCTCCCGTACGAATATGGCGCACTCATCCAGCGCGGGGAGAATCTGACCGACTTTGCGGTCATCCCGGGATCGCCTGCTGACAAGGCAGGACTCGTCGAGAATGACATCATCCTCGAGATCGACGGACAGAAAGTAGATGAAAAGCATCCGCTCGCCGTCCTCATCGCGTCGCGTCAAGTCGGGGATATGGTGAAGCTCCGCATCGCGCATAAAGGGGATGAGAAGGAGGTTGCTCTCCGACTTGAAGAGCGACGCGTTCAAGAGCCTTAATCCGTAGAAAAATTGGATTTGAATTAGAGCGGCCCCCAGATGGGCCGCTCTTTAAAATTTGGTAACACCAGAATTAGCACTCTTGCATGTAGAGTGCTAATACGGTACAGTAGTGGCAGGTAAAAAATACGCCTATGAATATCAATCGTTTTACGGAAAAGAGTCAGGAGGCTGTTCGTGCGGCGCAGGAGAATGCGCTCTCTCGTGGAAATCCCGAGATGCGTTCAGCACACCTCCTCTACGCGCTTCTCTCACAGGATGACTCTGTCGTACCGGTCGTGGTTCGACGTATTGTATCGGACATCGAAAAGTTGAAAGGCTCCGTGCTCAGTCTCATTGACGGATTACCGACAGCTAAGACCGGGGCAGTCGGTCAGATCTATCTCGCAGCCAATCTAGCCCAGGTGTTTAACCAGGCTGAAAAGGAAATGGAGAAGATGGGTGATCGGTTTATATCGACAGAACACCTGCTTTTCGGGTTGGTTCTGGTTGAGAGTGAGGTGCATCTGATGCTTCAGTCATCTGGTCTTACAAAGGAAAAAATCCTTGCGATTCTGGCTGAGGTGCGTGGTCATGCTCGGGTCGAGAATGAACGGCCGGAAGCTGGTTATCAGGCACTTGAGAAGTATGCGGTCAATCTGACTGCCTTGGCTCGGGAAGAGAAGCTGGATCCAGTCATCGGCCGCGAGGAGGAGATCCGTCGAGTGATCCAGGTGCTCTCACGGCGGACAAAAAACAATCCCGTGCTTATCGGCGAGGCTGGAACCGGCAAAACGGCGATCGCCGAGGGGTTGGCGATTCGCATCGTTTCGGGTGATGTCCCCGAATCGCTCAAGAATAAGGAAATCGTTTCATTGGATCTCGGCAGCCTTCTTGCTGGGGCAAAATTCCGGGGGGAATTTGAAGAACGCTTGAAGGCGATCCTGAAGGAAATCGAGCATTCAGCCGATCATTTTATCCTCTTCATCGACGAGCTGCATACACTCGTTGGAGCCGGCGCGACCGAGGGAGCACTCGATGCTTCAAATATGCTGAAGCCAGCTTTGGCCCGTGGAAAGCTTCGGACGATCGGCGCGACAACCTTGAAAGAGTATCAGAAATACATCGAGAAAGATGCAGCGTTTGAGCGGCGCTTCCAGCCGGTTATGGTCATAGAGCCTTCCGAGGAGGATGCGATTGCGATTTTGCGCGGTGTGAAGGAGAAATACGCGCTGCATCATGGCGTAAATATTACCGATGCGGCGCTGGTCGCAGCGGTAAAGCTGTCCCGGCGCTACATCACAGATCGGTTTCTACCAGACAAGGCAATCGATCTCATTGATGAGGCTGCTTCGCTCCGACGGATGGAGATCGAATCCCTCCCAACGGAGCTTGACAGTATCGAACGCGATATCCGCCGGATGGAGATTGAAAAACGTGCACTCGAAAAGGAGAAAGGGAAGGATGTTGAGAAAAAGATCGCAGCAATCGAGCAGGAGCTGTCAGGGCTCGAAGAGCGGCGCAATCAGCTTTCGCTCCAGTGGCGTTCCGAACGAGACCTTATCCTCGCAGTCCGGAACCATAAGAAAACGCTCGAGCGGCTCCGATCCGAAGCGGATATCGCCGAACGGGCGGGCAATCTGGATCGGGTCGCGGAAATCCGCTATGGAGAAATTCCGAAGATCGAGAACGAAGTGAAACAGGCGGAATCGAAGCTCAACGTCATCCAAAAAGGGGAAATGCTCCTCAAAGAAGAAATCGATGAAGAAGATGTTGCCGCAGTTGTTTCTCGCTGGACAGGTGTTCCAGTCTCAAAAATGCTCGCAGGAGAGGCGTCAAAGCTTACTGAAATGGAGGCAAGGCTGGCTGAGCGCGTTATTGGACAGGATGAGGCGATTCATTCGGTTGCTAATGCAGTTCGCCGTTCCCGGGCGGGTCTCTCTGAGGAGGGGAGGCCGATCGGGTCATTTCTTTTCCTTGGTATGACTGGCGTCGGGAAGACAGAGCTTGCAAAAGCACTGGCCGAGTTTCTGTTTGATGATGAACGGGCGCTCCTCCGTATCGATATGAGCGAATATATGGAGTCGCATTCTGTCGCGAAGCTGATCGGGTCGCCGCCAGGATACGTCGGATATGAAGAGGGTGGACAGTTGACGGAGATGGTCCGTCGCCGCCCGTACGCAGTCATTCTCTTTGACGAGATCGAGAAGGCGCATCCAGACGTTTTCAATATTCTCCTGCAATTATTGGATGACGGTCGGCTAACTGATGCGAAAGGCAGAGTGGTAAATTTCAAGAACGCAGTTGTTATTATGACCTCTAACGTCGGGTCAGAGCATATCAGCCAGTCTACAAGGTTGGGGTTCAATGACGAGCACGATGCCATGTCACCGGACGAGCAGATGATCCGTGAAGCAGTTCAGAAGAATCTCCGATCGACTTTTCGACCAGAATTTCTAAATCGGATCGATGAGATGATCATCTTCCATCCGATTTCTAGGGAAACTTTGCGGGCGATTGTTGATTTGCAGCTTGCTCGGGTCACTCACCAGCTCGCGGAGCGGGAAATTCGGATCAATTTTAGCAAGGTTGTGCATAATTATCTTGCCGACCGAGGATTTGATCCAGTTTATGGGGCCCGGCCACTGAAGCGTGTCATCCAGAGCGATATCCTTGATCCGCTCGCTTCAGAAATAATAGAAGGAAGGATCGGGCCCGGTACTGCGGTCACGGTCTCAATAAAAAATGGGAAGGTGGTGTTTGTTCGTCCTTGACACTCATTGAGTGAAAGCCTTACGATGCGGGCAGTTCTTGCTAAAAGGAGATGTGGAGATGAAAGGATCATTGAAGGTTTCTTTCACAGGTTCGGAAATTCTCTCGATGAGACTTCGAAGTGGCGTTTTCTCACTTTCGAGGTTTAAGCGCTTGTTTCGGAGCAAAGTCCGAAAATTAATCACCGATCGGCAACGCGATGTGCCGGGGACGGATCGGCCTGAGACATGGGTTGATGTCGGACGGGTAGCGGTTCGTCAGCTCTCGAAAGAGCGACCGAAGAATTTTCTCGTTGATGTTTCGTACCTGTCCGATGGAGTTGTTTTTCGTCGCGAGACATTCCGGTACGTCTTTGAGAATCCTCAAGGGAGCCTGAATGGCTCCCTGGTCTCCAGGAGGCAATGTCACGCGAAGCGTTGATTTTTCGGACGGAACGATGCAGAGCGCACGGTCCGTCTTTCTTTTTCTGGTAAAATACAACTCCGCATCGCCAAAATTATCTCTCAGTTGGCATGGTCGTCTGGTCGGAGTAAGATGGTGTTAGATGTAGAGGGCGAAAATTTCTTGGTACCGGGGCAAGGGCTATGGGGCTTGGTCGTTGCCGCTCCCGCGTATATTTTCCTGCTATGGTTTTTCATTTCACTGTCTTCCTGTTTTCTGTAGCTTTCTTTGGCATGCTCACAGTTCTTTTGCGAGAACCAATTATCCCGTCCTGGTCTTGGTACGGATTTTCATTGCTAGCGTTTGTGCTGCTTTCAGTCGTGGCATCTCGTCGGTTGACTGGCAAATGGTATCCAGCCTATTTGCCGGCCGTTGTTTCGCTGAGTACCCTCCTCTTGCTCTCGCTTATTGATGTCGACTTTGAACAACAAGTCTTTGTGTCTATTGCAACGGTGTTATTTTATGGCACACTCCTCGGTATCTACCGCTTGAAGCTCATTCCAAGTGATGAAACCGCTCGAGCGCTGCTTAACTCGGCTGCCCTTGCAAGTCTTTTCTTTACATATGCTGCGGCATATGGACTTTACCTAAATTATACAGTGCCGTTAGCGGTATTGATGCTCGTCTTTTTCACTGCAACAGCGATGGTTTCCTTTCAGACGTTGCATTGGGCGGGGCAGGATGATCGTCACGAGATACTACTTTTGTCACTGGCACTCGGCGCAGTCATGGGGGAGCTTGTCTGGGTGATCCATTTCTGGCCATTCGGATATCTTACAATCGGTGCATCAGCTCTCATCTGCTTTTATTTTCTCTGGAGAATAGCATTTGATTATTTGCGGGGAACGTTGACAATGAAAAAAACTTTTTCTGAAGGCCTTATTCTCCTTATTCTTCTCGCTCTGCTCCTCTCCACCTCTCCTTGGCGGATGCGCGCATGAGTGATTCCGGGTTGCCGGAATTTGAAAAACATGATACAACCGGTCTAGGTTGATTATGAAAATCTTTTCTTTTGCCAGGCGAACACTTCGCCGAACTCTGTTTTTTTTCGCGCTTTCGCTAGCTTCCGGCTTGCTGGGGGTAGTGGCGTACTTTTCCCTCTTGCCTTATCTTGCAGCGTGGCCTAAAACGGCGCGCATCTCCTGGCCGGGACTGCCAGCTAATGGACCGACTGTGATAGAGCGAACAGAACAGGTCGTGCTTTCGTCAGAAGAGGGTTTAGAGCGATTTTCCGCTGCTCCTCGGACTGCGGTCGTCCGAGTCGTTTCTTTCCCTACTGAGCGAACGTCCCGGTTGACGGATGATTCGTCATTGCTCCGCTGGTCTGGTCTTCTGGTGACGAATGATGGGTTCGTGGCGGTCTATGTAAATGATGTGCCTGTATCAGTGAATCGTCGATTCTCCGTCTTTTTTTCTGATGGAAATGTTTCTCAGGCACGGTACGTTGCATATGATTCGGTCACAAACATCGCATACTTTCGGACAGAGCGAGCCGATACGCCAACTGTTGCGTTCGCCAATTCTGCCGATATCCGCCCGGGCCGTCGTTTCATGGTATTGGCCGGGACGGATGATGCTGCTGAGGGAAAGCTAGCGAGCGGATATATCGGCGAGCGCGCCCGAACCTTCAATCTTTCTGGCAAGACAGTTGCTTCAACGGATGAATGGGAGGGCGTATTCTTTCCTGATCGTCCGATTGATCCGGCATTTTCTGGCGGAGCTGCCGTCGCGATGAATGGGGAGCTGATCGGGCTTATAGGCACGCTTTCTCTCGATACGGATGAGTATTCCTTCATTCTTCCAGCGGCTGTGCTTCGCGAGTCGCTACAACGAGTAATCAGCAATCAGATCCCGATTCAGGCTTCTGTTGGGGCGTATTACAGGACTCTGACCAAAGAAACGTCACTTCTCCTCGGTGTCTCTCGAGATCGTGGTGCGCTTATATTCACCCCATCAAAAAATCCTGCTCTTGCCGTAATTTCCGGATCCCCAGCAGAACGCTCGGGACTTCGCTATGGCGACATCGTTACTGCCGTGAACGGTCGAGAGATAAATCTGGATTGGCCGTTATCAGTGGCCCTGTACGAGGTGGGAGCAGGAGAGAGAGTTGTGCTTTCTGTCGAACGATCCGGAAACGAGATAGAGCTTTCCTTCGTTCGATAGGTCATAGGCGTATCCGAGGGGGCGTTTCTCCAATAGGTGTTTTTATTTTGAGGCTTGGGAAGGCCTTTTTTCTTTGACACGGTACCGTTGAATTGCCTACAATGAGGAAAACGATATTTGTATGCGCCAATCAGATTTGTTTACGAGGACTTCCAAGACAGCTCCTGCCGATGAGGTGAGCAAGAATGCCATCCTGCTTTCCCGGGCCGGATTCGTCCATAAGGAAATGGCGGGGGTGTACTGCTTCCTTCCCTTGGGGCTGCGAACGCTTAATAAGGTAATGCAGGTGATCCGAGAAGAAATGAATGCGGTGGGTGGTCAAGAGGTTTCCCTCACCACTCTTCAGGATAAATCGCTGTGGGAGAAAACCGACCGCTGGAGCGATGAAAAGGTGGATGTCTGGTTTAAAACTGAATTGAAAAACGGAACAGAAGTCGGTCTTGGTTGGTCGCATGAAGAGCCGATTACCCGGCTTATGCAGCAGCAGATTTCTTCTTATCGTGACTTCCCGGTATTGGCCTATCAGTTTCAGACCAAGTTTCGAAATGAGACACGAGCGAAGTCGGGAATTATGCGGACACGGGAATTCATCATGAAGGACCTATATTCGTTTTCCCGTACAAAAGAGGAGCATGCTGACGTGTATGCATCCGTCCGCAATGCGTATATCGAAATTTTTAGGCGAGTGGGCTTGGGCGACGTGACTTATCCGGCTTTTGCGTCGGGCGGGCATTTAGCAAGTATTCTGAGGAATTTCAAACGGTGAGCGCTGCGGGCGAGGACTTGATCTATATCGATGAGAAGAGCGGTCAGGCCTTAAACAAAGAGGTCTTGAATGATGACGTGTTAAAGGATCTCGGGCTGAACAGAGAAAATCTGGTTGAAAGAAAATCGATTGAAGTTGGAAACATATTTACATTGGGAACGAGATTTTCTGATCCGCTCGGACTTTCTTACCGGGATGAATTTGGGGAAATGCAGCCTGTGGTGATGGGTTGCTACGGCATTGGTCCTGCTCGCGTTATGGGTGCTATCGCGGAAATTCTTTCCGATGAGAGAGGGCTGGTCTGGCCAAAGATGATCACTCCGTTCCAGGTCCATCTCCTCTCGCTTGGTGCTGATGAAAAAGCAGACGAAGTCTATGCTGCGCTCGTAGCCGATGGCATCGAGGTACTCTACGATGATCGTGATGCAAGCGCTGGGGAGAAGTTTTCCGAATCTGACCTCATTGGTATCCCGTATCGGATTATCATCGGTAAGCGTTCGTTTGAAAGCGGTATGGCCGAGCTAAAAGGCCGGACGGGGGAGGCAGTCGAACTCGTCCCGTTCAATCAACTCAGTGCCACTATTAGGACGTATTATGCCGACACCAAAAAGGGCGCGTAGAAAATCAGGTGCAGAACGCATCATTATCTCGCTCGGGGGATCACTACTCGTTCCGGAATCGATCGATGATGAATTCGTTGCAAATTTCAAGAAGTTTATCATTAGCCATATCCGTAAAGGCTATCATTTCATCCTCGTGACCGGTGGAGGGAGAACGGCGCGCAAATATATTGAATCAGCAGCGACCGTAACAAAGATCAACGATGAGGACAAGGATTGGCTCGGTATCCATGCAACTCGGATGAATGCGCATCTTGTCCGGACTATTTTCCGTGAGTATGCTCATCCACGTATCAATACCAATCCGCACGATCTTGAGGATTTTTATTCGATTCAGGAGCCGATCATGGTTGCAGCTGGTTGGCGACCTGGGCGCTCGACCGACTATGCAGCCGTAGTGCTTGGTAAGTATCTAGGCATCAGGCGCATTATAAATCTTTCAAATGTCGAGCGCGTCTACGATAAAGACCCCCGAACTCATGCAGATGCTGTAGCCTATGAAAAGTTGGACTGGAAGGCTTTTCGGAACATTGTCGGCGATGAGTGGAATCCGGGCATGAATACGCCTTTTGATCCGATTGCATCGCAGATGGCCGAGGCAGATGGTATGGAAGTAGCCATCCTACACGGTGGAGACCTGGAAAACGTCACGCGCTACATCGCTGGAAAGAAATTCATCGGAACGCTGATAAAAGATGATCTATGAATATTGAAAAGGTCTTTATCGTTGAGCCGCATGGATTCTGTGCAGGCGTGGCACGGGCTGTGAAAGCAGTGGAGGATACGCTTGAACTTTGTGGCGCTCCCGTCTATGTCAAGCACGAAATCGTCCATAATAAGCATGTTGTCGAAAGTATTGCGAAAAAAGGAGCAATTACCATCGAAGAACTTCATGAGGTTCCAGAGGGATCGGTGGTTGTCTTTTCGGCTCATGGATCACCCAAGAGCCATTATGAGGAGGCCGCTCGCCGCAAGCTGCACCTCATTGATGCGACCTGTCCACTCGTGACCAAAGTCCATCTCGAAGTGCTCCGTTTCATCAAAGAAGGCTATCAAGTTATCTATATCGGGCACCGTGGGCATATCGAAGGTGTAGGCGTCCTCGGGGAAGTGCCGGGTGTCGATATCCCGCTCGTTGAGACTGTAGCTGATGTTGAGGCGCTCAACCTCTCTCCGTCTGAAAAAATGGTCTACCTCACTCAGACGACGCTCTCAATCGATGAAACTCGAGAGACAATTTCGGCACTCAAAAAGAAATATCCGGATATCATAGCTCCGCCCCTCGAAGATATCTGTTATGCGACGACCAATCGACAGGAGGCGGTGAAGATTCTTGCGGATGCTGTCCCGGTTGTCATTGTTGTCGGCTCCCTTACATCATCGAATTCAAACCGGCTGCGGGAGACAGCAGAGCGTGCAGGCGCCCGCGCCTACCTCGTGGACGATGTTTCAGATCTCCAGCCTGAATGGTTTGACGGTATTTCTACAGTTGGCATCACCGGCGGAGCGAGTGCTCCAGAGGATCGTATCCAGGAGATCGTGGAATATTTCCGATCGCACGGAGCCGAAGTTGAGCGTTTCGAAGTGAAGAGAGAAGAGATGCTCTTCGCCGAACCCGTCGAGTTGATGCGGATCCGTCGTGAGCGCTCCGGAACGGTATGAGGCTGGCGATCCAGGTAAGCGATCTCGATCATGCTCGGATTGATGGGACCAGAGTGTATGTCGCTGAGCTCCTGAAGCGTTTTGGCAGCCTTTCGCCAGAAACGAATTTCCTCCTCTATCATAAAGGAATCTTTAATCCTGCTCTTGCTCCACCAGACCATGACAATTACGAGGAACGCTCCCTGCCGTTCCCGTATGCTTGGATGCAGACCCGGTTTGCGTGGGAGATGTTTCGAACCTGTCCGGATAGGCTATTTCTCCCGATTCAGGCCGCGCCGATCGCTCTCCCGCGGAATACAGTGGTGACGGCTACTATCCACGATCTCGCATTCCGGCGTTTTCCCGAGACTTTCCCAGCGAACCATCGCTGGAAGCTTAATTTCATGCTCGAGGCAGCGATACGGAAAGCGGACCGGCTCATTGCAGTTTCAGAATCGACGAAGCGTGACTTGCTCGAATTCTTCCCGTCGCTCAGTGATAGGGATATCCGCGTCATCCATCACGGATTCGATGCTGAATTTTTTGGAGCAAGGATTTCGGAGGCGGAACGTGACAGGACGCTCAGCCGCCACGGCCTCGGGCCGGGGAGCTATGCGCTCTATGTCGGCGCGCTCCAGCCGCGGAAAAACCTCGTCCGCCTTATCGAGGCTTTCAGTCAGGCGAAAGAGCGTATTCCGGAGATGCGAATCGTGCTTGCGGGCGAACCCGCCTGGCTTTCCGAAGGTATTCTCGCGGCGCGAGAAAAAAGCCCGTATCGGGATGATATCATTCTCACCGGCCGTGTCAGCTTCACCGACCTCCGAGCGCTCTATCAGGGTGCGCGCCTTTTCGTATTTCCGTCTCTCTATGAGGGCTTCGGGTTGCCAATTCTTGAGGCATTCGCTTCGGGCATTCCTGTTTTGACGGCAAACAATTCAAGCCTGCGTGAAGTGGCTGGTACTGCCGCGGTCTATGCCGATGCTTCGGACAGCGCAAGCATCGGGGATGGAATGGTTCGGCTTTGGTCGGATGAAACGCTCCGTCGGGCATGCTTGGAAAAATCCTTGACAGAACTTGGGCGGTTTTCCTGGGATAAGACGGCGCGCGAAACGCTTGATACGATACTTCGCTAGCGTCTCTCTCGATTCCGGTTGATGAGAAGCCAGAGAGCGGCTCCGTAGCTAGCAACCAGGATCGGGATACTCCACCAAGGGAAACGGTAGTGCGCGAGCGCGATGATACCGACAGCAATGATGGAGATGCTAAGGATGATGGGGCGGGAGAGTTTTTCCGGGCTTCTCTCTCCTTTGTCGAGTATTGAGCCGAGCCAGGCGAGGAGGCTCGTCAGGAAAAGCAGAATAACACTGAGCTTCACGAGTGAAAGGCGAGCCGTGACAGACGTGGGGAGGAGGATCTCGATCGCATAGAGTCCTGCAAACGCGATCCAACCAGCAAGCACAACATCAAAAAGAAGATTTGCGAGAATAGCGAGTCGGCCATCTGTTCGGTGCCGAGCGAAGAGAGTTTTGATTGTAGTGTGCATAGGTATCAGTTTACTGTCCGAATCCGAAGCGGGCGAAGATGCGCTGCTTCATCTTGGCAGTAATCATCTTGGCGTTCTTCGCTTCGAGGCGGGTGCTGAAGGCAAGCGTCAGGCTTGCGATGTCGATGTCGGTATCGTTTCCGGCGAGCTGGATCTCGTAATCAGGACCGATCGTATCAGAGAGGTTCCCGAGTTCGGCTGTGCAGTCGAGGGCGCGCGGCAAGAGGCCGGCGACCGCATCGCAGCGGGCGATCGCCGCATCAGCCGCCTCGGAAGCGGCAATCGGGCGCATGCGGGAAAGCAGAAAGTCGCGATAGGAGCCTCCGGCAACTGGTCGGCGCTGGCCCCTATCGATGATGAAGACTTGCCCGGTCGAACGCTCTTGGAATAGCGTCCCGTCCGGATGAGCAGCGCCCATGAGGAAAATACGGCCGCGTTTATAGATACCGAGATCTTCTTCGCTCACCGGGACGACATCATCGAACGAATATCCGAGCGCGAGAAAGATCTCAGCGCTGCCGATCGGTCGTATCTCGGTTTCGCTCGTGACGATATAGACGCCGTCGGCGAAAGAGATCAGGCTGCCGACGCGAAATCCACTGAAGTCTGGCGCGATTGGATATCTGGCGAGGAGTTCGGCAGACATTTCTTTCGGCCAGTCGGCTGGATAGCGGGAGTGAAAGGCTGCTTCACTTATAAAGGGATGAAGGCTTCCGTCCCGGAGCATGTAAACGGTGCCGTTGATGCGATAGAGATCGGCAGTGGGGAAGTCAGCCACGGATTCGCCGATAGGATAGCGGAAGGCACGGTAGCCTTTTCGGATCTCGATCGCTACTTGACTCGGTAATTCGGATCGCTTCTCGAGGTCGATTGCGATCGAGAGCTGTGAAAAATCGCCGAAGGGACTCGTGTCGGCGATGAGTATGCCGTCCGGCTCGAGCTTGCCATTCGTCCGGGCTATACCGAGTTCGCTTCGAGGATCAAAGATCTGGTTTCGGCTCGATTTCGGATTGCGAAAATCAAAGCTCGTTGAAACCGTCGGAAAAAGGAAGGTATAGGCAACGGCAAGGCCCATCAGGACAAGGAATGTCCAGAGTGTGACGCGGAGTTTCCGGTAGACAGCCTCGAGTTCTCTCGGGATAGGAGCAAAGGGTGGTTGCATAGGAGCTATTTGGTTATCTCGAAGAGGATGGCATCGCTTGAAATGAGCGAGGCGGTCGGCCAGGTGTACGGGACGGTCGTTCCGAATTCCGGAAAGGAGAAGGAAACGACCTCGATCGGTAGGAGACGGTTTCTGAACGTGTCAGCATAGCGGCCGATACCGTCTTCGGTCACGAGAAGATAGACACGTTCGAATAGTGAGTGATCGAGCCGGGCATAATCTTCGGGATTAAAGAAATAAACAGCATTCTTTCGGTCAATTGTCGCAAGCGGGCCGGCGATCATGGTGAACGGGTCACCCGTTACGGTCCGGTCAATAAGGATGAGGTCACGTGTACCGAAGCGTTCAGCGAAGCCGCTTGCCTCCGCCCAAAGGTTCCGGTACTCGATCGTGGCGAGCGCACGATAGCTTGGGACTATCTGCAGCATGAAGAGGATCGTAAAGCAGGCGAGGCCGAACGCTCGTCGGCGCTCTTTGCGGAGCCCGTCTTCGATCGCCTGCCAGAGAACGGCGGTTGCTAGGAGGAAGAGCGGAAAGAGTGTAAAGGCGTAGCGGCGGAGGAGCCATGGGTGATCGTCCGATATGTGCCCGTTTATGAGGTAGATGAAGGTCGGGAGCGCGAGGATTGTGGGGATGAGGAGCGTGAAGCGGCGTTTCATAAGCCCAAGGGAGAGACTCGCGATGCCGCCG
>SSEF01000012.1 GCA_008012175.1 Candidatus Moraniibacteriota bacterium | reverse complement strand
GTTCAAGATCTACTCGGGCGACGGCCTCGGCAGTGGCGACGAATTCGTCATCGATGCCACCGGCACCACCACCATCGCCAACCTCAACCTCGGAGCGACCACCTTCGATGAGAATGCCGGCGCCGTCACCTGGATCGACCTGCCGGTCACTTCATCGGCTGCCGTCAATACGGTCGAGAGCTATTCGGCCCAGATCGATGGGAACAGCTTCCTCACCGTCTATGCCGAGAGCGATGGGGCGGGGAGCATTACCTCGACAGCTTCAATGGTTCGAGCCGACGTGCAGCTTGATGCAAGCACAGACGGTGTTGTTACCAAAGTGGTCGCCGGTGCATGTGCTGACGGAAACTTCACGCGTGATACCAATGGCACGCTTTGTGTCGATTCGACCAATGGTCGTATTTACTACCGTTATGGCGGTGCATGGCACTATACGGCTCAGACAGCAGGATTCCAGATCCCGAACTACGAGACTGCACCACATAACAAGCTGACCGATCTTGCTGAGGAGGAGATGGAGAATGCATTGCCCTTTGATAGCTCAAACTATCCGGAGTATCTGACAAAGCGCATGATACCAGGAGAATTCCTCATTCCGTACGTTGATGAATACCTCGAAGATGGTGCAGTCCATGGTCTCTATGCACGGTTTGAAGACGTGAAGGGCAAACTCTTCGGTGACGAGCAGAAAAAGATCGCCGAACTCTCGCTTCAGACAACTGCCAATATCACGACATTATCTGAACTTCAGGCAGCTGTAGATGAACAGCTCCAGATTGCGACGACGAACTTTGCTGCGCTCGCCGAAAAAGATGCACTTATTGAAGCAGGGCTTGCTGATCATGAAACATATTTTGCTCGTGACCTATCTCGTATCGAGGCGCTCGAGGCGGCTACCGCAGGCATAGTTCTTGACCAGAATGCTGCCGCTACAAATCTTGCCGCTTTCCAATCCGATATAGAGACGCTTCAGGAACAGGTCGGTACATTGACGGAATTCTTCAATGCTTTTGATCTCGGCAACATGGTTGCTAAGGATGAGCTCGGAAATGTGGATCTGCTCGGTGGCGCGCTTCGAACAAAGTCACTGGCAACTGGCGGTATCACAGTTGAGGTCTCTGATGAGGATGCTCCGACCATCGGTACGGCCGAGATTCTGCCGATTAAAGTTGACGCTGATAATGATGGTAAAGATGACGAGTCTGGTGCAGACGGCAAGAGCGTTCAGGTCATGACTCGAGCGATGATTCCCATGGTGAACGGGTCGCGTATCTTTACGAGTTTCAAAGGGAACCCGAACGCATTCAGCTGGGTTGAGAAAATCGTGACAGAAGACGGGGAATATATCGGGTTTAAGATCCGACTCTCAGAGCAAGTAACGGAAAAGGTCAAGGTTGACTGGTGGCTTATAGAACAGAAAGATGTATTTTCTCAAACCCCGTAAAGCCATTGTATGCCGGGATGATTGAATATGGGAGCCTGGTGAGACGGAAAGTTATTCCTTCTTCAGGAGGGGGCGGAAGCGCGGACACTTCTCCTCTCCTGAAGGAGGATTCATATCCTGGGTCTTATGGGTCCCTGTAGGAATCTAAAAAAATTCCCGATAGGGGTGGTTTTTTCGTCTTGTTTTATATAAAACAGGGGAGGGGTTCGGTTTCCCCGGGCGGATACCTGTCCATCAGATACTCTGCGGCAGTTTTTCGGCGTTCTTGTAACGTCTTTGCGAGTGGCGTATAATGGCGCTATTGCCGGGTAATCCTAATATTTGCGCTTATGCAGCTGTCGGGGAAGCCATCTTTTGCGCGTTTTGGTAATCAGGGAAATTTTATGTCAGAAGAAAAGCCTGTGAACATCGCATCTCGGCCTGAAGTGGCTCCGCGCCCATCTGCGGATGGTCTGCAGTCAAAGGTTCGGACTTCAAAAGTATTCGATTTCGTGATATCGACCGTTCTCGCGCTGTTGTTCTTCGGCGTCCCGGTTTTTTTCACGGGGCTTACGTTCCAAGGGATCGCGTTTGAAAAACAAATATTCTTCTATTTTTGCCTTCTTATCGGACTCGTCGCCTGGGTGTCCAAGGGTGTCATGATGGGAGAAATGCGCATTCGGCGGACCCCGCTCGATGTCCCGGTCATTCTCTTCTGGATGTTCTCCGTAGTCGCGACCGTCTTCTCTGTTGACAGATGGCATAGCTTCTGGGGATTTTTCGGTGATCCTTCTCGTGGCTTTATTAGCCTGACAGCGCTTGTTCTGGCCTATTTTTTCATCATGACGCACTACAATGAGCGCCGGCGGAATCTCATGCTGGGATCATTTCTTGCCTCTGGCGTCCTGGTCATTCTCTGGAGCTTCCTTGTTATCATGAAAATTCGATTTATCCCAGCAGACTGGGAAGCGTTCGCGCCGCTTTCATTGATCGGCTCTATGTCGACGTTGACACTCTATCTGGCGCTCCTCATACCGCTCTTCGTCACCGCGCTCTTTATTCTTTTCCGTGGGAATTCGACGGTTTCCCATCGGCTTCGGTTCGTAGTGGCTGCCGTCCTTGGTCTGGCGCTCTTGCTCGATCTTTTCCTTCTGCTCGCCCTCTATCCTTTCGTGACGTGGGCTGTTGTCCTTGCCGGACTTGGTTTTTTCCTCATCTATATTCTTGCCCAGATCGTTCGGCCGGCCCAAGAGTTTGTCTGGATGCCGATGGTTATATTTGTCATGGTGCTGGCATTTCTTATGATCGGTCAGAATGGCCTCTCGCGGGCAACGTTGCCGGTCGAGGTAACTCCAAACATGAAGCTATCCTGGCAGATCGTTCAGAAATCCCTCAGTGAAAATTTTCTTTCAGGTTCTGGCCTTGGTACGTATGGCTATGACTTCTCTCTTTTCCGGCCTCAGGAATTCAACGGTAATGCTCTCTATACGCTGCGATTTTACCAGGGAACTGGCCTCGTTGCTGAAGCGCTGCCGACAATCGGTATCATCGGTACGATACTGATGCTGATAGTCTGGTTCTCCTTCCTCTCTATCGGGCTCTATCTCCTGACCATGGATAAGGCGAAGAACAAAGTCGCGTCTCTCGGGCTCTGGTCAGTGGCGGTGATGCTCTTTGTCGCGGGGTTTGTTGCTCCAATAAATGCCACAATCCTGATAGTAGGAGTACTCCTTTCGGCTCTCGCTCTTGCCACCCTGCTCGAGGAGAGTGGTTCCGAAGAACGGCACTGGGAGCTTTCATTCCGTGCAACTCCGAAATTTGCCTTAGCGCTTGCCTTCGTATTCATGGTAGTTTCGGCAGGCGTCGCCTTCATCTTCGTCTTTGTCGGCAAGGTTTTTGTCGCGGATGTATCGGCAGGGATGGCAACTCGGCTGCCGGCTTCCATGGAAAATTCGATACCGAAATACTTAAAAGCGGTTCGTCTCTATCCTCAAGAAGGGCGTTACTATACTCGGATTGCGCAGGAGTATATGGCTATTGCAAATGCCGAGGGCGGGAAGGATTCCGATGCTCGGGATGTGAATCAGATCGCCTTCACTGTCCGTGAGGCGGTTGCGGCCGGCCTACAGGCGAAGAATCTCATGCCAAACGACGTGCTTGCCACTGAAGCGCTCGGTCTCGTGTACGAGAACGCGAGTATTTTTGCTTCGGATGCACTTCCTAAGGCTGCGGAGGCTTATGTGCGGGCTTCGGAGCTCGAACCTCAGAACCCTCTCTTTGCCATCAAGCTCGGCCAGATCAAGCGGCTTGCGGCTGATGGGAAACAGGAGGGAGCAGAGAAATCAGCGCTACTCAGTGAGGCCAAGTCGTACTTCGAACAGGCAATCAAGCAGAAACCAGATCTCGCCATCGCTCATTACAATCAGGCAGTGATACAGTCTCGCCTGAAGAATTATGATGCGGCGATTGAGTCTACGACGAAGGCTATCGGACTGGCGCCGTCCAACCTCTCATTCCGGTATAATCTCGGCCTCCTCTATCAGGAGCGGAATGGTGAGGGTGATCAGGCGCGAGCGGAAGGGCTCTATAAGCAGGTGCTTGAGGCGAATGATCGGCTCATCGATGTCCGTCTCTCGCTCGGTCTTCTCTATGAGCGAGAGAACCGGCGGGAAGCAGCTATGACCGAGTATGAAAAGATTCTTTCGCTCATTCCTGATGATGAGCGAGCACCTACAAATATTCGGCAGACTCGGACGCAGATCTCTCAAGTAATCGAAAACCTCCGCTCAGGAAAGGGAAATATCCCGGATGGGAATAGCCTTGCTGACCCGGCGCTTAATACACCGGCAACTGCCGAGCCGACCAATTCCGCAGCGAGCCAGGGCGAGTCGCTCTTGAATGGCCCAACCCAGTAATGAGTTCAGGAGGGGGGCAGGTCTACTCGGTTTACGCCTCTCGCCTGATGATTGATGTTGCGCGCCTATGACCCTCGGTATGAAGATGGCTACCGTATTGCTTGGAGTGGTTGCGCTCGCTTCCCCGCGATGTTCGCTGGCCGGACCGATTGCTGATGCCCCCCCGCTTATTGTCGGGTTGACAAAGATCCTGAATTTCTTGTTGTCAATTGTCGGTGTGGTCGCTATAATTGGATTGGTAGTGGCTGGTTTCCTGTATTTTTTTGCGGGTGGCGACATGCGTCAGGTCAATCTCGCGAAAAAGTCGACGCTTGGGGCCATTGCCGGTATCGTTATTGCGCTTGGTGGGTATGTGATCATTCGAACGATCACCGCTCAGTTCTAGTATCTTGTGTCCATAAAACAAAAGCTCCATCCGTCTTCATCCTCGATGAGATCGCGTGGGCACTGAAAGGAGGTGAGAGGTTATGCAAAAACTTAAAAAAGTAGCGTTTGGTGCTGCGAACGGTCTTCTGCTCTTGGCTCCAGTGGCTGCGTCAGCGCAGCTGACGCAGGGTAACTGGCAGGACAGGGGAACGACGAACGCGCAGTCAGCCGGACTGCCGACGGGGACGATCTATCAGATTATTTCCTCGACGCTCTCCTGGCTCCTCGCCATTCTCGGTTTCATCGCGGTCATCGGTTTCGTGATTTCGGGCATTCTCTATCTCACCGCCGCTGGCAATGAAGCTCAGATCGAGAAGGCGAAGAACGCGATGACATACTCCATTATCGGAGTGATCGTCGCCCTCATGGGCTACGTGATCATCCAGGCGGTCAACTCCTGGCTTGGAACTTCAGCGAGTTTCTAGTTTCCTTTTCGGTCGAAAAGAGGAAGCAACCCGGAAGGGTTGTTTTCTTTTCATTCTGACTGGGAGTATAATGATGGTGAATAAACTGTTAAGTGTTTTTGAAACGTATGTCACCTGAGAAGAAATCGGCGCTTTTTATGTTCTTGTTCCTCGTCTTGTTCCCGGTTACTGTCTCGGCAAGTGGCTGGATGGCTGGTCAGGCTAATGTTGCGAATTCCAATCTGCCGGTTTCGAGCGTCTATGGGATTATCAGCAATACGCTCTCCTGGCTCCTCGCTATTCTCGGTTTCATCGCGGTTATGGGGTTCGTCATCTCTGGCCTGCAGTACCTCCTTGCAGCAGGAGATGAGGGTATGGCTGAGCGGGCAAAGAACAGCATGAAGTATTCCATCATCGGCGTCATTGTCGCCCTTATGGGATACGTCGTGATCCGGGCGATCCATAACTGGCTCAATGCTGGTTCGTCGTTCTAACCATCTCTTTGGACAAGCTGATTCTCAGTATGCAAACAAAAAGACAATCTCGTTCTGGTTGGAGGCGGCTGATTTTTCTGTCGGCCTTTTTTCTGGTGATAGCCTTTTCCCCCTCGTTTGTTTTGGCGGCTCAATCGCCTTGCCCGGCAGGTTACGCTATGGTTTCAGGGGTCTGCTTCCCAACAGACACCGGCCTTTCTGGTACCCCTCTCGAAGTCATCATTATGAATGTCATGAATTGGATGCTCGCCGTCCTCGGCTTTGTCGCCGTCCTCGGCTTTGTCATTTCCGGTATGCAGTACCTCACTTCAGCCGGAGATGAGGGGATGATAGAGACGGCCAAACGCAACATGAAATACTCCGTCATCGGTGTTGTCGTGGCGCTTTCAGGTCGGGTCCTTATCATGGCGATCAATAATCTCCTGAACGCGAGCGCATTGCCGTTCTAACGCTATTATGAATACTCGTATGATAAAAAGAGGATTGCTGCTACTCATGTTTGGCGTCTTCTTGTCTCTGGCGTTCCTCTGCACAGAAACGACTTTGGCCCAGAGCGGCCCGTCCGGGAGTCTTCCAACATCCGGTGGTCCTGCAGGGGGTCAGATTTCGGTAAGCATCGCCAACCCACTTTCCTTCGATACGGTCGATGGTCTCCTCGCCCAGGTCCTTTCCTTCCTCCAGGGATTCATCGTCATATTGTCGCTTATTTTCATTATCATTGGCGCCTTCATATACATCACCTCGGGCGGGGATTCCGGCCGGATCGAAACAGCGAAGAAGTGCATCACAGCTGCCCTGATCGGACTGGCGATCGGTATCGCGGCGCCTGCTTTCCTGCGCCAAGTGTCTGAAATTCTTGGTTGGAACTCAGTCCCGTCATCAGGTGTTGGCACGAGTCTCACGCTTCTCGAAATCGCGGGGAACATCCTCAATTTCTTGCTTTCAGTAGTAGGCATCGTCGCGCTCATCATGCTCGTGGTTGGAGCCTTCATGTACTTGACGGCAGCTGGGGACGAGGACCGTATCGATACGGGCAAGAAGATCGTGAAGTATTCCATCATCGGCATCGCCATCGCGCTTGCTGCGTTGGTCCTTGTTCGGCAGGTCGCCAGCTTCTTTGCGTAAATAGGAACGTATATCAGAGAAAAGAAAAAACGGGCTCGCAAGTGTTGTCTTGCGAAGCCCGTTTGAGTCATCCATGTGCCGCACCCTATTGAGGGTGCTATGAGCACTTGAAGATACGGAACCGTCTTGTCCCTGTTGCCTGGTAATTCTCCGGATTCTGGTAGACATTGCTGTCCGCCATTACCGAGGTTTCTCCTTCGACTTCAAGGTAGGTTCCTTTCTCGTTCACGAGGAGCGGCCGTCCGAATGCGTGGATAACCGCTGCCCCGTACGCTTCCCCGGCGATCAGTGGCTGGCCGAAGGATGGGGGCGGCACAGGTGCTATCCAGGTTTTTCCTGGGATATTCCCGCGCGGCCGTCCATTCGCGTCTATGCAGCCGCCGAGCGTCCCGTTGGGAGAGATAGGGCACCATTGATTGACGGATGCGTCTTCCAGGAAAGCCTGTTGGATGATGCCGGTCACGACGATCTGGTACCTTCCGGCAGAGAGCACTCCCATTTCGAGCGGACCGCGTTGCTTGCCAGGGAGGTATTCTGCTTCCCGGACGAGCTCTTTGCAGGCTCCTGCGGTTTTCACGGCAGGTGCTGCGATCGCCGATACTGGCGTCTGATTTTCGCCGTCTGCCTGGTGGTCGGCTGCGAGTGTCCGATGAGTGAAGATCGGAGCGATATTTGGGAGCAGGCTCCCGTCGATTGTCCGGTGGAGCGCTTCACAGCGGTCCTTGTCGGCCTGGCTCGCATCGGGCTTCAGGTTTTCGTAGCACACCTTGGTCGCTTCGATCCGCGCTTGGCGGATCTTGGCAGTAGCCTTGTCACGGGCTTGGTCAGCCGGGTTGACCGACCAGTGCGCTTCGACCCACGTCGACAGTCGCTTCGATTGCTCGGGAGCGACGGCCTTTATGGAGAAGAAACTGACAGTGAAGAGCACGATGGCGAGATGGATGGTCCAGAGGAGCTTCGTCCAGAACTTCGACTCCTGGAAGATGAGCGGCACCGCGAGGGCGATGCTCAGGCTTGCCGCGAGGACAATGAAGGCAAGGAACGGAGCATCCTTCACCGGCCAGATGGCGATCGCGTAGAACGCGACCGGAGCATTCAGGCTGAGGTTGAGGATGAAGTGGAAAATCTTCCCGAGCCACTCCTTGCCCTTGATCATGCCGTCGGCAGCACTCAGCCCGCGTTCGCCGCTAAGCTGGCCGGCGAGGAAGCCGAGGCCACCTGCGGCGACAAAGTGCATCCAGCTGCCGGCAACGATGAGCACAGCAATCTGGATCGCGAAACCCGTCACCCAGTTGAAGCCGCGCAGCCCGACGACGTTCATGTGAACGCCGATGAGGAACAGCGCGACGTAGCCGAGGACGAGCGCTCCGGCGCCGAGGTACCAATTGCGGTTCCCGGCGAGGTAGCGTTTCCACCAGTCGGCGGAGAGAATGAGAGGCACATATGCCCCGAGCGATGCGTTGGCTTGATCGGCCATGGTGTTTCTCCTTTCAGTTCGTGGGGACCATCCCGATGCTCGCGACGAGCACGATGCAGAGGATGGCGAGACCGATGACGATGCGCTTGAGCGTGAACCGCGGGGGTTTGGCCCCGGATTCGGCAGCTTGCGCGCGGATGATGGCCGGATTCCGGAAGTGCTTCACCATCTCCTGGAGGTAGAGCTGGTACGCCTCGTGGCGCGCCCGCTTTTCTCCTTCGGGAGCGGCTTCGACGGCGGCCCGCAGCTCCTCGGCCCGCGCACTTTCCGTGATCCGCCGAAGCGTCTCACGGTCAGTGGCGAGGAGGACAGCGAGCTCATGAAGCGCGGTGTCGTGCTTTCCGTAGTACTCCTTCCAGCGCTGCTGCCACTCGCCAGCCTTGTCGGCTGCTGCTTTGGCTGCGGCTGCCGCCTTGTCCTTGCCCGTGTCCGTGATGGACGAAACGGTGAGGAGTTCGACGGCTTCAGCCGTCTGCAGGTCGGTGAGGAAGCGGATGATGAGCTTGCCGGCCGGGTTGGTGCGTTGCCGCACGTTCTGGATATCGATCCGCGTCGGCCCACTGTCGGACTTTTGGTCCTTGGTTGCCTTCGGGATCGAGGCCGTGCCCTGCAGGTGGGACTCGTGGCCGATGATATGCATCAGCTTTTCTGCCCCTCCGCTCTTGCCTTGTTCGTGCAGGACCTTGAAGAGGGCCATCAGCTTGCGGAAGCGTCCACGGGTGACCGTGTTGTCTTCCGCCGGCATGTTGGCCAGTCTGGCCCCGAAGTGAGCCTCGGCCATCGCGATGAGCGCATTGAGCTCATCGATCAGACCGCGGCCATCCTCTTTGGCTTCCTTGGTGTTTTCATCACTTCCGGAAGAGCCTGCACCTTTGCCGAGGCCGACCTTGTTGAGCAGACCGCGAACGCTGCTCATTTGGAAGAGGTTGAGGATCTCGAGAACATTGACGCCCTTGAGCATGCCCTGGAGGAATTCTGCTGCCATGGTGATCTCCTTGATCAAACAGTTGATTGTAAAGGTACCCATGGAGGGCTACTGCTCTCCAGTTGCGCACGGGTACCGACCCGAATTTCACAACGCCCTATTCTAGCATAAAATAGTCTAAAAGTCAATCAGAAGAGATGTTAGAGATATGGCTTGAATAAAGCGTAAAATACGTATTTTTCTGATATTGCAAAAAATATTGCTTTCTGATTGACAAGCGCATGGTTCAGGCGTAGAATTGCGTTGCAAGGTTTTCGGTAGTCGAAGTTCGCGGAAGCGGGCTTTTTTTGTCGGAAATCTCCATACGCAGGTCAATAATATAATCCTAAAGAGATAAGCTATGCCCAAGCGCAAAGCAGCGGAAGCGACCGAGTCAGAGAGTCTTTCTGGCCGGCTCGGAGAATTCGGCAGTGCCGTGATGCAGATCGCCGAAGAGAAGAATCTCCCGCGCGAGAAGGTGTTCGAAATCGTCGAGGCCGCCCTCGCCGCCGCCTACAAGAAGGATTACGGCAAGAAGGGTCAGGTCATCAAGGCGAAATTTGACGAAGTGACGAAATCAGCCGACTTCTTCCTGGTGAAAGAGGTTGTCGATGAGACGCTTCGTGATTTTACCGTTCCCGAAGAGTCTGAAGAAGGGGTGGCAGAGAAGGAGGGGCCCCAGGCAGAGCCATCAGTTGATGGGATCGATGAGGATCGCCTCCCGCGTTTCAACTCGGAGCGCGATCTGACCCTCGATGAGGCAAAGATCATGAAGAAGGGTGCAAAGATTGGGGACGTCATCGAAATTCCGCTTGAAAGCCATGAAGACTTCGGCCGCGTCGCGGCTCAGACGGCCAAACAGGTCATCATCCAGCGCATCCGTGAAGCGGAGCGTGAGACGATGTTCACTGAGTACAAGGAGAAGGAGGGTCAGGCAGTGAACGGCATCGTCCAGCGGATCGAAGGCCGAAACGTGTTTGTCGATCTCGGCAAGTCTACCGGCATCCTCTTCCCGTCGGAGCAGATCCCGGGAGAGAACTACCGAATGGGCCAGCACTTGAAGGTCTATCTCTCCCGTGTCGAGTCTGATCCGAAGGGACCGGGGCTCATCCTCTCTCGCGCCCATCCGGAAATGGTGCGTCACCTCTTCTCGCTTGAGGTACCAGAAATTTTCGCCGGTACGGTCGAGATCAAGGCAATCGCTCGCGAGGCAGGGAGCCGCACCAAGATTGCTGTTTCGGCGAACGAAGACGGCGTCGATCCGATCGGCTCCTGTGTCGGCCAGAAGGGGACGCGAGTCCAGACGGTCATCGATGAGCTCGGCGGAGAGAAAGTCGATATCATCGAGTGGAATGAAGATGTCCAGAAATTTATCAGCGCAGCCCTCTCGCCGGCTAAAGTGCTTGCTGTCGAATTGAATGAGGACGAGAAGCAGGCGATCGTGAAAGTCCCGGCTGACCAGCTTTCACTTGCGATCGGCAAGCGCGGGCAAAATGTCCGCCTGGCAGCGAAACTCACGGGCTGGCGTATTGATGTGATGAGCCCAGAGGAGGAATCTGAATCGGCAGCCGAAGAGACCACTCTGGCTGCTGAGGGGGCTGAGACGGAGTAGTTCGGCAGATTTTCTTATCCGTAAGATGTTGCAACTATGAACCTATGGCATGATGTGAGTCTAGGCGAGAATGTTCCTGAGGAAATCAATGTGATTATCGAGATCCCGAAGGGTTCCTTGAACAAGTACGAGATCGATAAAGAGACCGGTCTCATCAAGCTCGATCGAGCCAACTATTCGGCTGCGCCCTATCCGGTGGACTACGGGTTTGCCCCTCAGACACTCTGGGATGACGGAGATGCGCTCGATGTCATTGTCCTTTCGACATTTCCTTTGGCCCCTGGCATCCTCGTGAATGCCCGGCCGGTGGCCATCATGGAGATGATCGATGGCGGAGATTCTGACTATAAGGTGATCGCCGTTCCAGTTGATGACAAGCGCTGGGATGATGTGGAGGACTTGAAAGACATCAACAAGCACAACCTGAAGGAGTACCAGCACTTCTTCGAGACGTACAAAATCTTGAAGGGGAAGAAAAACGAGGTCGTTGTGCACGGCTTCAAGGGTCGGAAAGACGCGATTGCGGCGGTCAAGCGTTCGGTGAAGCTTTATGAGAAAGAATTCGGGAAGCGGTAATTAAGAAAGGCTGGAAGACATATTATGGAAGTCAAAGTACAGAAGTTGCCGGCTTCGCGCTGGGAAATCGTCGTGACGCTTCCCTGGGAGGAGTGGCAGGGCCACAAGTCTCATGCTGTGGAACACATGGCCGGAAATGTGAATCTCGCTGGTTTTCGTCAGGGTAAAGTGCCCGAGGCAGTCTTGGAACAGCGTTTTGGTAAGCAAGCAATTCTTATCGAGACGGCAGAACATTCCGTTCACCATACCTATCCGGAGGCGCTCCTCGCGGCCAAAGCCGAAGCGATCGG
Source organism: Candidatus Moraniibacteriota bacterium (assembly GCA_008012175.1). Taxonomy (GTDB): domain Bacteria; phylum Patescibacteriota; class Minisyncoccia; order Moranbacterales; family UBA1568; genus SSEF01. Next base: position 6,731 of record SSEF01000012.1, on the reverse strand, counting down.
CCGCCCGGAGATCAGGTTCGATGCCGTGAAAGAGGGTGAAGCGCTCGTCTACACGGTCGTGACTGATGTCTTGCCGGAAGTTGTCCTCAAGGAATGGCGGAAGGATGTGGCAAAAATTAATGCGTCTACAGCTGAGAAGAAACTCGAGGTGACTGATGATGACCTCATGAAAGAGCTTGCTGAGCTCGCCAAGATGCGCGCGGGCTTTGTCCCAGTCGAGCGACCGGCCGCCAAAGACGATACGGTGAAGGTCGACTTTGAAGTTTCAGTCGGCGGCGCTGTGATTGAAGGGGGAAAGAACGTCGATCATGCGCTGGTTCTTGGTTCAGGAGCGTTTATTCCGGGTTTCGAGGAGCAGGTGATCGGGATGGAAAAGGGGGCTGAGAAAACATTTGAGCTCACTTTTCCGGCCGAATATCATGCCAAGCACCTTGCAGGGAAACCGGCAAGTTTCTCCGTAAAACTCAAATCCATCGAGGAACGTCAGATCCCGGTGCTCGATGATGTCTTCGCAAAGACGCTTGGCAAATTTGAGACGATCGAAGAGGTAAAAGCGAGTATGCGAAAGGGGATGCTCGAGGAAAAGGAGCGTGCCGCGAAGGAAGAGCATCGCGCCGCTATTCTCGATACGCTCATCGCTGCAGCCGAGGTGGAATACCCGGCCGTTCTCGTTGATGAGGAAGTGAAACGCATGCTCGGCCAATTTCGTTCCCAAGTAGAGTCGATGGGGTTCGAGTGGGAGAAGTATCTCGCTGAAACGAAGAAGACAGAGGCCGAGCTCGAAAAAGAGTGGGAGCCCCAGGCGAAGAAACGTGTCGCGGCCGAGCTTATCCTGCAGAAGCTCGCGGCTGACGAGTCGATCGATGTTGATACTGAGGCGGTCGAGGCCGAGATGAACAAAGTGTTTCAGTACTACAAGAACGTGAAGCAGGTTGAGGATAAGCTCGATATGGGCAAGCTCTACACCTCGGTCCGTGGCCAGATGGTGAACGACAAGGTGCTCGCTTGGCTTGAGGGTATCAGCAAATAGTGGTACACTGCCCGGGCCAATAAAGACATTCCTACCGTATGTCATCCACACAGAACAGCTATCTCGTGCCGATGGTAATCGAAAAGACCGCTATGGGCGAGCGTGCCTATGATATCTACTCCCGGCTTCTCAAGGACCGCATTATTTTCATTGGCTCGCCAATCGATGATGCAGTCGCGAATACCGTTATTGCCCAGCTCCTCTTTCTTCAGTCGCAAAGTGCAAAAGAGGATATCCGGGTCTATATCAATTCGCCGGGTGGATCGGTGACTTCAGCGATGGCAATCTACGATACGATGCAGCATGTGAAGCCGGATATAGAAACGATATGCATCGGTCTGGCCGCTTCCGCGGCTTCAGTACTTCTCGCAGCAGGTGCTCGCGGGAAGCGCTTTGCTCTCCCGAATGCCGAAGTGATGATCCATCAAGTTCTTGGCGGTGTCGAAGGTCAGGCAACGGATATTGACATTCATGCGCGGCATATCCTGAAGGTCCGCGACCAGCTCAACAAGATCCTTGTGAAGCATACTGGCCAGAAGCTCGCCAGGATCGAGCGTGACACGGATCGCGATTATTTTATGACCGCTGAAGAGGCGAAAGCCTACGGTATTGTCGATAAGGTCCTATCATAGCGCTCTTCTCTAGTGTCAAAAAACCACCCGTGCACGGGTGGTTTTTTTTCTGCGTTGGAATTGAAGATGGTTCAGGCTGCCTCATTTGTGGTGGCGCTTGACTCAGCACAAGTGAGTCGCGCCATAAGGAGAAGTCCACCGATGATGGCAAGATTCTTTAGGATCATCGTGTACTGCATCTGATCCTTCATAGCATCGCCAGTGAAGGTTGTATGACCGAGGATGGTGGCAACCACGGTGAACGCAATGAGCATATCGATCGCGAGTCCTGCCTTCCAGTTTGCAAGAAGCATGAGTCCGCCGCCGAGCTCAAAGATGATCGCGAGCACGGTCAGTACCGGGGCGATTGATTCATTGGTGAGTGATCCGACGTACCCAACTGTCGCATCAAAACCAGTGAGCTTGCCGAAGCCAGCCACCACGAAGAGAAGCGCCAGGAACACGCGGGCCGCTGCCGGAGTCCAGGGCGCTGTCGCACAGGTCTTGGAGAACATAGCCTTTTACCATTAGTGATTATTGCTACCTATATAGTATAGCGCCTCCTGATGCCCTTTCCTGATTCCTGTCAACTCCACTACGAAAAATACCCCCCTAAAGAGGGGTCTTTCCTTGTAAAAGAGAGGAAGTCTTTGCCAGATGAACACGTTATGTGCCCCGAGAGAGAATCGAACTCCCATCAAGAGCTTAGAAGACTCCTGCTCTATCCATTGAGCTATCGGGGCGTGTGTTTTGAAGAAGAATGCTTTCGCGAAGGATCAATCCTGCTCGACTCTCCTATCGCAGGGGTGATGCGAGCGAGAAGTCGGTCAACTATCCACAGGGGTGGCTAGAGGGAATCGGACCCTCGTTCACGGTACCACAAACCGTTGTCTTACCATTAGACGATAGCCACCACTCTGGATACTTGATTGTGAAGCAGTTTGGGGTGGGTGCAGTAGGGATCGAACCTACGACCGTTGGCTTAAGAGGCCACTGCTCTACCGACTGAGCTATGCACCCAAATAAAAAACGACTGTCAAACAGTGGCTCTAGCTTAGCGAAAAATTACCCAAACGTCAATAAAAGGGAAGAGGGATCGAAGAGTGGCGCCGCTAGACTTCTGGGGGGGGGGGCTGGTCGGCTTGTATTCCGCTTACAATTTGAGTCCCTTTTCAGTGGCGGTCTACAATGAAGTAGGGGGGGTATCTGGCTGCAATCCGAGATGCTAGCCACGAGATTGTCCGCTCGGATTTCTTCCGGGGGCACCAATCTCCGTTTCACTTGGCAAGCGATCCAGCGGATTGGCCGGACGACATGGCCTCGTGTGGATACCAGGCGAACTGCAAAAAATCAGCTATGAGCGGATTTTTTTGTATTCGCGCCACTGTTTTTCCGACCAGTCTTTGGGTTTCGTCGTATAGACCGGCTCGTCACCTGGGTGCGGAAAGAGGCTTGGGGATTTGTAATTGCTCCAGAATGAATCATTGATGAGTGTTTGTCCCGATGCATCGGTCACGGTCTGAGTGAAAACGGTCTTCATGCTCCCATCGGGATTGCTTTCGAGGATATGCGGTCCATCGATCGTGGTGGTCCGGCCATCTCGCGTGCCATACATGGAAAAGGTGAGGAGCGTCCCGTCGATTTCAGGAACAAGGAGGATGGCCCCTGGAGTGTTGTTGACGAATTTCAAGTCTGGGCGGGGGATGTAGATAGTGGCGTCCATACCGTAGGGCTTATAGTATTGCACGGGGTATGCGTGGTTCCGCCGCTCGACGATTTTCAGTCCGGACTGGAGCGCAGCACGAAAAACGGTGGTAGAAACTTGGCAGATACCGCCACCGAATTCTGGCTCAGTCTTATTGTTTTTTATGACGAGTTCAGGGAGGTAGCCGTGTTCGCCATCGACTTCGCCAAGATATTCAACGAAAGAAAATGTCGCGCCCCGGTCGATGACGATGCCGTTGAAATCCTGGACAGCTCGGCGGATATTGTAGATCCGGTTTTTCGGTGAGCCACGAAAATTCGTTGTGGCTGTTCCAACCAATTCGGTGATGCCGAGTTGGGAAATCGTCTCGGTGGAAATTTTTGCGGGTGTGACGGTGCTACTGAGCCGGGCGATTACCTCGCCATCAAGCGAGGGGGTTCGCAGCGCTTTCTCAAGGATTTCGACGCTAGCCGAAACGTCTACAGTTATGCCGTTTTCGGCCGGGACGACAATAGAAATCTTCGAATCTTGAATTGTGAGTTGGGCGTTTTTCGGATCGCGATCGGCCCGGGCGGCGAAATTTTCAATGCTTGACCTCAAGGCGCCGAGTTCAAGCTCGAGCGAATGAGCAAGAACGATATGGCGACGCGTCTCGCGCGAGAGGAAGCCTGCGCAGAAATCTTTGAAGAATCCGCAGGCTTTATCAGTCGACTCGAACTCGGGCTGCTTATTTGGTTGATATGCGAAGCGTTTGCGCTCGGTGTACCAGGAGAGAATCTCGCCATGGTCCATGATCTGTACGAACGAATCTGTCTGAAGCGTTACATTGGCTGGTGTTGTCATTCCGAAAACAGTACCTGGCCAAAAAGAAACGAGGGTGGAAAAAATTGCCACACTAGAAAATGGCCAGAAAAATCGGACGACACGTAGGGACATGCAAATAACTAGAAACCTCTCACCTGGATCTTTTTTGTTCTTGTGGTGTCAGCTTTCGGTAGCCGTATCGTCAAGATGCCGTTTTTAAGGGCGGCATCAGCTTTTTCCGGAATAACATCGACGGGGAGAAGAACGGAGCGTGAAAACGAGCCCCAGTAGCATTCCTGGTAGTAATAGTTGCCGTTTTCAACAATCTCTTCATTTTTTCGTTCGCCTTTGACGGTGACCATGTCGTTATTGATCGAAACATCAAGATCCTCAGGCTTTACACCGGCGATAGTGGACTTAATGACAATATCATTTTCGGTCTGGTAGACATCGATAGTAAGTTGGCCCTCAGCGTTGTCATCCGCCATGCTGCCGCCAGAATATGACGGTGTGCTCCAGGCAGGTTCTTCAGTCTCTGGCGCATAGGTCTGGTGGGTATTCATCTGGAGCGGAGTCTCCTCTTCTTGCGAGTAGACGCTGACATTTTCTTCCTGAAAAGAGGAAGAATTATCGAGCTCGCGGGCGCCAGTGAGTCGTTCAAAGAAGGAGCGTTTCTGTTTCATCATGGTGCTAATTAATAGTGTGGTGACAGCATTCTCAGTATAGAGGAATTCTGACCACTCCGGCAAGAAGCCGGGATGAGTGGCTATAATGACGAGTTATACAGCACATGGACGGATATGGCGATGAGGAGTCCGGCTGCCGGACCCATAGAGAAGCGTTTCTGGCACCGAAGACCGCTGTAGATGGCAAGCGTTCCAAAAAGATGAATACCTACGATAGCAGCGATATCAGAAACATGTGGCGAAGAAAGCAGCGAGAGGGCGATTTCGGTAGCAGCAAAACCGGTGCCAAAGAGGGCTGCTTGGGCGAAGGTAATTGAATTTTCGGACCAGCGGCCGAGTCGGATAAGAAAGATGAGCTTTGCGCTCTCCTCTATGGCTGCTGCTCCGGCGAGAATCGGGAGAGATGTCGTAGTGGCGAGTGGTGTGGCGACGAAAATGGAAACGAACACCTGAAGAAGGAGTGCGGCACTTGCGGCGAGGAAGCCGAAGATGAGAGAGAGACCAGACGTCATATCGAGAGTTCCTGGACGGATTGGTTGAGCGTCACAAGTTTTGCCTCGGCGCTTGAGAGGGACTGCCGCTGTCCGGCGATGATATGTTCCGGAGCACGCTCGATGATGCTGGTATCAGCGAGTCGGGCTTTCAGTCCGGAGATGTATCGGCCGAGTTCAGTCATCTCTTTTTCGAGGCGGACCTTTTCAGCAGCTACGTCGATCACATCGCCGAGATGGACGAAGGCATGGAGCGCTCCGGCCACGATGCTCGCCGAGGCCGAGGGTCGAGCCGATGAGGCATCGGTCACGAGGACTTCAGAAACGCGCCCGAGCCGTTCGATGATCGGTACAAGGGGAGCGATTGCTGATTCATCACCGACGATCATGAGCGAAAGTGCCTCTTTCGGATCAATATGATAGATAGCGCGGATATTCCGAATCCGAGTGACGAGCTCGACGACAGTGTTGAATCTTTGCGCTCCGGTAGCTGTTGTAATTGAATCCGAGTAACCGCGTGTCGGCCAATCATGAGCCATGAGAAGCTTTTTGGAGTCGTTTCGTATGCTGGAATAGATACTTTCGGTGACAAACGGCATGAATGGATGCCAGAGCGCGAGGAGAGTGTTGTATACATGGAGGAGGACCTCGTCATTCTTTTCAATCTTGTGAACCTCGATGTACCAGTCAGCGAATTCATTCCAGCTAAAATCCCGGAGGAGCTCTGCTGAGAGTGAAAGATTATACGAGTTGAGCTGGTTTGTGATTTGGCTGGTTATCTTATGCAGCTTGAAAAGAATCCACTGGTCCGCATCTGAAAGAGTTGTCTTATTTGCCAACGGGTTTCCCCAAAGGGATTGAATCTTCTCTTTTGGGATCGAGACTGACAGGTACCGTCCGATGTTCCAGAGCTTGTTCACGAAATTGCGCATGGCGATGAACTTCTCATCGCCGACCCTGACGTCATTCCCCGGGGTCGACCCGACGATGAGAGCGAGGCGGAGAGCGTCAGCGCCGTACTGTTCGGCGACATCGAGCGGATTGACGGTGTTGCCGAGCGATTTCGACATCTTGCGTCCCTGTTCGTCACGGACGAGGCCGTGGAGGTAGACGGTCCGGAAGGGGATCTCGTCGAGGAGGAATCCAGACATGAGAATCATGCGCGCTACCCATGGGAAAAGGATGTCATAGCCGGTCTCGAGGAGTGCAGTCGGATGATAGGCGCGGAAATCAGGGGCTGATTCGTCCGGCCAGCCGAGGGTGGAAAAGGTCCATAGTCCGGAGGAAAACCAAGTGTCGAGCGAATCGGGATCTTGCTGCCAGCCATCGCCTGACGGAGCCTCGATCCCGCAGTACGTCTCGTTGCCGCGGTACCAGACGGGGATCCGGTGGCCGAACCAGATC
>SSEF01000004.1 GCA_008012175.1 Candidatus Moraniibacteriota bacterium | reverse complement strand
CCTATGGAGATGAAGGGAAACGAGCCCGTGATGGAGGCTCCGTGCACTGGTCCTACGTGCGAGAACTGTGCCAAAGTCGCCCAAGAACGGGCGCAAAGTGAAGAAGCGTCGATGGCGTTCCTCCTCGCCCTCGTGCCGGTTCTCACTCTTACTTTCTTCGGTCAGGTCGGGCTCTTGTAAAAGAGCTCCCCTCCCCTAAAACAAAAAACCAAGGTATCTCGAAGACCTTGGTTTTTTGTTTTCCTCAGTTGTATCTTTTTCAACGATTGTTCGAGGGCTGATTCGAATAGACAACGTGACGCAGGAGCGCTGTCGATTTGATCGCCTGACGAGGGGCAGCGAGCTCGAGGATACGAAGCGCCTCGGCTGGATCATGATAGGAGAGATAGGCAACGTAGAGATCGCCCCATTCGTGCATCGCAGCGGAAGCCGGTGCGAGTCCAATGTCTTGCATCCGTGCCTTATGACCCGGCAGCCGCCCGAGATATTCTGAGGCAGGAGTGATCGGCAGCCACTGGATACCCTGGATGTGCATGGGGTCGGCGCTAAACCACGTCGCGTAATCACGCTTCCCGCCCCAGACGAGTGAAACGATCGGGTGACGATATTCGACTGGGAACGAGTTACTCTCGCCAAACCAATATGACCGAACTCCGAGAAGCTCGTGCGCGTAGAGACCTCGTCCAATCAGAGCATACTGTTCTTGCCCGGTCGCCTCACCCCAAAGCGAAAGGGCATACCACGCATTCAACGCCTCAGAACTCGACTCCTGATTATTCCCATCCTGGAAGAGCGCCTCGCCATCAGCCCATGAGTGGCCGGCGTACGGAGAGAAGTGACGAAGGAACGGATAGCGACCCGACGCTCGATCGCTATTCGCGATGTCGAGTGCCATTTCATTGAGGATTGGCTCCATCTCGGAACGGGCCTCTGGGCGATATCGGACAAGCACGGCTCCCGAACGGATATAGTACCCGTAATGAAAATGATGATCATTGCCTTTTTCGTTGCCAAATTCAGAATTCTTGGCAGCAATCAGCATCTTCTTAGTATCATCGTAGGCAAAATCGCCGAGCGCCAAACGGAGGTTCGACTGGAGCAGATCAAGCAGCGCCGCACGCTCATCCTCGAGGTCATAGGCGTCCGCCAAAAGAATGACGCTCGCTAATCCACCAAACCAAGCCCCGCGGAAATAGACTCCGGTAGGAGGCATCTCTCGCTGATAGCGTTCACTATCATCACGAATCGACGCCTCAACCCGTGCTCGCTGGGCCGGATCACTGACTGGAGTAAACCCGAACGGAAGCACGGGTGATGGCTGACGGAACTCAATCTGATTCGCGAGCACCAGATCAAGCCGCCCGTAGACTGTCGAATAGCTGCCGAGCGTTACAGCGCTTGCGCCGGCAAGTCGGTGATGGGGCCAAAGCGTGGTCAGGAGCGGCTCATTTCTATCAGTGACAGAGACCAGCCGCGTACGCAGGACGTCCCCCACCTCAGACCAGCCGTACTGGGTATCCCGGACCTCGGTCCAGGGAAGATCGAGAAGGAAATCGAGCGACCGGTCAGTAAAAACCGGGAGCTGGATGATACGGTAGCGATCTGACCCAGAAAGAAGAGCTACCCCTTCAACAGCTTCGGCATCAGCCGCCTGGATAAGGAGGATATTCTGATCGCCACGTTTCACGAGAAGTGCATCGGAACGGTACCTTGACAGCTGGATGCCGTCGCGGCAGTTCGGCTTCAGAACAGAAACAAAGTCCGAAATATTCACGACTGGCGACCCTTGGGCGAGCTGAACCCTCCAGGCCTCCCCGGCCGATGGCTTGACCATGACTGAGACATCCCAGTCCCCATAACGTTCGACAGCGATGCTCTCTATCGCCGTACCGCTATTCACGTCACAGAATGGATCAAAACTGCCGAAGATAGTCTTCTCAGTCGGTACCGATTGCGAACCGCTGATCGACAGGCCCTTCTTGCTGAACTGGTAAGCCCCAGGGAAAACAAAAAGTGGGGCTGACGGAAAGCTCCGATACAGGCTCGAGAACCAGGTATTGGTCCGCTCCGTCACTCCCCGCTTCTCGGCTATATAGACGATAGGGTCTTCTAGGGAGTCAGCAGGCGACTGATCGACGACTCCATCATTCGGCTGAGAAAGCCAAAGGAGGACGAGGACCGCAGCAACGGCTACGCCAAGGACGGCTTTACTGAGCTGTTTCGGGATCGGTCGAATCATTGTTTCCCTCATTATACTTACGGAGCGAGTCAAAGTCAGTACCAAGAATGAGGCTATTCCACATCCGGGCTAAACGATAGAGCGGCTTCAACTGTTCGACTTCCGCGTTTTCTGAAATTACTTCCAGCTTCTCCCCCTCGATAAAAGATCCTCCCTCTTCTTTCTCGTTGAGCGAGAATCGGATTTCATACATTTCGTTCTTCTTCGAATCGTCATTCTGTGTCGGTGCTAACGTCCCATCCGGCAATAGATCGTCGCGAACGCCCGTGATTCCCTGAAACGAGGCAGTGAACGCCTGGCCGAGACGCGGGTTGAAGACGCTGATGCTGCGATGCTTGTCGATGAGATTGTACTGCTCCGGCCGGATATTACCCACAAGCTGAAGGTCATCATCAGCATAGACGGTAAGAATAACTGCTCCTTCGATAAGGGAGGTTCCTTTGGTAGAGTTGACCTTTTCCACGATACCAGTCCGTGGCGCTCTAATTTCGTATGCATCTGTCTGGGAAAGGAGCAGTTCCAGCTCGGTCCTAGCGGAAAGGTTCTCACGGGCGACGTCTCGGAGAGCATCAATCTTAAATTCCCTAACATCATCCTTGATCCGCACAACTACGTCACCCTCTTTCACGTGTGTCCCTTGCCGAACGAGAATCTCCTCGATCCGGCCAGCAACGGTCGTCGAGACGTCCACCCGCTCTTTCTTCACCGTGAGGAAGATAAGGCTCTTGTTCAGCTCGTAATTGTTGATCTTGTGCATGAGCGCCTGAGTCGCGATCATGAACGCAAAAAGGAAAGCTGCGCTGAGGTAGAGTCCGTTGACGATTATCTTCTTGATGGAGCGATTGGTTGATTGTGACATAGGGGCGAGAGAGTTTATGAGCGATCGTAATAATTAGGCTTCCGGCTGACTGCGCGGACCACTCCCGGCACGACCTTCGCCGGTGAGGAATACGTAGAGGAGGAGCATATTGATGACCGACCAAATCGAGTAGAAGAGTGTCGACCAGAAATCATAGTTATTGTACCAACCGACGATGAGCGCGAGCGGGGTAAGGAACATGATAAAGGCGTGCGGCCAGGCCCATTTCATGAAATAGTCCTGCGAGCTCTTCTTCGAAGTCGTCGCCGTCCATTCATGCTCCTTGTCAAAGAAGACCGAGAGGAGCGCCATGAGGTAGGGATAGAACGTGGCGAGCGCGGTCGCGAGAGTGGACAGGTGAAGTCGGCCAGTCAGGAGCCAGGTGAGCGAGTAATACAAGAGGAAGAACGGGGCATAATGCACGAGCCAGGTGAATGGAGACTCTGTCTCGAGCGGCTTGATCGAGAAAAGAAGATAGAGCAGCGGGAAAATGAGATAGACGAAAATCGAGATACCCACCAGGAAGAAGGAATTCGACATGAAATACTGGATGCGCTGATCGAGCTGGAGCCGCGTAGAACGAAGCGGGTTGTGATAGAAGAGCATCTCCAGACCGCCACGCGCCCAGCGGAGCTGCTGCTTGAAGTACGAGACGACCGTATCGGGCGCCTGGCCGATAGCGAGGATCCGATTCACGAAAATGGTCTGCCAACCGCTCTCGTGAAGCTTGAGCGATGTCCAGATGTCTTCAGATTTGTTGAATGCGATGCCGCCGATGCCATCGATCGCCGCGCGACGGAAAATCATGTTCGTTCCGACACAGAATGCCGAATTCGAGATGTTTTTCGATGGGCAGACATAGCGATAGAAAACCTCCTGAGCCTGTGCGGCGCCCGAAGCGATGAACTGATCAGTATTCGCATAGTGCTGGGGCGACTGGACCATGGCGACACGGGTGTTGGCCATATATGGAAGAAGTGTCGTGATGAAATCGGGCTTAGGCACCTGATCGGCGTCGAAGACGGCAAAGAAATCTCCAGTACACTGCTGCAAGCCGTTGTTGAGGTTCCCAGCCTTCGCGTGCTGACGGCTTTCGCGAGTCACGTAGCGGACACCGAGCTCCTTGGCGAGTGCCGCTATCTCTGGCGATTGTCCGTCATCGAAGACATACGTCGCATGGGGATACTCCATCGAGATAACTGCCTTGAGTGTCCTCCGGATCACTGCTTTTGGCTCGTTGTAGGTTGTGACGATACAATCGATCGTCGGTCCGGTTTCAAGGAATGAAGCGTCCCAGACGCGCTTCAGGCGATGATGCCACTCGACAACGACATCGAGGAGCACCGTCACCCAGAGGCCGGCGAGTACCGTGATACTGATCACATCAGCCAGCACCTGAAAAGCATAGAGAACTAGATGATCAGCGTTCGCCGGATTAAAGACGAACGATGCATAGAAAACTACCACAAACGGTGCAGAGAGCAGGAAAACGATCGTGAGATTGTCGATCCGCGTCGACGCGAGGAAGCGCTCCGGTTTTAGAGAATTATTTGCTGACATAGCGGAAAAGTTTCTTGATTGATATTCCAACAAGACCGTGCGCCTTGACGGTCCAGAGCGTAACCAGGAGCGTAGTCATAATACCGAGCGACTGCACCGGCCAGTACCACCAAGGCCACTCATTGAGGAGAGTGAGGGATTGCCCCGGGATATCTCCACTCTTTTCCAAAACCATAAGCCGAAGTGTCGATGGATGGATGGACCACTCTTCGCTCTCAGAAGAGATAACTTGCCACTTATTATCATAACTCTGGTTCACGAACACGATCGGATCATCCAACATATCGAGTTCCGGGAATGATTCCTTTCCGATTTCGAGTACATTCGTGGGTACGAATCCGACCTCGATCGGTACGACGGCTGAGGAACGCATGAGATCGGCCATCTCGGCGATGCGCTCATCCCACGGTTTATAAGAGGCTACATGAAGGGTCGGTAAGCGGAGGTCGTCATCCAAGAGCCGATCCGAAACGTTAGGACGCGAGACAGCAAAGGCTGAGATAATCGGCCTTGTATTACGGAGTACAGCAATCGCGTCCGTCAATGGTTCGCTGTTCTCAAGCGCAACCAGTTCAAACATTGACCCCTCTTTTATAGTCAATCCCGTAACAAGAGGTGAGGCAGCCGGGAGGAAAAGATACTCGATACCGAGAACAGTCGCGTAGTTCTCAATATTGCGAAGATGCGCCTGAGAAATGCCCGTATAGCCGAGACGGCTGTTCATGAGGACGCGCAAGCGAGTGGAATACGGATGCGGTTGCATGTGCTCATTGTAGGATGTGACATACCTGACTCCGGATGGAGCAAAATATGTCGCTTCTGAGACATTCTCCGTAAAGACACTCCCTTTGGGCAAGTCGTGGTCCGCAAAGTACTCCGCGACAGCATTCTGGATCTCATTCACCGGGGGTGACACATAGTAGCGCGAGGCGATATCGACGGCATGAACCAATCCGGCTGCGATAAGAATAGTCCCTATGATCTTCACCCCCAGACCCCCTATAGTCCCGAGCGTCCGCTGCAGTACCACTCCGAATACGAGCACGAGCGAGAATGCGACCGCCGTGATACCACGAGAGAATTGGAACTGGACGAGGAAATTCGGAAGGTAGTCCTTTTGTCCGAGATAGATGAGAACGAAATACACGCTCGCATAGACCAAGAGCACCTTGGTCCAAGTCGGGATCAACTGCGAGCGCCAGATGACGAGGAGCCAGGTGATGCCGAAGAGAAACCAGTAGAGCATGCTCAACCCCCCGTAAGGCGCCAGCACCGACGTCGTGAGATAAATATACGACTTAAACAAAGGATTTGTGAAAAAGTACCCAGCCGTAAAATACGAGGTGAGGAATGGCGCCGCCGCGATAAAATAGACAGCTCCGACCCGGAAGATCTTCGAGAGATCGGATTTCAGCCGAGAGAAAATGGTGAGGAGACCCAGAAGGATGGAGGCATTGAATCCGAGAACCGGATGGAATGTCCAGACTGCACCGGTCACTGCCGCCAACACGTATATCCATTTGAGGTCACGAAAGGTCGCAATCCACAAGAGAAGGTAGAGTGGGAAGGCAATGAAAGCGATATAGATCGAGTAGTCTTGCATCGAACCCCATTCCTGGACGATCGTATACGAGGCAATGACCGGCAAGATGGAGAAGACTCGGCTCACACCGAGAAGGCGGAGCGTGAGATACAGAACGACCCGAAGGCCAATATAGAGCACGACGAGGGAAAGGAGGAGAACCTTTGTGATCGGAAGACCGGTAAGTTCGACTGCTCCAAGCATGATGTAATGAGCGACATACTGGTAGAGCTTCCAGTAGCCGATGCCGTTACTCCAGATATGGTCCCAAGCGACCAGTCCGTGATCCTGGAGGGACTTCACCCGGAACGCGTGGTAGATCCAGTCTTCATAGCCGGTATAGAGGTAATTGAATGCTGCATAGTAACCGACCAAGTACCAACCAACCAGTCCGATCACAATAGCAATAGCCCCGTCGATAAGCACCGTCCCAACAATTCGCCCCCAGTCGCGCGGTTCCTGGCGCGCCGGAATGGCGCTCTCGATGCTTTTGGATTTCTCAGCCGCCCGAGGGGCAAGACTCTGCCACTTCAAAAGGACAAGGTGGCGGAGAAATGCGATTCCCTGCTCTACCGTTGCCTTGCTCTGGTCATTGATACGTTTCTGGAACGTATACGGGGCCTCGGAAACCTTCAGCCCTTTGGTCCGAGCGAGAATATCGATAAGGATTTTGAACCCCTGAAGCCCCCGGAAATCCAAGCCATCGATAATTGACTTCCGGAACATGAAAAAGCCACTGCCCGGATCAGTCGTCTTTCGTGTCTGAGGGATGATCATCCATGAGGCAAGCCGACAAAGATGGGAAACGGCACGGCGATAGATCGTACCGAGACCCTCGGCGCTGCCACCAGCGGCATAGCGCGTCGCGACCGTCACATCAGCATTCGTCTCACGGAGCCGAGCAATGAGATTGGGAATGACATAGGGTGGATGCTGCAGATCGGAATCCATACAGAGAATGTATTCCCCCTTTGCCGCCGTGAACCCCTCGACGAGCGCCGTCGCGAGGCCGGTCCGCTGCTCGGGTGATCGACGGATAAGCCGGACATTCTTATAGACCTCTTGCATGCGAGTAATGACATCCGGAGTCATGTCAGAACTGTCATCGACGAAAACAATCTCGTATCGCACGGCCACCCCCTGAAGTGCCCGATCGACAGCCCGAAGCAGTGGCGCGACGTTCGCCGCTTCATTATAGGTAGGCAAGAGAATAGTGAGATCCAGTTTGGTCATAGGAGCGAGTGCCGTTTTAGGCATTCATGTCGCGCGATACCATGTCGGCAATCATGTTGCCGTCACGCACTGCATAGTTCGTGCCGCGGTCGTCCGGATAGATCTGGGAAAAATTTGCGAGGTATATCCCCGGGAGCGGCGTCCGATATGCCGGCATTTTTTCCTTGTAGCCCATCCCGACGATATGCTGTGCGTTCTTGAAGCGGAACAGCTCAGCTGCGGTTATCTGCGAAGCGTCGAAGTCCGGGAACATCAGCTTCAGCCCGGCCTTCCATTCATCCATGATAGCCTTCTTCTCGAGAGAAAAGTAGGGGTGATCATGCGAAACATACGCACCAACATAGTAGACGTGCTTTCCGCCGAAGCTCTCTGTTCCAGCCAACTCCGAAAGGGAGAGGAACACGAGGAACGGACAGCGCGGATCATTGATATTGTGCCAGTAGTACGAGGTAATGCGCTGCGTCGAGACGAACGGCATGACGACCGCGCCGATGTAGTCGATACTTGCGAGCTGGGCCTTGTACTCGGCGGTTGCTAGCGGATCCTCTCCGATGAGCCGGCCGAAGACGTGGGTCGGGATGGTTGCGATGACCGAATCATGCAGCATCGCTACACCACCAATCATTACTTCGACTTTTCCTGATTCCGGAATCGACCGAAGAGAATCAATCTGGACACCAGTCTTAATTTCCCCGCCAAAGCGCTCGATCTCTTCGACGAGCCGGCCAGCGACAATATGCCACCCTCCTCGGAAATAGCCGAGCTTCTCCACAACATCGCCCTTTTCTTTGGAACGGGCCCGGACCCGGATACGTGACCAGAGCCAGGACATAGCGATCTTGTCATAGTATTTGGAAAACTTCCCCTTAAGGAGCGGGGTCCAGATAATGTCCATCACTTCTTTGCCGGACCACTTCAGCATCCAGTCGTAGGCAGTGATACGGGTGAGCGGCTCCCAACGGTTCAGGAACTGGAGATAGAGACCGACGACGCCGAAGCGGATCCGGTTCAGGAATGAAAGCGGGGTGAAACGCAAAATATCCACCGGAGTCATGAACGGGTAGAGCTTTCCGCCATAGTATGTCGAGACGGAACTGTTATGAAAGACGAGCTTCTCACGAATGCCGAGCTCCTCGAGCAGACCAAGGATGTCAGCGTCGGTCTTGTAGAGGAAATGATAGATCTTCTCCATCTCTATCCCATCGAGAGAAAAGTTCGAAACGAGACCGGCAACATACGGTTCGCGCTCATAGAGCGTGACTGCATTCCCAGCTTTTGCAAGCCGATAAGCAGCAACGAGACCCGTGTACCCGGCCCCGATAATGGCGACTGATTTCTTTATATCGATCTGGTTCATGACGTTTAATTGGATTTGAAAGAGATGTGCTTATTCAGAAGGAACTGCAGCGCAAAGACAGCTGGCAGCGAAGCGATTTTCACGATATTGCCGTCGATACCGTACAAATCGTGCGCAACATAAAGCGCCAGTGCTGAGAGAAGGAGTCCTGCCCCGCTTACCAGGGAAAAGAGGACGAGACGCATTCCGATACGATCATTGACCTTGAAGTTGAATTTCGCGTTCAGCACGAAAGAGTAGACTGTCGCTAAGGACACCGAAACCGCCGTCGCAACGACAGCAGGAATCCCATACAGATTGAAGAGGGTAAAGAAGCCGACCACATCGACCAAAGACGCACTCGCACCAATGAAAAAATAGAGCACGAGCGTCCTCGAAAGGATGATGTTTACGACCGGGAGCACGAATTGGTTTGGATTGGACATATTGATTGATACTTAGAGGGAACGGCGGCGGGCAATAGTGCCAGAAAATCGGCGTATCTTTTCAGAAAACCCGGTACCAAACATGCGAGCAGCAATAGGAAGCCGATACTGATACCAGAGCGAGACTGCATTCCATGCGATTTCAACCGAAGCACTCCAGAAGCTGAGCTTTGACTCACCCGAGGTGCGTTCTGAAAAATCAACAGGATATCCTCTCATAACATACCCCGCAAGTTCCGCCTTCAGAAGGAATTCCATGTCGAATGTCCAGGGAGAAGGATTGAGTGTAATAGACTCGAGGATAGAACGACGAAATACTTTTAATCCAGATTGTGAATCTACCTTGATACCATTCAGTCGATAAACAAAGAATTCTTGAAAGATCCAGCTCGCAAGACGACGACTGATGCTCCCAACTGCATTTCGACGGTTAGCAACGACGATATCTGCGCCAGCAAGAAGCTCGTCAAGCATTGGGCCAATGGCTTCGGGCGGACACTGAAGATCGGCGTCTAGAATAGCAATGTTCTCGAATCGCGCCTGACGGAAACCTTCAAGAAGCGAATAGGCCTTGCCACGTTGGCCGACTTTGCGAAAAAAGCGAATTGGAAGACCCTCTCCTTTGAGGCGCTCCAGTTTTTCAAAGGTCCCGTCGATTGATCGATCATCAATAACGACCGCCTCCCAAACATACTGTCGGCGACTCAGAAAATCATCCATTCGCCGGATGAGCAGTTCGATACTTCCCCGCTCGTTCAGCGTAGGAATAATGACTGATATCTGACGCTCACGCATATCAGGAAACGCAAAGCGGGATCGTATCCCGCTAGATGAAGAAGCAGCCATCGTCTCTTTAGCGAAGTTCTATCTAATCAGATATTTGATTTATTGTCAACATGATAAGCGCGAGGGGAAATTGTTTTCGGCACGCTTATCCTAAATTCACAGAAAAGCCCTCAGGGCAGCAGTCCGCCCCCCCTCATTTTCGCATCATAGGCCGCTTGTTCCCTTTCACCCGAAGGGACTACCGTCTGCACCTGATCACGATAGAGGCGAGCACTTAGAGAGACAACTCCGAACAGAAACAGGGCCACTGTGAGCGCAGCCATTGAGACCAGAAAACGCGGATTTAGATAGACCCCTGTTCTTACCTGCAGCATATCGATCAATCTCTGAAGCATACTCCTGGATACGTCATGGGTTAGTAACCAGCACCACCTGTGCTCCAAATCCCGAAAGCTGAGGTCGGGCGCTGCGGATCGATGAATTGCGCCGGTACTGCCAGACTGACCGGCTCATGGTAGATGAGCTTATAGTTGCTCCCCGCAGCATCCGTCCGATAGATGTACTGGCTCCGCGCAGTCGCACTTCCAGAGGGAGGCGGGTAGAGATTATACGGGAGTGGGCACCAGCCCTCGCCAGAAAATTGAGTGATCCAGCAACTGCCCAGCCCGCAGCCCCAGGGATTGGCATCCCGGCTCGCCCAGGATCCACCCGTTCCACATGAGAGCGGATACGTTCCATTATTCGCCTTATAGGTCTCGATATAGAGAGCGATCTTTTGGAGATCGGTTAGCGCCTGGACCGCTTCCGTCTTCAGTCGGGCGGCAGAAAGCGTCACCGAGACTATTCCCATCAGAATCGAGATGATTGCCATAACAACAACGACCTCGATCAGCGTAAACCCGGTTTTTCTTCGGAATAAAAGAGACGTTAGCATGCTTCTATTCTAACACCGAACCAGGACAGCTCCACCTATGGCAGGGTCTCCGTCGACACAAGACCGAGTTTTTTCAGAAAGACCTCGAGCTCGGAACCAGCGATGCGCCGCGCCTCACCCGGGCCGAGATCGTTTAGGAGAATATTCATGATACGGACGCGTCGGAGCTCTTTCACAGTGAGGTGAAGCGCTCCGAGCATACGCCGGATCTGATGCTTCTTTCCCTCTGTCAGGATGATGTCGAGCTCAAAACGTCCGGTTTTCTTCGCTTTTTTCGCCCGGAGCAGATCGCCCTCGCTTTCGACACCGGCAATGAGCCGATCCGTGATACTCGCCGGGACTTCCTCCTGAACCCTGACCTCATACTCCTTCTCATGGACGAAGCGCGGATGGAGCAGCCGCTCGGTGATCCGCCCATCATCGGTCACGATGATGAGACCCTCCGACGCCTTGTCGAGCCGTCCGACTGGGAAGACGCCTTTTTCGGAAAAGATGTCAGTGATGGCGCGCTCTCCGCGCACAGGCGAATGGGAAATGATGCCGCGAGGCTTGTAATAAGCGAAGTAGCGATACGATCTCGCTCGACCGCCGTGCCTCACCTCGACAATGTCTTCGGCTGCCACCTTGGCGCCAAGTTCGGCTGGTCTTCCGTTGATGTGCACCTTACCAGAAACAATGAGCGCATCCGCCGCCTTGCGCGTCGCGATACCACGGAGTGCGAGATACCGGTTAATCCGAAGCGGGAATGGAATGGGTTCTTCTAACATAATTTAGAAGGAGCATCCCATGAATCGCCTAGCCAGTCAACTAGGTGAGATCGCCTCTTTCCTCTTCTTGGGAGACGGCTTCGGTTTTGCAGGATTCGGAGCCGCGCATTTTATGCACCGGCAACCGAACGGCTTGATGAAATCATTGAAATAGTCCTTGCCATAATCATACGTCAACTCTTCGCCTGGCTGGATGTTTCTCATCGCGATGATGAACACTCGGCCCTGGCGGATAACTGATTCGCAGTTCGGACGACAGGAGTGATTGGCATAGCGAGCCGTATTCCAGCGCGGACTGCCATCGATATCCGTCTTTGAATTCACCGTAAAGATATAGCTATTGTTCTCTAGCTCGTCCCCTTCCCGGCTCGAGATACGCTTGCCAATATATTCGATGATGGTTTCGCGCTTCTTGAAGCGAACGGCGGCGAAAAGGCCGAGGCCGGCGCTCGAACGTTTCACGCGCACATTGGTCGGGCGATTGTGTTTGACTGGCATACTCGATAGCCTCGTTTGAGGCAGGAAAAAATTAATTACTACAGCCCCCTTTCTGCGAGAGTGTTCGACAACAAAAAAAGTCCTGTCGGACAAGGCTTTCATCGCAGCACTTATGGTAACAAGCGTTCGCTAGCAAGGCAAGGAAAACAAAAAAGACCCACCTCGGATCTCTTTTTGAGGTCTGAACACAGGGCGAGCTTCACCGATGCTGGCCTGGAATGACCGGGTCCGGCGATGGCCTTTCCCCATCCATGCGACGGATGAGATCGCGCATGAAGAAAAGCCCGAGAAGCAAATTGGATGCGATGAGAAGCTTCACGATTGGAATTGCAAACTGCCACCAATCAGCATTTTTCGCTACCGGCAAAAGACTAAGGACTTCTGAGACGAGCAGGAAAATGACAGCGAGCGAGAAGAACTTGAATGAGAGATCGAGCTCCATCTCCACCCGCCAGACGATACCGACAACAAACACGAGCGATAAGAGGAGCGATGCTACTGTGAAAAATGAGAGGAGCAGGAAAATAAAATCAGCATTCATCGGATCACCCCCTTTCTAAATCCGAAGAATCCGAACCGGGCGAGCTGCCGTTCCGTGATAGTCCGCAGGCTATGCAGATACAGCCAGTACTCCCGTACGAAGAAGAGCAGGAAAAAGAAGAAGAGAAAAAGGAGCGAAAAGAAGAATATGCCTATATAGCTCGCGGCTTCGGCATAGGTTATATCTCGTCCGCCAAGAGAGAGCAGGGGCAAACCCTTGAGGAGAAAGGTTGCCTCGCGGCTCATAATCTCGCCGTTGATATCAGCGTCCGCCCTGACCCGGTAGACGCCTGGCTCAAGATAAATCGGGAGTTCTGCCTCAATCGTCATGCCGGTCGTGCCGCCGATCGCTCCCCGTGTCGAGAGACGTATGACATCCTGACGGCTCGGATCATTCAAGAATACTGCTGCAACACTTCCCTCGGGGAAGGTACCGCCGCTCGCGATAATTTCCGCGCGAAGTTCTTCTTCCTGGAAAAGCTCTCCATCGGTGTCAAGAATACGAACCGAAAAATCGAAGCCTCCACTCGCTGATGTGACCGGAAAGGTCCGTGAGCGCGTATCGGATGCCTCGCTTACATTTTTAGTCCAAAATACAAAGCTATCGCTCCCGGTCCGGGCGCTGTCGGCCGGGTCGGTCGCCGTCACCGTCAGGATGTGATTCCCCGTATCCAGCTTGATTGGAGGAATCCACTCGAAATACCCGTTCGGGTTAGCAAATATCCTCGCTCGAATCGTCGGATTGGTCACGAAAATATCAATGACCGCATTGGGCGTATTTGTAGTACCTGTCACTTTCGGACGGCGTTTGGAGAGATCGGTATTCGCTCGGTGGCCTGGCGCGACATTTTTCCCCCCGAGAGTTTCAATCGTGACAGTCACCGGAGCAATGCTCACGCAATCAAGCGTCGTCGCCGTCACCAGAGCTGAGAGCGCAATACCCGGCGACATCGGCCCATGTGCCGTCACCTGGTAGATGTAGCTCGTGTTAGCGACGACTGCTGTATCTACAAACTGAGAGCTGATGAGTCCCGTCGTGAGAGGAAGGCTGTCTCGATCGATATCCCAGCTCGTCGTACCGATATCATCCGCCCAATCGAGAACGATACGGGGGGCGAGACCGACACAGGATGGCGTCGTGGTGATGAGGGGTATAGCTGGAGGCCCTGGCACGACCGCTGTTACAACAATCGTATCATCGGCAAACGCAAAGAATTTCTTCCGGATGTCCTGATAGAGAAATTC
The DNA here is from genome assembly GCA_008012175.1 of Candidatus Moraniibacteriota bacterium. Classification (GTDB taxonomy): domain Bacteria; phylum Patescibacteriota; class Minisyncoccia; order Moranbacterales; family UBA1568; genus SSEF01. The sequence goes on along the minus strand of SSEF01000004.1, from coordinate 5,560 downwards.
CGGACCCAGCGTAAAACCGAAGCCGAGGTAGAGAAAAAACGAAAAAAACATGACCCAGAAATGGAGACGGGCGATCCATTTGACCTTGTTGTTACGCTGAAGTGACGACATAGTGCTCTTTCCAGTCTAGCATGCAGCCAAAACCAGAGAGGGAGGTTCCGTCTGACGGCACCACTCCCCAGGCATCGCTTTTTCCGAAAAAGGTGTATAATGGGTCCCGTAACCCCTAAGTTCCATTTATGGCAAAGAGTAATGCTGCGTTCATGAAGCCAATGAACATCAGTGCCGATCTCGCCGTGGTTGTGGGCGCTGGTCCGATGCCACGTTCTGAAGTGGTCAAGAAGCTCTGGGTCTACATCAAGGAGAAAGGTCTCCAGGACTCGGTCAATAAGCGCAACATCAATGCCGACGAGGCATTGAAGAAGGTCTTCGGCGGCAAGTCGCAGGTCTCGATGTTCGAGATGACGAAGCTCGTCTCGGCTCACCTCTCGTAGTCGATTCAAAAACACCTGCCATATTGGCAGGTGTTTTTTGTTTGCCCGAACCGCATTCCTATTCTTCGACAATAATCTTCCCCTGCATAATCCCATGCCCATCACCGCAGTAGTATGAGCAGAAGAATCTGAATGTCCCGACCTTCTCGGGAGTGAATTCAATTACCGCCCCGTCTGGCGGAATGTCAATATTCAGGACGCCAAGCTCAGGGATGACGAGCCCATGCTGGACATCGGCGTTGTGGACGATGAGCCTGACAAGCTCGCCTTTCTTAACTTCGAGGACAGAGGGGTCCCAGGCGTACTGCCTGACCCCCATATGGATGGTCCACTCCGTTCGGCCATTTCTTATTTCTACGATTGGTGCGGAAAACCCTCGGAATCAGATAGAGGGCTTGCCCCCGAGACAACCACTTCGTCTCCGCTATCATCCAGAGCCTGGCTGACCGAAGCTGATTCATCGGCCTTTCTCATAACCTCTCCATTTTCTGCATCAGAACAAGACCCATCCTGAGGTACCTCATTGTTTCTTAATGATAAACCAAGCGACCGCCTCCATGAGAACGAGGAGTGCGAGGAGGGAGATGGTAGCGATTCCTCTCCTCATAACTAGTCCTGCACATTAATCTGGAAAGGATACATGCCCATGCCACAAGCTCCCTGCAGAACGCCAGGTTCGAGGGAGCCCAGTTCGATTTCGGTTACGCCAGAGGGCGGCAGGTTTTTGCTAATACCCTTGCTCGGGATAGTGATGACGGACGAGCAGTCGAAAGTGCCCTGGGTATTCACCTGAAGCACGGTCGGGATGCCCGGTTTGGCTGTGCTGATCCGGGGCACATACCCTCCTTTCGCCCTGATTTCTACCACCTGCTTCCCGTCGACTATGCTCACATTGCTTCCGGTGCTCAGAGTGTTTTCTTCCGGACTATCAGTCCCTTGGAGAAACAGGTAGCCAAGGAAAAGTATGGCGATGCCGAGAATTAGGAAAAATGCCGTTTTCATGATGGAGGAGGCTAAAAGTTAAAGACTGGCGGAATCAATCCGATCACTACGAGACTATTGATGATGTTGAACAGCGCGAACAGTATCACGATAAGCCCGGCTGTCTTGAAGAACACGCCTGATTTCGCGCTTCCCTGGATACTGAGGGAGCTAAAACTGAGAAGTGCGAGCATCGGGAGTGTCCCGAGCGCGAAGGCGGACATGGTCAGCGCTCCTGAGAGGAAATTTCCGGTCGAGAGCGTATAGAGCTGCATGGACTGTGTGAAGCCGCATGGGAGAAAGAATGTAGCGACGCCGACGATAAGTGGAGTAAGTCGATGGTTGAATTGGGAAACCCCGTACGCATGCCGCGAGAGAAACTTCGGCATGGAAAGCTGGAGCCTTTTCGCCCACGGGAAAACATCAAGAAGATTGACGCCGAGGATGAGCATGACCGCTCCGATGACGAGGCTCAGAATGAATGTCGCTGTAGTATTGAGAGAGAAATTTGCGCCGATTGCACCGATCGTTCCGCCCAAGAGGAAAAACGAGGCGAGACGACCGCCGTGGAAGAGAAGCTGCGGCCTGACACGATCCCCTTCTTTGGCGAAGGTCGCCGACATTGAGAGCACCAGTCCACCTACTACAGCCATACAGGTAGAAAGTGAGGCAATGATGCCAATGAGGAATGCTGTACCGAAAGAAAGACTGCCCGTATCTACGAGATTAACGAGGCCGGTCTTCTGAAGGGCCACGAATGCAACCACAAACAGAAGAGCGATCGGTAGGGCGTAGATGAAGTCTTTCCAACGAGGATCCGACATCTCTCGTTTTTCTACCGATAGGCTGTACCCGTGTTTCTCCAGAAGGGCAGAAAGCTCGCGAGCGATTGTATGTGGTGTCGCATCTCCGAAGTCGCCCGCCACCTCGACCGAGTGATTCTTCAGGCTCGATGTAGCCGAAGTCACGCCCGGATGCTCAGCAAGCTCACTCTCCGTGAGGAGGACACAGGATTTGCAATGCATCCCCGACACGTGGAATGTGTAAGTTTTTTGTTGATTCATAACATTAGAGTCTTTTCGTCTTGAGGCGAAGCGAATTCCCGACCACCGACACGCTCGAGAAAGCCATAGCCAGCCCGGCAAAAATCGGATTGAGGACAATCCCCCAGAGCGGGTACAGGAGTCCGGCTGCGATAGGGATCCCGATAACGTTATAGATGAAGGCCCAGAACAGATTTTGCTTGACGGTACGGATAGTGGCCCTGGAGAGCTCGATGGCCTGGCCGATCTTTGCAATATCGCCATAGAGCAGTGTGACGCCTGCCGACTCAATCGCGATATCGGTGCCGGTCGCCATCGCGATGCCTACATTCGCCTGAACAAGCGCAGGGGCATCATTGATGCCATCACCGACCATGGCTACGGTCCGGCCAGCTGACTGAAGCTCTTCTATCTTCCCCGCCTTTTCCTGCGGCAACACTCCCGCGATGACTGTTTCGATTCCTGCCTCCCTGGCGATCCGTTTGGCAACCCCCTCATTGTCCCCCGTCAGCATGATCACCTCGATACGCTTTCTGTGAAGCTGCTGGATCGTGGACACCGCTTCGTCTTTCAACATATCAGAAAGCGCGATGACTCCCGCAGACCGGCCGTCGACATCGACCACTATGACTGTCTTGCCCGCATCTTCCAACGCACGCACTGCCGGCTCGACACCTTCCTTCTCCGGCCTATGGAGGACCACTGATCGACCCGATACCTGCGCCTTCACGCCCACACCACCCAGGGCCTCGAATCCCTGTACCGGCAAAGACTCGATGTTGCCAGCCTTGGCGACAATGGCTTCTGCCAACGGATGCTCCGACTTTTTCTCAACGCTTGCCGCAAGAGAAAGAAGCGTGCGTTCATCAAATGTCGGATCGAGCACAACAATATCTGTTACTTCGGGCTGACCCTTGGTAAGAGTACCCGTCTTGTCCATGACAATCGTATCGACTCGACTCAAGACCTCTAGGCTCTCCGCATCTTTCACGAGGATCCCATACTCCGCACCCTTTCCCACCCCAACAATGATAGCTGTCGGCGTCGCAAGACCGAGAGCACACGGACAGGCGATAATGAGAACGCCAACAAATGAAAGGATGCCATAAGAAATCGCCGTAACCTGCCCGAGATAGGCAGATCCGATGATAATCCAACCGAGAAGCGCGGCAACGGCAATACCAAGGACAACCGGGACGAAAACAGCCGATACTCTGTCCGCTGTCGCCTGTATAGGCGCTTTGGAACCTTGGGCCTCCTCCACCATACGGATGATGTGCGAAAGAAGCGTGTCAGAACCGACTTTGGATGCCGTCAGCCTGATACTACCCTGCTTATTGAGAGTGGCTCCGATCACCATGTCACCAATGCCCTTATCAACAGGAATCGACTCTCCTGTGATCATTGACTCATCGATCGTTGTTCTTCCCTCGAGAATGACCCCGTCCACGGGGATCTTGCCCCCCGGCTTCACAATGACGACATCACCAACCAACACATCCGCAAGTGGGACTTCGATCTCCACCCCATTGCGCAGAACAACGGCCGTCTTAGCCTGCAGACCGAGGAGCTTCTCGATTGCCTCCCCTGTCTTTTCCTTTGAACGAGCTTCTAGGTATTTTCCGAAAGTAACGAATCCAATGACAACGATCACGACGTCGAAATATGTGTATTCCGGCAGCTGAAAACGTTGACCGATCTCCGGAAGAAGCGTAAGAACAACGCTGTAAAGATAGGCTGTAAGCGTTCCAATACCAATAAGCGTATCCATATTTGCGACACGAAACCGGAAAAAACGGGCGACTCCGGCGATGAACGGTTGGCCGATCCAGAACATGACTACTGTCGCGAGGGCCATCGAGATAATCTCGAAGAGGTCCATCGAAAACGGAACATTTGGGACAGAAATGAATGCCTGAGCGGCAATATCCCACAACATGACAACAAATATGAACAGGGCGAGCGGCAAGACGAATTGTGCCTTGGCTGCATGTGCCGACGCTCCCTCCTCTTTAGCGGCTCCGCCGGGATGATGACTCGTTATCCTATCGTCGTGCGTCTCATCTGGCGCAAGAGCATAGCCATACTTCGAAATCGCCGCGTTGAGGAGCTCGAGAGATGCTGCTTTCTGGTCAAAAACCACCTGCGCTTTCTCAGTCGCGTAATTCACTTGGACATCATTCACTCCGGATGTCTTCTTCAGGGCCTTCGTGATGATAGTTGCGCAGCTCGCGCAGTGCATCCCGACGACCGAATATGATCCTTTTTCCATACTCTTAGAGGCTATACCAAGCTGTCCGCCAGCCGCTGAGTGTTGCAATCCCGCCCTTGAGGAAGGCCTCGACGGCGTCAGCATTATCGAGCACCTCCGAACGGCTTGATTTCAAGCGCACTTCTTGGGTCATGAGGATCCCGTTCTCGTGGTGAGCAATCACCGCATTGAGAAATCGGAGGTCAAAGGTTGCATCGTACGCCCCGAGATTCGGGACGCGCGGATCGAGAACGCGCCGCGCGTCTCCGTACCAAGATTTCTTCCAGGCATAGAGCTCGTCAATCGCCTTTGGCTCGTTCTTCAGGATTTCCTGAGCCAGTCCCTTTACCTCTGGCCGCTCGCTTGAGAGTGCCTGTTCGGCAACGAGCATCGCGCCCCGATGATGCGCGATCATCGCGTTTACATAACGTAGGTCGAGCAACCGGTCGGAACGCCCGAGTGTCATCGTATTCTTTTCGTACATGGAGGCTTCGTACTCCGGGGTAAGCGAGTAGCCGATGCCCATGCCGATGACTGCTGAGATGATCATCAGCGCAGCAACTAGAGGGAGAGAGTAGCCCGAGAAAAGTGTTTTCATATGTTTATTCCAAAAGATTATTTTCGCTTGAGCTGATAGACCTTGAGGATTTCTGATTTCGCCTTCTCTTCCTGGCCGCTCTTCATCTGCCGGATGACGCAACTCCCAAGATGTGCCTCCATCAGCCGATCCTCGATGACCGTCAGCCCCTGTTTGACAGCCGATGTCTGCGTGATGACATCGATGCAGTATT
>SSEF01000036.1 GCA_008012175.1 Candidatus Moraniibacteriota bacterium | reverse complement strand
CACAAGATCGAGTAAAACGTCACTCGGGGACCGCGCGGTTTCAGCATGTTGTCTGCCCCGGTCTCAGGCCACGAGATATTTATTTAACGAATCCAAGCCACTAAGCCAACCCTTATGCCTAAGATGAAGACGAAGAAGAACGTGTCGAAGAAGTTCAAGGTCACCGGAACCGGCAAGCTAAAGCGCCGATCGACCGGCCAGAACCACTACAACACCCGCGATACTGGCAAAGCCACCCGGGCCAAGCGTGCCGATCATGTCGTGCTCGCGGTCGATGTGAAGAACGTGAAGCGAGCCCTCCTGCAGCAATAAATCCGCTCCTCACCTCTCCCGGGATTTGACTTATCCGGGGTTTTGAGACAGAATAGAGCATTCCTAATTCAGATTTTTTACCTCCATGTCCCGAGTCAAGCGCGGCGTGATGACCAAGAAGCGCCACAAGAACATCCTTTCCAAGGCCAAAGGCTATCGCTGGGGCCGCAAGAAGCTCTTCACCAAGGCGAAAGAGGCCGTCATCAAGGCTGGGAAATACGCCCGCCGCGACCGCCGCGCCAAGAAGCGCACGTTCCGCGCGCTCTGGATCGTCCGCCTGAACAACGCCCTCCGTGAAAACGGAACTACTTACGCGAAATTCATCGCCCTCCTCAAGGCTAAGTCGATCGCCCTCGACCGGAAAGTCCTCTCCGAGATGGCTGTCGAGAATCCGACCGTCTTCGCTACTCTCGTCAAAGAGACCCTCGCGAAATAGTCTCCAACTCGAAGACTGAATCAAAAAGCCCGCATGAAGCGGGCTTTTTTCCAGTTATTTTGAAGAGTTCAGAAAACTATTGGAGATACTTCTCAATCGCCGTCTTAAACTGGGAAAGCGGGAGTGCCCCGACGAGAACATCTCCCTCGACTTTGCCATCTGCCGAGAGCTTGCCGACCACAAAAGACGGCGTGCCAGAGATCCCCGCCGCCTGACCGTCGGACATATCTTTGGCGATCTCTTCTTTATACTTCTCCTTGGCAGCACAGTCGTTCACGGCTGCCACATTGACGCCTGATTGCGCCAGTACCTCGTTCATTTTCCCTTCAGCCAAGCCTTTACCGTTCGTCTGAGTGTTCTCAAAATAGAGTTTTGAAAACTTGAAGTAGGCCGCATCGCCCTTGGCCGCGCGCACGCACTGAGCAGTCTCGGCTGCCAGACTCGCTTTCGGCTCATGGAATGGAAGTGGGTAATCACGGAACGAGATGACTGCTTTTCCGGTATCCACGTACTCTTTCACGAGCGCATCATAAGACTCCTGATGAAATTTCTTACAGAACGGGCACTCGAAATCACTGAACTCAACGATGGCCACTTTTGCCGTCTTCCGATCTCCCATAACTGGATCATCATCGAGAGAGACCACTGCGGTCTGTGGACCAGTTTTTTCCTGGGTCGGCTGAGCAGCCTGATTATTCCCCGCAGCTGGAGCACCAGCCGAAACACCCGACTTCATAGAGACGAGGATACTCGCCGAGACCATGAGGCCCGAGAGAAGGACAGCGCCGGCAACGATCCAGGCACCTTTTTCTTCAGACTCCGATCCGCAGCGGCAGCCCGTACCTTTTCCGGAGCAGCACTTGCCCACAAGTTCGCTTTCAACTTCGGTTACTGGCTTCATTTCATCCATACGCGTTCTGCAAGTAGGTAAAAGATTATCCCCTTGCCAGTATATCAAATCTCCAGAAGGGGCAGAATGGCGCAGGATTCCTACACCGCTGGAGGAACGGACGGGTTGGATGAGCCCTGGTCTTTCGGAAAGGAAGGCGTAGCCGACAATATCTTGTGGCGGCGGTAGTCTTCCGCAATAAGCTGGATAATCCTGGAGAGGGTCGGCAGGAAATTCTTCCAGGCAAGCGCCTTCGCCAGTCCATAGGAACCGAGGAGAAGGACGATTTCAAGGATGACATAGGCCGGGGCACCTTTCACGAGGAAGCGATGGACGATCGCGAAGGCGAACATGATGTACACCGTCCGGTGGAGGAGCTTCCACTTTCTGCCCAGATATTTCTGTGCGAGCGCATTCGAGGTGAGGAGGAGTGGCAATGTCAGAGCATAGGCCAGGAGCCCAAAAACGTAGCGTGGATCTTCGCCCCAGATATTTCCCGTGAGCATCGGCGTGACGATGAAGGCATACCAGTCTGGATCGATGAGGTAACCAACTGCATGCACGGTTGCAAGGTACCCCATCATGATGCCGAGCTCACGCCGGAGCATCATGAGCTGGAGCAGAAGACGCATGCGGAAGATCTTGGACAGGGGGCTTATAAAAAGTATGAGGATCAGGAGGTTGGCGGCAAGCTCACCGAATTCCTTGCGCATGTCAGGAAAGAGGAGGCCAAAGAGCGAAACATGTGCGAGAGCGAGGATAGCCCGTTTCACTGCAAACACGTGCTTTACGAGGAAATCACTCGCGAAATCATGGAGGCGGTAGGCGATCCGGAGAAGCGGAGCAAGGGGTGTGATGAGTCGTTCCATAGTTATAGATGGCGAATAATGCTATTTACTTCGGATCCTCCACTCCTGTCTCGACAGCCGGAAAGGCGCCACCCGCATCGAGCGAATGCTGGTAGCGGAAGAATAGTACGAGAATAAGCGTCAGGACGATGCACTGGACAAGTCCGAGGATGAGAATGGTTTGCGTCGAGAGTTTCATAAGAACACTTCTATCATAACTGAAAGCGGCTGCAGGCGTACAGTCGAATCATCCCCGAAGCAAGGGAAAATATGCTATCCTAATGGAAAAAGAACATGCCCGAAACCTCTCCTGCCATACCAGCCGCTGGTACTGATCCTCTTATCGTCATCGATAAGCTCCGCATCATCTACAACCGAGGTAAGCCGAACGAGATGCGCGCCCTCGAAGAGACCAACCTCACGATTTACCCTCATGAGTACGTGATTATTTTCGGCCCGTCCGGATGCGGAAAATCGACGCTTCTCTACTCGATTTCCGGCCTTCAGTCCGCCACCTACGGCGATGTCTACATCAAGGGAAAGCCGATCTCGAAAATGAGCGAGCGTGAGACACTCGACCTCCACCAGACGACGCTCGGCATGATTTTCCAAGCGTTTTACCTCATCCCATCGCTTGATATCCTCGACAATGTCTGTCTTCCGAGGGTCTTCCGCGGCGAAAAGCCAGCTGAACGCAAAAAGGACGGTTTCGGACTCCTCCGACGCTTCGGTATCGCTGAGCAGGGCGACAAGATGCCGAACCAGCTCTCGGGCGGCCAGAAGCAGCGTGTCGCTATCGCCCGTTCGCTCGTGAACAATCCTGACATCATCCTCGCTGACGAGCCGGTCGGCAACCTCGACTCCGAATCGGCACAGAACGTGCTCGACATCCTGAAAGAACTCAATGATGTCGACAAGAAGACAATCATCATGGTGACCCACAATCCGGATCATCTCGTCTACGCCGACCGCGTCATCCATATGAAGGACGGCCGCGTCATCAAAGAGCAGGTCTTCAAGGAGAAGCGTCCGATCCTGAAAGAGAAGAAAATGGAAGACTTCCTCATGGAAGACAAGGAGGAGAACAGCGAGCTGAAGATACTCATGAATTCCTTCAAGAACCTCCTGCCCCAGCAGGTGGACATGCTCCTCATCCCCTTCAAGGCAAAACAGCTCCTCGCCCATCTCTTGTCCGAACTCTCCGATGAACAGGTCTCGATGGCCGAGGCCTTCCTGAAAGAGCTCCTTTTCAAGAATATCGACGTCCCGCTTTTCACCGACCGGCTCGACCTCGAGCTCGACCAGGGCGGCGCCGGCTGGAACAAGCTGCGCGCCATGAAATTCGCGAAACGTGTTGAAAACATCCTCACTATGGCCCAAAACCTGAGGACTACCACAGAGGAAGGGGCTCTGAAGTTTGGAATTTATCTGGAGCGAGAATTTGGCCTGAAACTCTCCGATGAAGCCAGGCTCCGGCTCCAAGCAGCTCTCAAACTCCGGCTTGAGAGCGCGATCGGGCAGATCGAGCTTTCCCGAAAACTCGACAAGTCATTCCTCCAGGGAGGTGTCGGGCTGCGCCGTGATACGGTCGAAAAAATAGCCCGCGAGATCGAGATTGTTATGCTCCTCAAATACAGCTAGTATGCGCTTCCTCGATATCCTCAAACTATCGCTCCGCATGTTCAAAGCCCGCACGATGCGGACCTTGCTGACTATCCTCGGTATGTCGGTTGGCATTTCCGCCATCATGTTCCTGGTCTCATTTGGCTATGGGCTCCAGCGTACGCTCCTCCAGAAAATCACCACTTCCGACGCGCTCGTCTCGCTTGATGTGACGCTCGGTGAAAACAAGGATATCAAATTAGACCAGGCAACGATCGGGCAACTCGGGCAAATTCCCGATGTCATCGATGTTATCCCTGCACTCGAACTCGCCGGCCAAGGCCGCTACGACAACATCACGCTCGATATCTCGACCATCTCGACCGGACCAGCTTATCTCAAGAGCGAAGGGCTCAAGATCGAGCAAGGACGGCTCTTCGACAGGGGGGATGTGCGCGAGATCGTCATTACCAAAGCCGTTGCCCAGGTATTCGGCGTTGCGCCTGAAGACATGCTCGGCAAAGCCATGTCCCTCACGCTCTTCACCAATCCCGATGCGGCCGGCCGGGGCACCTCGGTCGACCTCGGGACTGCCTACACCATCGTCGGGATTGGCGAAGGAGCAGAAAATATCGTCTACCTTCCGCTCGATTCGCTCGGAAATATCACCATCGGCCAGTATACAAAACTCAAAGTGAAGTGCCGCTCGACGGACGTGATCGAGCCCGTCCGAAGCGCGATTAGCCAGCTCGGCCTCACCGCTTCCTCGATCTCAGAAACAATCGATCAAGCCAACAAGGTCTTCCGCGCTATCCAGTTCGTTCTCATGATCTTCGGCATGATCGCCCTCATCGTTTCGGCGATCGGCATGTTCAACACTATGACGATCACTCTCCTCGAGCGTACCGAGGAGATTGGCATCATGAAAGCTATCGGCGCATCGAAATCCGACATCTCGCTCATGTTCGTGATGGAGTCCACTCTGATGGGCCTCCTCGGGGCGGTCGGCGGAGTCGGCATCGGCTACGTCGGAGGGTTTGTCATAAATATTCTCATCAATGCCGTCGCGACCCGCTTCGGCGGCGAAGCCGTCTCGCTCTTCTACTCCCCGCTCTGGTTCGTGATGACCGTGATCAGCTTCGGCGCTTTTGTCGGATTCCTCACCGGCGTCTTTCCGGCCCGATCAGCCTCGCGGATCGATGCGCTCGATGCGCTCCGCTACAAATAAAAAAGAGGGGCATAGGTCCTATGCCCCTCTCGCTGAACACGCCTAGTGCACAACAATGCTCGATTTCAGTATGGTTTCCCACGACTGGAAAACGGACGGCCTAACGACGCTCCAGCCAGCCCGGAGGCAACAGCCGCATCCGATGAGTTCCGGATATTTCTCGCTGATCCCCGCAACGAACATCCTCCTCGCCTCTTCAGCTAGGGCGTACTCGATGAGTACGCGCTCCAGCTCCTCGGAGGAGGCGATAGCCTCGAAACACTTATCAGCCGCCTGCAATGCAACGCAGTACAGCTTCTTGAGGTTCTCCGGCAACTCGAGCCGCAGATCTTCATCATGCACCGTTTTCGGCTGCTGAGGAGCGTACCGGTTGAAATCCTCTGCCCCAACCACTTCAAAACGGCGCAGGAGCAACTCAAAGATGCTCTCTGCTGAACAAGGCCCGCCCAAACTCTGGATGGATTCCGGCGTCAGTACTATCATGTCTCCCTCCTGGACTCAGGATATTGGAAAGTACTACTTCTCTACAAAAAAGACCTTTTCCCTTTGTAGAGACACGAATATATTAGCAATATTTTTATTTTTTGTCAAGAGTACACTCTACATCAGGCTCTCGAGATCGAGCACTTCGTCAATCCTGATCTGGGCCACAAAATCCGGTACGTGCGAGACGAAGATCATCGCCCCTTGATAGCGGTCGAGCGCCTCGGCGATGACTGGAATATGACGAAAATTGATATGGTTCGTCGGCTCATCAAGGATGAGGAGGTCCGGCTTCTCGGCATAGAGCCGTGCGAACATGAGGAGCCCCTTCTGTCCCTCGGACAGGCTCTCGACCTTGTTCTGGAGGAGTTCGGACGGGACGAGGAATTTCGCCGCGATCGCATACGCCTGCTGGATATTCTTCTCGCTCATGACCGAGAGGAGCGTATTGGCGACCGTCTCATCGAAATCGAGGGTCGAGAAGTCTTGGCGGTAGTAACCGACTTTGACGCCCGGCGTGATGATGGCGCGCTCTCTATCCCCGCCCGCGAGCGCCTCGAGGAAAGTGCTCTTGCCGATACCGTTCGGCCCGGTCACGAGGAGATGAGTATTCTTCTTCAAGACAAGGTTGACCTGCTTCACTGCCGGTCCGAGCGGGGTGATGAGGGATACTGTCTTGATGTCGACAATCGGACCGACAACATTATTGGTCGGGATCTCAAACGCCGGCAGCGTCTTGTCCTCCTGGCGGATATCAACCTTGTTCTCTTCGAGTTCTTCGGCGAGCGTACGCATGCGCTTCGCTACCGCGCGGAGCTTCCCGCCCTTGTTGGCAAAGACATTGGCCTGATCCTTCTTTTCCCTGATCGTGCGCTCGAGCCGGACGTTTTCGCTCTGCTCTTTCTCGATACGGCGCTTGATCTCCTCGACGACATCATAGTAGTCGCCGGTGTACTGCTCGATCGTGTGCGTATGGACATCGAGATAGAGGACGCCCTCTGTGAATGAATTCAGGAAATCCGCATCATGAGAAATGACGACCACTGTCTTGTCGTAGTCGATGAGAAACTGCGTGAGGTGGGCGATCCCTTCGGCGTCCAGATTATTCGTCGGCTCGTCGAGGAGAAGAATGTCGGGATTCTGGATGAGGGCTGAAGCGAGGAGAAGCCGCGCCTGCTGTCCGCCGCTAAACTCTCGGATCACCCTGTCAAGCGGTGGCATAGGGAGATGGACGATCTCGAGAACGTTCTCGATATGCTTCCGCAGATCCCACTGCTTCTCATGGAAAAACTGCTGGAAATACTCCTCAATCGTGAGATTAAGCTGGTCACGAGGGATGGTCTGTCGGCCGACCGCTACCATCCCATCGCGATCGATCGAGATACGGCCGGAGGTCGGTTTCTCTTCTCCCGTAATGAGCCGAAAGAGCGAGCTCTTGCCGGCGCCGTTCTGCCCCATGAGGGTAATCTTGGCGCCGCGACGGATCGAAAAGCTCACCTCGTCGAGAATCGGCTTCTTGTGTCCGTATTCGAAAGATACTCTGTCGAATCGGAGAACGACATTGTCTTTGGCCATAGGGCAAGAGAAAGGGAGGTCCCCGCTAGGAAAACCTGGAGGAGTTGATTACATGAAATACTGCAAAACAGCGACGACAGTATGGCATGAAATTAGTCTGGAGACAAGAAGACTGGCTGAAGCTCGCCCAGGGATACTTGAGCTTCTGCCAGGCATGGTTGCATTCGATGCTATACCTTCCCTATTCCACCCCCAGTCCCGTCGGTGGAGCGGGCGGAGTCGTATCGCCGCCGGATGAAGCGATCATGATGGCCGTGCCAGTCGAATTGCAGACATTCTGATCGTCACAGACATAAACATAGGCTGTCTGTCCAGCATTGAACATCCCTTGGTTGACGACAAAGGTCACGCTGTTTGCGCTCCATGCAGTGATTTTCTGATACTCACGCACCGTACTGTTGGCGTAAGTGCTCGCGTTACCAAGCACGACGCGATTGAGGCCATACGAGAGATATACGTCCGCGAAATAACGCCGGTTGTTGGCGCTTCTCGTGCGCGCATATCCTCCGGCCGAATCCACGACCAGACCGGACTGAACGCCACCGGCCAGTACCGCCGTGATACCGAAATATGAGTGCTCGTAAGACTCCTGATTGCGGGCCAGTCTGCCGTTGTTGACGAGGTCGAACCACCCCGTCACATCGGAACTATCCCAGCGGGCCATGAATTCCTGCTTGATCCAGTTTTGCGTTGGGAAAAGCTCGCAGTTCGGCTCGAAACAATAGATGAACGGGCCGTTGCCCATGTTGTCCGGCCAATCCATGGCGCGTGCACCGCATCCATAGGGCGGACCGGGAGTGATCTCGTCCGCGTATCCGTGTTGCCCGATGCCCGTGCTAGACGAGTCCCATACCGTGCTGCCATAACTGGTATAGAAGGTGCAACCGGTAAAAGGACTTGGTCCGGCTGTAAACAAATAGGTCTTAAAGTTGTTGTCGTCTCCGAACACCCAATTCGGATGAACGCGGTAGTAGAACGACATCAAGGTATAGAACGGGTAACCGCTTGGTGTAGGACGATTCTTATCAAGATTGACTCCATTAGCCGCATTGTCTGTGTTGAGATGGACACCAGTCAGATATTTGGTGATCCGAGGGTGAGGCATCGCCACCCCGCCGATGCCGGTCGAATACGCCATGTCATACGGTGCTCCAAGCGTCGTCGGGCCATAACTCGTCCAGGGTGAGGCAGCCAGATTCGCATACTGGCCCTGATCGAACGCCACGGGAATGGCATTGGCACCGACCCCAAACCCCGAACCGCTTACCGTCACTGATCCGCCGTGCGACCAGGTACCACTCGTATTGCTAATACTCGGCGCAGCAGAAACTATGGACGGAAAAAGAACTACGGCAATGGTCAGGAT
>SSEF01000018.1 GCA_008012175.1 Candidatus Moraniibacteriota bacterium | reverse complement strand
TGAAAAGTATATCCCATGGATCGTGGAGACGTCGGTCGGTCTCGACCGCACCTTCCTTGCCGTTCTGACGGACGCCTACACCGAGGAAAAAGTCGGGGAGGAAGATACGCGCATCGTGCTGAAATTCCCGAAGAAGCTCGCGCCGGTACAGGTCGCCGTCTTCCCGCTCCTCAAGAACAAGCCCGAACTCGTGGAGAAGGCGCGCGAAGTCTACAATCTGCTCCGCCAGGATTTCCGCGTCGAGTTCGATGACAATGGCAATGTGGGCAAACGCTATCGCCGCCAGGATGAGATCGGTACGCCGTACTGCGTCACGATCGACTTCGATACCCTCGGCGAGACGGCCGAGCTCGCCGGCACGGTCACCGTCCGCGACCGCGACAGCATGCAGCAGGAACGAGTGAAGATTGAAGAACTCGGTGCAGTGCTAAAAGCTAGATTTTAATGGTAAAAATTTTTTTAGAAAAGATCTTATCAAACTTGTGGCTATCATTTTGGCTGCTTGTATTTTGTCTAACATCCGTTTTTTTGAGTTATTTTTTCTGTGAGCCTTGGAAGGGGTGGCTTGTTAATCTCTCGGCGGGGTTTATTGGGTCCTTTGTCACAGTATTTATCATCGAATCTTTTCAAGAGAAATCAAAAAGAGCAAAACAGCAGGAATTTTACTCTATAGCAAAAGATGATCTTGAAAGATTCTCTAACATGTTGGCATTCTACCTCGTTGCGCCTTTTGGAATAACATATTTTAATTACCCTCTTCATCCCAAAAAAGATGAACCCTCCGTAAAAGATAGGGCTATCGAGGATTTCTTATCGGGAAAGTATTCTGTAGAGCAATTTAATGAAAAGAACTGGGAGCATTTTAAGGTAAATGTTTTATTTATCAGGCAGACATTTCAAGAAATGCTTGTCTATCAAGAACTGTTCTCTCCCGAGTTCAAGGGAAGGTTTTTTTCTTTAAGAAAAGACTTTAAAGACATAGATCAAACTATTGGTATTTTTCTTTCAGCACCAGATATCATGAAGAGTGATTCTTCAGCAAGAAAAATTATTACTAGTAAGCTAGACCAACACTTAAAAAAGTACTATACTTCCCTGAAGTTGTTTTTGAGTTCTCCCTTTTAAGATTTTATATACTATGAACTACAAGAAATACACGCTGAAGAACGGGCTGCGCATCATCCTCGCGCCGATGCACGAGACGGAGACGGCGACAGTCATGATCATGACCGGGGTGGGGAGTCGCTATGAGACGCGCGCCGAAAACGGCCTCGCGCATTTCCTCGAGCACATGTTTTTCAAGGGGACAGCGAAACGTCCGAACGCGATCGATATTTCGAAAGAGCTCGATGGGCTTGGCGCCGAATACAATGCCTATACTGGCAAAGATCGTACTGCCTACTACGCCAAAGTCGAAGCGCGGCACTGGGAGACCGCGCTCGATATCGTGTCGGATCTTTTCCTCAATGCCAAAATTGAGGAAGAGGAAATCAAGCGTGAGAAAGGGCCGGTGCTCCAGGAGCTCAACATGTACGAAGATATGCCGCCGCGCCATATCAATGACCTGTGGGAGCTCCACCTCTATGGCGATACGCCCTTGGGCTGGGAAATCATCGGGACCAAAGAGAATCTGCATCGTTTCACCCGGAAGGACTTCATGAAGTACCTGGCGCGCGGCTATGTCGCCGAGAATGTCGTCGTGGGTGTCGCGGGAAAAGTCGATCCGAAGCAGGTGCTGTCGGCGATCAAGAAGCACTTTGCCAAAATCCGCACCGGCAAGAAACCGGTCTTCAAGAAAGTGAAAGAGGTGCAGTCAAAGCCGGGCATCTTCGTCCAGAATAAAAAGACCGATCAGTCGCACCTCATCATCGGCGTCCGGGCGTATCCGATGCATCACCCGGATCGCTACGCGCTCGCGGTCCTCGCTACCATCCTCGGCGGCGGCATGTCGTCGCGCCTCTGGCTCGCGGTGCGCGAGCGGCGCGGGCTCGCCTATCGGGTGACGACTGGTGTGGAGACGTACCATGATGCGGGCTATCTCGCGACCCAGTCGGGCGTCGAGCATGAGAACCTAGAGGAAACCATCAAAGTCATCCTCGACGAGTATCGGAAGATCCGCGAGGAGAAAGTCGGCGCCGAGGAACTCGCCAAAGCCAAGGATCACATGAAAGGCCAGATGGCGCTCGCGTTCGAGGGCTCGGACGATATCGTCGAGTACCTCATCACGCAGGAAACCATCCATGGCAAAGTGACCCTGCCGAAAGAGAAAGCGAAGAAGATCGATGCCGTCACCGCCGATGACGTGCTGCGCGTGGCACAGGACATCTTCCAGAATAGAAGGCTCAACCTCGCGGTCATCGCTCCGAAGGCGGACGAGGCGAAACTCGAGAAGCTCCTCAAGCTATAAAAAAGTCCCGGACAGCAGACATAGCACGCTGACGGGACGGAGAGTGTTTCTTGATTTACTGACGAGGCTTCGTTCTAGGTGATAGTATCCGTAGGCTGTAGAGAAAGATAAAGAGTGCAGTGAACCCGAAAATGATGGTGGCGTCCCGGTGCATCGGCTCCCAGAATTTGGGGAAGAGAAGCATCGTGAGCGCAAAGAGAAAAAGAACAAGACGCAAAACGAAACGCATAGAACCCCCCCTGATACTCGAAAAGGAAACACGGTGAGTATAGATCAGATCGCTCAATCAATCAATATGATCGATACAATTTCTGGAATGCTGTATGTGGTCGCGACCCCAATCGGCAACCTCGCTGATATCACGCTCCGTGCGATCGAAACGCTCAAGTCGGTCGATTTTATCCTCGCCGAAGATACGCGCGTGACGAAGAAGCTTCTCGCAAAATACGAGATTGAAAAGCTGGTCTACTCGGCGCATGAGCATACCGAAG
Source organism: Candidatus Moraniibacteriota bacterium (assembly GCA_008012175.1). Taxonomy (GTDB): domain Bacteria; phylum Patescibacteriota; class Minisyncoccia; order Moranbacterales; family UBA1568; genus SSEF01. Next base: position 20,652 of record SSEF01000018.1, on the reverse strand, counting down.
CGAAGAAGCTTGAAAGTTTTCTCGACCGGATCGAAAATGGGGAAAATGCCGCCATCGTGACAGACGCCGGGACGCCGGGCGTATCGGATCCGGGGAATGTGCTCGTATCACTCGCGCTCTCACGCGGTATCGCTGTCGTGCCGATCCCGGGCGTATCAGCAGTCGCGGCGCTTGTCTCGGTAGCTGGGATCGATATGCGGGAGTTCTCGTTCTTCGGTTTCCCGCCACACAAGAAAGGGCGTGAGACGTTCTTTAGAAAAGTCGCAGTGAGTGAAACGCCAGTCATATATTATGAATCCCCGCATCGTCTCATGAAGAATCTGGAGCTCCTCGACTCACTCGCGCCGGAAAAACGCGTCATCATCGGTCGTGAATTGACCAAGATGTATGAGGAAATCATACGGGGGAGCGTGGCCGAAACGATCATGTATTTCACCGAGCACCCAGGCAAGGTGAAGGGGGAATTCTCGATGGTAGCGTATTGAAAAGCGGAGAAAAATTTTGAAGCCCGACTGTACAGTATACAATCGGGCTTCGGGCTGCAGGAGAGGCTGGGATTTATTTCCAGCCAAGGACGGCGTTCGCCAGTGCGTCATTGACGTATTGGCAGGTATCGCCGGTAGCGCAGTCAGCACTGGCAATCAGCGTGACGAACAATAGGGTGAAAATGATGCCGCCGACAAGTAGGATGCTGCTTGCATGTCGGCTGATGAGGTGCTGAAATCTCTTCAAGATCCTCTCCTTCGTTGGGTGTAATGGACTGTAAGAAACCATGCTAGTATACTCTATCATGGGGAAAAAGTCAATGGTGCTATACTGAAAATGCTATGAATAAGCCATTCTTCATCACTACCGCTATCGACTATGTGAACGCGGCGCCTCATGTCGGCCATGCCGTGGAAAAGGTGCTCACAGATGTGGTAGCGCGCTATCATCGCCTGTCCGGTGACGAGACGTATTTCCTGACCGGCTCGGACGAAAACAGCTTGAAGAATGTGCAGGCCGCCGAGAAATCCGGCCGACTAGTCACGGAATTTGTCGCGGAAAACGCTGAGGCGTTCAAGAATCTTGCCAGTTCCCTCGACCTCTCGTTTGATCAGTTCATCCGCACGACCGAGCCACGGCATTTCGAAGGCGCGCAGAAAATGTGGAATGCGTTCAAGCCAGAGGACTTGTATCGGAAAAAGTATAGCGGACTGTACTGCGTCGGCTGCGAGGAATTCAAGATGGAGAAGGATCTCATCGAGGGGCTCTGCCCGGATCACAAGGTTGCGCCGGAAGTGGTGGAGGAAGAAAACTGGTTCTTCAAGTTGTCGAATTATGGCAGCCAGCTCCTCGCGCTCATCGAAACCGGGGAGCTCAAGATCTATCCGGACTATCGGAAGAACGAAGTCGTGTCATTCATCCGGATGGGGCTTGAAGACTTCTCGATCTCGCGTTCAGTCGCGCGAGCGAAAGGCTGGGGCGTGCCGGTACCGGGAGACGACGGCCAGATCATGTATGTCTGGGTCGATGCGCTCTCGAACTACATCACCGCGCTCGATTACTCGACCGATGGCGAGCTCTACCAGAAGTATTGGGCCGGAGATTCAGAGCGGGTGCATGTCATCGGCAAAGGCATCCTCCGTTTCCACGCCATCTACTGGCCGGCGATGCTCCTCTCGGCCGGGCTGCCGCTCCCGACGACGATCTATGCGCATGAGTATCTGACCATCAACGGGCAGAAGATGTCGAAGTCGCTCGGCAATGTCATCTACCCGGATGAGCTCGTTGAGAAATATGGAGTAGACGGCACGCGCTACCTCCTCCTGACTGCCTTGCCCTATAGCAAGGACGGAGATTTGTCATGGGAAAAAATGACCGAGAAGTACAATGCTGATCTGGCCAATGGTCTCGGCAATCTTGTCTCGCGCGTTCTGAAACTGTCAGAGAAATTAGATGAAAATATTGTTTATAAAGATCAGTTTGATTCGAAAATTGATAGTCTTTTAAGTAACTTTGAAATCGCTAGTTCCCTCGAGGTTATCTGGAGTAGGATCCAGGCCTACAATCAATTTATTGATAAAGAAAAACCATGGGAATTGGTGAAAAACGATCAAGGTCATTTCGTTAAGGTCATGACAGAATTGATGGTTGGCTTAAATGGGATTTCATTTCTGCTCAAGCCGTTCCTCCCATCAACAGCCGATAAGATCGAGACGGCTTTGAAAACTGGGAAGGTCGAGCCGTTATTCCATAGAATAGTAACGCAAACTATTTCAGCGAAAGCCAAAGTAGCTAAATAGATGCACGATATCCACACCCATCTCTATTGGGACTCGTACGACGCGGATCGCGATGCGGTGATCACGCGGGCGCATGCGGCGGGGATCGAGACGATGTTCACGATTGGCTGTACGGTCGAGGAAAGTCAACGGTGCATCGCGCTCGCTGAGAAATACCCAGAAATCTATGCCAGCATCGGGATCCATCCGCACGAATTCCGGACGGCGGAGGATGTGCAGAATCTCGAGTCCGATATCAAAGCGCTCCGGCAGCTCGTGAATGAATCAAAAAAAGTGATCGCGGTTGGTGAGTGCGGTCTCGACTACTATGTTCGGCCGTCAGTGGCCGATCCGCAGCAGGCATTCGTTGGCCGGGGAGCGGTGGCGATTTCTGACGAGACGAAAGCGGTACAGCGGCTGGGGTTTCTGGCACAGATCACGCTCGCTCAGGAACTCGAGCTCCCGCTCATCATCCATTGCCGGGACGCATACGAAGACGTACTCGGCATCCTGAGGGCGGAGAGTACCGGCCTTTCCGCTTGTATCCTGCACTGCTATATGGGCGATACGGAAGTGACTCGGCGATTCCTCGAGCTCGAGAACGTTTATTTTTCCTTCACCGCCAATATCACCTACCCAGTAAAAAAGGCGATCATCGGAACGAAGGACGATCTCTGCGAGACGGTACGCACTGTCCCGCCGGAGCGGATATTCGTCGAGACGGACTGCCCATTCCTCGCTCCACAATCGAAACGCGGGGAGCGGAACGAACCGGCCTTTATGCAGTTCGCGGTAGCGAAAGTCGCCGAGCTACAGGGGATGGACGTGGAAGGTTTGGAGAGACGGGTGGAAGAAAATTTCCGAAAGGTTTTTACGAAAGCCGTGGTACCATGAAAGCATATAATTTTCTAGCGTAAGCATATGTTCGAAATCCCATTTCTGAAAAAGAAAAAGCATAGGGAAGGACCATTGAGCAAAGAACCAGCACCGGTGTTGTCTCCGGAACATTCCGCGCCTCGGGGGAAAGTCGAGGACGGTATTTATCGTGGAGAAATTCCTTCGAACAGAGCAGGATTTGACTCTACCGACCTTACTCTTCAGGCAGACCAGGAAAAGAAGAGTGATTCCAATCGGTCGATTTATGGTCAACCGAATAGGAACCTCGGAGATTGGCAGAAGGGGCAGGTTGATACGGTGCCGCCGGCGGAAGAGACTACCGCTGAACAGACAGTGCTCCTGAATCGTATTAAAAGGATGCAGTCCGATCATCTAGAGAGCTTCGAAAAATCTCCTGCAGCCGAGGATTCTGACGGGAGACGGGCTGCCTAGCTTTGGGAACGATAGACCCCTCGATCCTTATCAGGCGCGACGGGCTTGGTGTCGCGAAAAGCAGCCTGTGTTTGACGTCTTGCCCGTTCATGACTACACTGGAAGCGCTCAAAAAGAAGGGACATCCTTCTTTTTCATATCTTATCTTCCCGCTATGGAAATCTCCATTGCTGCTGAAAAACTTTTCTCATTCGGAACGTTCCCGGTAACGAATGCCTTCCTTATCGGAGCGATTGTTTCTGGTGCGCTCATGATCGGGACGCGCCGCATCGTTGAGCGTTGGCAGGAAGTGCCGCGCGGCGCGCAGAACGTACTGGAGACGATCGTCGAAGCGCTCCTTGATCTTATCCAGTCGGTGACGCTCGACCGCAGGCAGGCGCTCCAATTTTTCCCGCTCATCGCGACTATTTTCCTGTTCGTCCTCTTTTCGAATTGGGCCGGTCTCTTGCCTGGTCTCGGGACAGTCGGTATTTATGGGGAGCACAACGGCCATCATACGATTATCCCGTTCCTCCGGAGCACTTCGGCTGACCTGAATTTCACGCTCGCGCTCTCGCTCATTGTGGTGCTGACGATTCAGTTCACTGGCATCGCGGCGATGGGAATTATGAAATATGGCCAGAAGTTCTTCGTCAGCCCGTTCCATAAGCCGTACGGCATCGGCACGGCTGTCGGTCTTCTCGAGCTCGTTTCCGAAGTTGGCAAGACGATCTCGTTCACTTTCCGTCTCTTTGGCAATGTGTTTGCAGGCGAAGTGCTTCTGACTGTCATGCTCCATCTCGTGCCGTATCTCCTGCCGCTTCCATTTCTTTTCCTTGAAATCTTCGTTGGCTTCATCCAAGCAGTCGTGTTTTCTATGCTTACGCTCGTCTTTCTGAAGATGGCGACGATCCCTCCGGAACACTAAAAATCCGACATTGGACAGCTCGCCCATTTTGCGGTACACTGGAGGCGTTTTATTTCACAGCTTAAGGGTGAAATGTAACTCGTAATTAATACATCAGTCATATGGAATTGGAAGCAGCAAAAATGCTCGGTGCGGCGCTCGCCATGGGTCTCGGCGCCATCGGTCCTGGTATCGGTCTCGGTATCCTTGCGTCGAAAGCGCTCGAGGCGATCGGCCGTAACCCCGAGGCGCAGTCCAAGGTGCAAACGACCATGATCCTCGCTATCGCCGTGACGGAAGCGGTCGCCATCTATGCCCTTGTCGTCGCTCTCATGATCCTCTTCGGCTAAAACTTTTTCTTTCGGCCGATTCTTTTGTTTTGGTCTCCGGGACTCGTCATCGTATTTCTGTATACGATTCCCTCGCTCCTCGACCAAGCCTCAGATTCGATACGAAAAAAATAAGTTTTGCATGATACATTAAATCTTCTTCATGGAAGTCCTCGCAAAACTCGGTGTCGATTGGAAGCTTCTCATCGCTCAGGCGATCAACTTCGTCGTGCTCCTCTTCGTCCTCAAGCGCTACGCCTACGGGCCTATCCTTCGTGCCCTCGAAGCCCGGACGAAGAAGATTGAGCAGGGGCTCAAGGATGCGGCTGCCTCGGAAGAGATACTCGCCTCAACGGTCGAGGAGGAAAAGCGCATCATGGCGGCAGCTCGCGAGGAAGCGCGCGATATCCTCGTCCGTGCTGAAACGAGTGCTAAGGAGCGCGATGGGAAGATGCTTCTTGAGACGAAAGCGAAGATCGATAAGATGATCACCGATGCAGATGCTCATCTGGCTGAAGAAAAGGCTAGGCTTGTCCGTGAAGCGAAGGCAGAACTTTCTGGGCTCATTGTGACAGCGACCGGCCGCGTCCTCGGGCGCGCTGTCGATGTTCCAGTCGACGCCAAGCTCGTGGCCGAAGCGCTCGAGAAAGCCAATTGACGTATTTCCTATGAGAATTGCGGAAGCGCAGCTGGTCCGGGCAGCGGGCGAGCTCCAGAAAGAGGGGGTGATAGCCGGGACTGATCTTGCTCGGGCCTTCGCGTGCTTTCTCCATCAGAAGCGTCTCTCCCGCCGTGCCGGCAAGATCCTCCGCGCGCTTGACCAGTATGTCGAAAAGGAATCTGGTGTCGTCGCTGCCACAGCGACGAGCGCCCGGGCGCTTTCCGATAGCGAGCGCCAGCGGGTCGTGGCGACGGCCGCCGAACTCCTCGGCAATCCGGGTCGGCAAGTCGCGATCGAGTTTTGTGAGGATCCGGGCGTCATTGGTGGCCTCCGTCTCGAGACGGGTGATACTCGCTATGATGCAACCGTCGCGCGGGCTATCCGAGAACTCCGTTCATCACTTATTTAAATTTTTCCTCGTATGTCCAACCCACTCATCGAAGAACTGAAGAAGGAACTCTCCCAGTTCCACCATGCGGTGGAGCGGGAGGCAGTCGGCACTGTCCTCGAGGTCGGCGATGGTGTGGCGCGCGTTGCTGGGCTTTCTGAGGTGATGGCGTCTGAGATGGTGGAGTTCGAGAACGGTATTCTCGGTGTAGCGCTCAACCTGGAAGAAAGCGAAGTTGGCGTCATGGTCATGAGCGATCTCGGCGACATCCGAGAAGGAATGAAGGTGAAGGCGACCGGACGCATCCTCTCGGTCCCGGTGGGCGAGGGGATTGTCGGTCGTGTCGTGAATGCGCTCGGAAAGCCTATCGATGGCAAGGGCGATATCAAGAGTGAAAAATTCTATCCGGTTGAAAAGATTGCTCCTGGTGTCATTACGCGTCAATCCGTTCATCAGCCGCTCCAGACCGGCATCAAGGCGATCGATGCGCTCATCCCTATCGGCCGCGGCCAGCGCGAGCTCATCATCGGCGACCGTCAGACGGGGAAGACAGCCGTCGCTATCGATACGATTATCAATCAGAAAGGCCAGGGTGTGCTCTGCATCTATGTCGCGATCGGCCAGAAGGAATCGAAAGTCGCCCGTATCAAGGGCGAGCTCGAGAGGGCCGGCGCGATGGAGTATACGACGATCGTCATCGCGGGTGTTTCTGAATCGGCAGCGCTTTCCTATATCGCGCCGTACGCAGCTACTGCGATGGGTGAGTATTTCATGGATCAGGGGAAGGACGTGCTCGTCATCTATGATGACCTGTCCAAGCACGCGGTCGCCTATCGTCAGATATCGCTCATCCTTCGCCGTCCACCGGGACGCGAGGCCTACCCAGGCGATGTCTTTTATGTCCATTCGCGGCTCCTTGAACGGAGCGCCAAGCTGAATGCCGAAAACGGCGGCGGTTCGCTCACGGCGCTCCCGATCATCGAGACGCAGGCAGGTGACGTGTCTGCCTATATCCCGACGAATGTCATTTCGATCACGGACGGCCAGATCTATCTTGAGTCCGATCTTTTCTACAAGGGCATCCGTCCGGCGCTGAACGTCGGCATCTCGGTATCGCGCGTTGGTTCGGCCGCCCAGATCAAGGCGATGAAACAAGTCGCCGGTACGCTCCGTCTCGATCTGGCGCAGTTCCGCGAGCTCGAGGCATTCGCGCAGTTCGGATCTGATCTCGATGAGAAGACGAAGAGTGCGATCGAGCGTGGTCGGCGCGCGGTCGAAGTCCTGAAGCAGGCACAGTACGCGCCATTGCCAGTCGAAAAGGAAGTCGCGATCCTTTATTGTCTCTCGCGGGGTCATCTGGACGATATCGCGGTCGAAGCGATCGCTCGTTTCGAAAAGGAGTTCCTCGCCTCGCTCGACGGGGAGGGTAAAACTCTCCTCGAGGCGATCGGGAAGGAAAAGGCTCTGACTGAAACGGTCGAAGGCCTTCTCAAAGATCACATTGCCTCATTCAAGAAGAGCTTCGTTGCTTAATTTGAATTCCTTATGCCGAGTGGCAAAGATATCCGAAGACGCATCAAGGGTGTGAAGGGGACGGGAAAGATCACCCGGGCCATGGAGATGATTTCGGCCGTGAAAATGCGCCGCGCGATCGAGCGCGCCGTGACGATGCGTCCATATGCGCTTGCGGCGCTCCGCATCCTTGCCCGATTGTCACTTGTCCTCGCAAGCGAGGATCATCCGCTGACGGAGCGTCGTGCAGTCGCGCGTGAACTCATCGTGGTGATCACATCGAACCGTGGTCTTTGTGGCGCGTTCAATGCCCAGATCGGCCGAAAAGTCCGGATGATGTATCGGGAGCGCAAAGAGAGAGTGCTCTCATTCATCACGATTGGCCGGAAGGGTGACGCGCTCATCCGTCGTCTCGGCGGTGATATCATTGCGAGCTTTCCTGACATTATCAATCTTCCGAGCACCGAAGCGGTCCGTCCCATCGTGAATATCCTTCTTCAGGAATTCGAATCCAAACGGATCGATCGCGTAACGCTTGTCTCTACCGATTTCGTCTCGGTCATGTCCCAGCGCGTCATCTCTCGCGAGCTCCTGCCATTCTCTGAGACTGAAGCGCTGAAGACGCTCGAAGAGAAGGCAGCGCCAGTCACTGGGGAATTCCTTATCGAACCAGCGCCGGAAGCCGTGCTTTCTGTCATGGTACGACGCCTCCTCGAAGCAGAACTCTTCCATGCAGTGCTCGAGAGCAATGCCTCCCAGGAAGCTTCGCGTATGCTTGCGATGCGGAACGCTACCGATGCTGCTAAGGAAATGGCCGCCGATCTCACACTCGCCTATAATCAGCTCCGCCAGGGTAAGATCACACAGGAGATCGCCGAACTCTCGGCCGGTATGGCCGCAGTGCAGGGATAATTTTGAAATAACGCAACGCATATGAACAATGAAGGAAAAGTCATCCAAATCATCGGTCCGGTCATCGACGTCGAGTTCGCTGATGGCGTGGGTCTGCCGAAGATCCATGATGCGCTCGAGGTCGGTGCTGACAAGCTTGTCGTCGAAGTGCATCAGCACTTGGGCGGTGGTCGCGTGCGTGCGGTCGCGATGGGGTCAACGGATGGTCTGCGTCGCGGCATCGCTGCAGTCGCGACGGGCGCGCCGATTAGTGTCCCGGTAGGGAAGGCCGTCCTCGGCCGCATGTTCGATGTCCTCGGTCATGCGATCGACGGTAAGGAAGAAGTCCAATCCGAAAAGCGGAGCGCAATCCATCGTCCCGCCCCTTCGTTTGAAGAGCAATCGACTAAGGCCGAGATCTTCGAAACCGGTATCAAGGCGATCGATCTCATCTGCCCCTTCATGAAAGGCGGCAAGGTCGGCCTCTTCGGCGGTGCCGGTGTCGGCAAAACGGTTGTTATCCAGGAACTCATCCGGAATATTGCCCAAGAGCATGGCGGCTACTCGGTGTTTGCCGGCGTTGGTGAGCGGACGCGTGAAGGCAACGATCTCTATCATGAGATGAAAGATTCCGGTGTTCTCGATAAGACGGCGCTCGTCTTCGGTCAGATGAATGAGCCGCCAGGATCCCGTCAGCGCGTGGCACTCTCGGCCCTCACGATGGCGGAAGACTTCCGTGATAGCGAAGGTAAAGACGTACTTCTCTTCATCGACAATATCTTCCGTTTCACCCAGGCCGGATCTGAAGTATCGGCTCTTCTCGGCCGTATCCCGTCAGCTGTTGGTTATCAGCCGACACTGGCTGAAGAAATGGGTGGCTTGCAGGAGAGAATCACTTCGACCAAGGCTGGATCGATTACCTCGGTGCAGGCGGTCTATGTGCCAGCTGACGACTTGACTGATCCGGCGCCAGCGACAACGTTTGCCCATCTCGACTCGACGGTCGTTTTGAACCGCGCGCTAACGGAAATCGGTATCTATCCGGCTGTCGATCCGCTCGATTCGAGCTCGACTATCCTCGATCCGCAAATCGTTGGCGAGCGTCATTATCGTGTAGCTCGCGGCGTCCAGCGTGTTCTTCAGCGGTACAAGGATCTGCAGGATATCATCGCCATTCTTGGGATGGAGGAATTGACCGAAGAAGACAAGCTCGTCGTAGCGCGTGCCCGCAAGGTCCAGAAATACCTCTCGCAACCGTTCTTTGTCGCTGAGCAGTTCACTGGTGCGCCGGGCAAGTATGTGAAGCTCGAGGACACGATCGAGGGCTTTGAGAAGATTCTCTCCGGCGAGCTCGATGAAATCCAAGAGCAGGACTTCTATATGAAGGGGGCGATTAGTGAGGTACTCGCTGCTGCGAAGAAGGATTAAAGTTGAATTACGCGCATGCCGTCTCTCAAGATAAAAATCGTCACACCAGAACGCTCAGTCGTGGAGCTCGAGGCTTCGGCTGTGTCGTTGCCGGTTATCGATGGCGAGGTGACGATACTGCCCGATCATGAGCCGTATATCGGTGCGCTTGAAGCGGGAGAGGTCATTATCAATCAGGCTGATGGGTCAACGGAAAACCTGGCTGTCTCAGGTGGTTTTGTTGAATTTGATACGAACACGCTTTCAATTTTGGCTGATACTGCCGAGCGGGCCGAAGAGATCGATATCGAACGAGCCGAAGCAGCGCGTGCTCGAGCTGAAAGACTTAGACACGATCAGGTTTCGATGGGAGAAGAGGAGTATGCGCGCGTCGCAGCCGCAATCGAGAAGGAGGCAGCGCGCATCAAGATCGCGCGCCGGCATCGCGGCCGCGCCCCGCTTTCTGTGATCGAAGGGGAGAACGAGTAGCCGATGTGATTTCTGATGCTAGCGCATCTTAGGGACTAGGGGTAGAATGAAGGGGCTTTGAGCCTCTTCATTTTTTGTAACACCTAAATAAAATTGTATGGCAACGCGTCGCTTTGATTGGCGGAAACATATCCGGGTCGGCGGGTTCTTGCTCGTGTTCGTACTTTTTGCGCCAGCACTCTGGATTTTTTTTGCACAGACACTCGCACTCTTTCCGAAACACTTCAATGCGTCTAGGGCTCAGCTGGACGAGTCGATGATGGTATCGGTAGATCGGGATATTTCGCCGATTGGGATGCCGGGTGAGATGGCATGGGATGCTATAGAGCCAACAGGCATGATGGCAAAGATGTCGACAGGCGCCCCGATGACGGACATGATGGCTTTTGATGCGTCCGATCGAAAAGTCATTAAAAACGCTTCGCTTGATCTGCGGGTTGAGAGTCTGACTTGGACCGTGGATCGGATTCAAGAAATTGTGAAAAACGCTGGTGGTTATGTAGAAAATTCCGATGTATCTCAACCGAAGAGTGGGGTACGGACTGCCTGGATTTCAGCTCGCGTTCCTGCTGATAGGTTGGATGCGGTACTTGATGAGAGCAAGAAGTCTGCTGCTTCAGTCGTAAGTGAATATTTGAATATCGGCGATGTGACTGACCAGGATGCTGATCTATCCGCGCGGCTGAATGCGAAGCAGGCCGAGGAGACGGCTCTCGTTTCGTTGTTGAACCGAGCGGAAAAGATGACTGATATCATCGAAGTGACAGAGCGACTCTCTTTGGTGCGTAGTGAGATTGAACGGATGCAGGCGGAACAGCGTTCGCTTGCCGGTCATGTGGCGATGGCCTCGGTATCGATGTCGATAACTGAGGATCCTCGTGTCGCTGTGGATGCTGATAGTATCCGCGGTGGGAATGTCGTGAAACAGTCGATTTCGGATATTTCCCGCTGGGGCATTGCGCTCGGTAGCGCCTTTGTGGCACTCGTGATTACTGGACTTCCAGTGATTGCTGTTTATGGATTCCTTATCTGGATCTTTTTCCGGGTCGGGAGGTTTATCGCAAGACGGATCGTTCGATAAAGATCCCTGCTTCTATGCCCGATGGGCTGCGTTTTCTGGTAGGTTTTTTCGCTATCCGCCCTCTCCCTTTTCTCTTGAAAAAAGGCTTTATCTCGGCTAGAGTGGGGGAGTAATGCACCTACTATGGACATGAGGTACGACCCGAAAAAGATCGAAAAGAAGTGGCAGAAAGCCTGGGAGAAAGATCATCCAAAGCCGAAAGGAATCAAGGGGAAATACTATGTTCTCGACATGTTTCCGTATCCCTCGGGCGATGGGCTTCATGTCGGGCATGTTGAGAATTTCACAGCGACGGACATCTATGCGCGCTTCATGCGCTTCCAGGGATATGAGGTGATTCATCCGATCGGGTGGGATGCGTTTGGACTTCCGGCAGAGAACTTTGCGATCAAGACCGGCATCCACCCGGATAAGAAGACTCGCGAGTCCATCAAGAACTTCACGCGCCAGATCAAATCGATTGGACTCTCGTATGATTGGGAGCGCGAATTGAATACGTCGAGTCCGGAATATTACCGATGGACGCAGTGGATGTTCCTCTTCCTCTACAAGAACGGACTGGCGTATAAGAAAAAGGCGAAGGTGAATTGGTGCCCGTCGTGCCAGACGGTCCTCGCCAATGAGCAGGTCATCGATGGGAAATGCGAGCGTTCGGGTGATGTCGTTATCCAGAAAGATCTGGAGCAGTGGTTCTTCAAGATCACTGATTTTATCGAGCCGACCAAAGCCAAGGATGGCACGAAAGTATCTGGCCTCCTCTCCGGTCTCGACCGGATCGATTGGCCGGAATCGACCAAAGCCGCTCAGCGTCACTGGATCGGCCGCTCGGGGGGCGCCGAGGTCGTCTTCCCGGTAGCAGAGACGGAAGAAGAGATCCGCGTGTTCACGACGCGACTCGACACGATCTATGGCTGTACGTATGTCGTGGTCGCACCGGAGCACCCGATCGTTTCGAAGCTTGCGAATCAGATCAAGAATACTGCTGAAGTCGAAGCATACCTCGTCGCTACGAAGAAAAAGACCGATCTGGAGCGGACGGAGCTGAACAAGGAAAAGGCCGGCGTTCTCCTTGATGGTATCGAGGCCGTTCATCCGTTTACGGGCGAGCGGCTGCCGGTCTATGCGGCCGACTATGTACTCAGTACCTATGGGACGGGAGCGGTCATGGGCGTTCCGGCGCATGATGAGCGTGACGCTGAGTTCGCAAGGAAGTATCAGCTTGAACTTAAACCAGTCATTGCTCCCTTTGATGAAAAGACTGGACATCACTATGCCCCAATTGAAAAAGTTGGTGATGATCAGCAAGCCGCACTCGAAGAAATACTTTCAGGTGTAAGAATTTTTACAGGCGATGGGAAACTACACCACTCCAAGGAGTTTGATGGACTTCTATCTGCCGAGGCACGAGAGAAGATGGTAGCCTGGCTCAAGAAGGAAGGGCTCGGGAAAAAAGTAGTGAACTATCGCTTGCGCGACTGGCTCATCTCGCGGCAGCGTTACTGGGGCGCGCCGATCCCGATCATCTACTGCGAGGAGTGCGGAGCAGAGCCGGTACCGGAGAGGGATCTTCCCGTGAAGTTGCCGACGGATGTCGATTTTCGGCCGGATGGCGAGAGCCCGCTTGTTCGCTCGAAGTCTTTCCATCGGGTGAAGTGCCCGAAGTGCGGCAAGAAAGCGCGTCGTGAGAGCGACACGATGGATACGTTTGTCTGTTCGAGCTGGTATTACCTCCGCTATGCCGACCCGAAGAACATTCGGCAGTTCGCCGCGAAAGCGAAGCTCGAAAAATACCTGCCCGTGGATTTCTATATGGGCGGGGCTGAGCATACGGTGCTCCATCTCCTCTATGCGCGGTTCTTCACCAAGGCGCTCCGACGACACGGCTATGTCGGATTCGACGAGCCGTTCATGAAGCTGCGTCACCAGGGGATGATCCTCGCGCATGACGGACATAAGATGTCGAAGTCGAAGGGGAATGTCGTGAATCCCGACCAGGTGATCGAGGAATTCGGCGCGGATAGTCTCCGCCTCTACGAGATGTTCATGGGGCCGCTCGATGAGATGAAGGCGTGGAACACGGCGAGTATCATCGGTCTTCGGCGTTTTCTCGAGAAAGTCTGGAAGCTTCAGTCGAAAACTCAGGATCGAAAATCCAAAGTCAAAAATATCTCGGCAGAGTCAGCAGTCCATAAAACCATAAAGAAAGTGACCGAGGATGTCGCTGAACTCAAATTCAATACAGCCATCAGTTCGCTCATGATACTCGTCAACGGGCTCGATAAGCAGGATGAAGTTGATGTGGACACCTATCGGACTCTGGTTGTCCTGCTTGCTCCATTTGCGCCGCATGTTGCCGAGGAGCTTTGGGAGAAGCTTGGAAATAAGAAATCGATCTTTCTCGCCCATTGGCCGAAATGCGATCCGAAGAAGATCCGGGAGGAGACGAAGACCATCGCTGTCCAGGTGAATGGCAAAGTCCGCGGCACCGTCGAACTCGGCGTCGCTGCGACTGAAGCCGAGGCGAAGGCGCTCGCGCTCGCTGATCCGAAAGTGAGTGCGGCGATCGCTGGCAAGGAAATTCGAAAATGTATCTACGTGCCGGGCCGAATTGTGAATTTTGTTGTCAGTTGAGGGGCCCTGACAGTATTCTGGCTTTACGATATACTCAACCCCATGCGCTCTACCATCCCTGATCTTTTGCTGCTTGACCGACCGCTTCTCATTTTTGACCTTGAAACGACAGGCCTTGTTTCGGGTGAGGACAAGATCATCGAGCTTGCCTACGAGAAGATTATGCCGGACGGCAGCGTTACGGCACATGTCCATAGGATCAACCCCGGTCGCCCGATTGCGCCGGAAGCCACTGCGATCAATGGAATAACGGATGCGGATGTCATGCACGCACCGAGCTTTGCCAAACTTTCGTACGAACTTTGGAGCGTATTCGAGAATGCGGATGTTGGCGGCTTCAATGTCACTGGCTTCGATCTACCCTTTCTAAAGGCAGAGTTTTCCTCGGTCGGAAAGAATTTTGACTATCTCTCGAAGCGCATCCTTGATGCAAAGATCCTCTATCATAAGATGGAGAAGCGCGATATGTTTGCGCCACGTAATCTCACCGCTGCCTATAAGCTTTACTGCGGAAAAGACCATACGACCGCGCATACCGGTGCGGGTGATGTCCGGGTGACCGTTGAAGTCCTCGAGGAGGAGCTTCGGCGTTATCCTGAATTCCGCGACTGGAAGTATTTGGCTGAGCTCCATGGGAACAAGGATCTCCTTGAAAGTGCGAAGACCGAACATGCAAGTTACGAGGATTCAGTCACACGTGCCAATACGCTGTTTTAGGATATTATGCAGAGTCTTGATGCCATCATTCTCGGTGTTGTTGAGGGGATAACCGAGTTCCTTCCGATCTCCTCGACCGGACACCTGGTCCTTGCATCGCACCTCCTCGGGCTACCGGAGACCGATTTTCTGAAATCATTCGAAGTGGTGATCCAGCTCGGCGCTATACTCGCCGTCGTTATGCTCTACTGGCGAAAGCTCTTTTTCGATCGCGATCTTATCCAGCGGATCATAGTGGCCCTCATTCCAGCGCTTGGCATCGGCTTCCTTTTTTACGCGACAATCCGTTCGCTGCTTGCGTCCCAGGCCACGGTTGTTGTGGCGCTTTTCATCGGGGGCGTAGCACTCATCCTCTTTGAGCGCTACCGGAAAGATCCGGCGTATCCGACGACGGTGGAAACGATCTCATACCGCCAGGCTCTTCTTATCGGCGTCGGACAGGCGTTGTCTGTCATCCCGGGAGTTTCTCGGGCCGGGGCAACAATTGTTAGCGGGCTCTTCGTTGGATTGTCTCGAACTGCTGCAGTCGAATTCTCGTTC
This sequence comes from Candidatus Moraniibacteriota bacterium, assembly GCA_008012175.1. Classification (GTDB taxonomy): domain Bacteria; phylum Patescibacteriota; class Minisyncoccia; order Moranbacterales; family UBA1568; genus SSEF01. The sequence continues at coordinate 5,527 of SSEF01000018.1, read as the reverse complement.
CTTGTTGGCGTGCCAACCATGATCGCAGCGACGACACTTGATGTTGTGCGGAATCATGCTGCTTTCTCGGTTGAGGACATTCAATCACTCATGATCGGCTTCATGGTCTCTTTTGTTGTTGCGATTATCGCCATTAAATTCCTGCTTCGCTATGTGGAGACGCATTCTTTCATTGCCTTTGGTGTATACCGTATGGTTGTGGCTGTAGTGTTCGCTCTTATTTTTTTCTAGAGTCAGTCTATGCAGCTCATTCTCGGCAATCCGATCGCGAAGAATATTCTGGAATCCGTAGGGCGACGTCTTCGTCTTGCAAAAGCAGATCCCGGTCTTGCTGTTATTATGATCGGTGATGATCCTGCATCGAAAATCTATGTCGGCCTGAAGGAGAAAGCTGCTCATGTAGTTGGAATGCGGTTTGAAAAATACCTCCTCCCGGTAGAGAGTCCCATGAAGGCCGTGCTTCAGCTCATCAATGAGCTGAATGAGCGGTCCGATATCCATGGCATTATTGTTCAATTGCCATTGCCAGTCACGCTCGATCCGGATACGGTTATCTCGGCTGTCCGGAAGGATAAAGACGCCGACGGTTTTCATCCAGATACGATTGCCAAGTATGTTTCCACGGGAACGGGCGCCCCGCCAGTATTTCCGCGGGCTATTCTAGCGCTGCTTGCTAGCACAGGCCTTTCATTGTCGGGCATGCGAGCATGCATCTTTGCGAATTCCGCGCTGTTCGCTCGCGTCGTGTCGACAGCTTTGGGGCAGATCGGGGTCCAGGCTGATAGCAGCCCCACCCTTGATAATCGCACATTTGAAGAGAGGCTTTCCCTGGCAGATATCATAATTTCTGCCAGGGGCGAACCGGGATTTCTGAAGCGATCAATGGTTGGTCCCGGAGCTATCATTATCGATGGCGGAATTACGCGAGTCGGGGAGCGAGTAGTTGGTGATGTGGACTTGGAGAGCTTTGGCGACTTTAAAGGCCGGATTGCGCCCGTTCCGGGCGGCGTTGGGCCGGTGACGGTAGCGCTTCTTATTGCGCGGACTGCTGAACTCGCATTGAGAGAGGATTTTGATGAGAGTATACTGTAACTATGATGATCGCAGATAAGAAACTGAGAGGATCGGTGCTGGGTTTTTCGCTCCTCCTCCTTTCAATATTACTTTTCTCTGCTATTGCGCTGGTGAATGTGTCCATCATCGAGCGAAAATCAAGCTTTTCAGGTCAGAAATCAGTCATTGCCTTCCAGGCGGCTGATAGCGCTGCCGAGCGGGTCCTGAAGCGGGTGTATATAGATAATTCACCGTCTATCGCAGCCGTGCCGCTTGATGCAGAAATGCCGGAAGATGGGACTCTGGATGAACTAATGAGCAACCTGTCTTCTGTGACTGGCGCAACCTGCACAAACGGAAACATAACGGCTACAAACAGCCCCACATCATCAAGCCCGGGCTATACATTCCAGGTGACCTTCTACAATAGCGCAGGGTCCGTGATCGCCTGCAATGATAGCCAATGGCGGGACAAGGCAGTCCGTATCCGGTCCGAAGGTTTCTATCAGCGGACATCACGAGTCGTCGAAATTGGTATTCGTCCGAGGAGTTGATAGCGAGGAGTGCCGCGGGAGAGACTCGAACTCTCATGATATTGCTATCGCGGGATTTTGAGTCCCGTGTGTCTACCATTCCACCACCGCGGCAAAGGAGCTGAATTGGCGATCCAAACCCAGACTCTCTTCAGGAAAGGGTAGGCAATTGAAAGAGTGTTGTCAATGGAATATAATGCAGGGAGCGTGGAGCAGCCCCCTCCGTTTTTTCCCTATTGTTTTTTGTTCCCCATCTTCCAGCCTATGTTTTATGTAATATGGCAAAAGTAATCGCATTCGTGAATCAGAAGGGTGGTGTCGGGAAAACCACGACGACGATTAATGTTGCCCGATATCTCGCTGAAGCAGGAAAACGGGTCCTCCTGGTCGACCTTGACCCCCAAGGGAATGCTTCATCGGGACTTGGTATCCATATTAGAAATTTGGAGAAGAATCTCTATCACTCAATGATTATGGGGTTGCCAACCATCGAGATTATTCTCGATATAGGCATTCCTAACCTCTATCTTATTCCAGCTGCACAGGACCTGGCTGGCGCCGAGATCGAGATGGTGCATATCAGTGAACGGGAATTCCGTCTCTATCAGGTCATCCGCCAGGTCCGATCTGAGTTCGACTACATACTCATCGATTCTCCGCCATCTTTGGGCCTGCTTACCGTAAATGGGCTTGTTGCAAGTGATGGTGTCATCGTTCCGGTTCAGACAGAGTATTATGCTCTCGAGGGATTATCTCAACTCCTAGGGACGATTGAGCTCGTTCGTGAACATCTCCAGCCAAACCTCAAGATTTTTGGAGCGCTGTTGACGCTTTTTGATCGGCGTAACAGACTGGCACGTCAGGTAGTTGAGGAAGTACGCCGGCATTTTCCCGGCCCCGTGTTTGATTCGGTCATTCCTCGTTCTGTCCGCCTTGCTGAAGCGCCAAGCTTTGGAAAGTCCATCCTGGATTTCGATGCTTTTTCAAAAGGTGCCCGAGCATACAAATCGGTCGTCCGGGAGATTCTTGATCGTGAGGAGAGTGAGCGCGAATCAGTCAAGGTAGTGTAATATACAAGTATATGACACAACAGTACGGACTTGGACGGGGGCTAGCATCCCTTATCCCACCGAAGAAGACATCATCCGAAGTGCCTACCGCACCACTTTCTAATGTGACTCCTTCGGTGTTGCCGATAGCGACGAGCTCTCATCCCGATGTCCCAGTAACGAGAGAGGTTCTGGTTGCTGATATCCTGCCAAATCCGCATCAGCCGCGCCTCCATTTTGACGAAGCCAGGCTTGCGGAGCTTGCTGAATCGATCAGGGAGTATGGCATCCTTCAGCCGCTGGTGGTTTCGCCCCTTGCCACAGGACCGGGAAAGTATGAGCTTATTGCCGGGGAACGTCGACTGCAGGCAGCAAAGCGAGTCGGGTTGAAACTGGTCCCAGTGATTCTCCGTGAAGCTTCGAGCGATCAGGAAAAACTTGAGCTTGCCATCATCGAAAATATTCAGCGCCATGATCTAAACCCAATCGAAGAAGCAAAGGCGTATCTCAGGCTTACCGAAGAGTTCGGGCTTCATCAGGAAGAGATCGCTAAGAAAATGGCAAAGAGTCGGCCAAATATTTCTAATACACTTCGCCTCTTGACGCTCCCGGTCGAGATTCAGCGTGCGATCATCGATGGGAAAATCAGTGAGGGGCATGCTAAAGCGCTTCTTGCTGTTGAAAATCCTGAAAAGCAGCGCGCATTATTCGACCTTATTATCAGAGAAGAACTAACGGTCCGCGAGACCGAAGGAAAGGCGCGGGAGGTTTCGATCCGATCGCATCTGCGCGCAACGCGTAATCCAGCTCCAGAGCTTTCAGCTAAAGAGGAATGGCTGACAGAACAGCTTGGCACTAAGGTTCGTATCCAGTCGAAGGGTAAGGGAGGGAAGATCACGATAGAGTTCTACTCTAGCGAAGAACTGAACGGTATTCTCGGGAGGCTGGCCTAGCACGGGACGTAGATGCGTCTTCGCGGAGACGGGTTTTTCAATTGGCGTGACCGTTAGAGTGGAAGTTGAACATGATACAATTGGGAAGATGCGGACTCTTACTCGAATACCAATCGTTACTTTGAATGTATGGCGGAACAGCCATCACCCAACAATCCTTTCCTAGGAAGCCAATCTCAGCCAGCAATAGAAAATCCACCAATTGGATCGGAGGATTCATCGCCAGCGCTCGGTGCGCCGGATTCGGCTCCAGGAGATCAGTATTCGGCTGGCCCCATGTCTCTGCCAGTGGAACAGGTTGCTACGCCAAGGAGCCGATGGCGTCATCGCGTGGTTCGTCGCGTGGGGATCGCTTTTCTGGTGGCCATAGTTTTGGGAGCTGTCATGTACTGGTGGTTCCGCGATGTCGGTGATGTATCGGTTGTCTCCGAGGCACCCAAGCCGGCTGTTGAAACTTCGGCTGCCGCTCCACCGGCACTCGCGCCGGATACGGGCACGCTCGCTCTGCCGGACGACAGCGCGAACTACGAGAGCGAAAACTTCAAAGCTGGCGAGATCGTGATCGGCGGCGAACTGCAATTTCTTGTCGACGAGGACGAGGTCGGTCCGCTCACGGTTGAAAACATCCGCGGCGAGGCCTTCACCGAGAAGAACAAACAAGAAGTGAAACTCGTTGTCACTTGGACTACAAGCAAATTGTCTCAGGCAAGCGTCCGTTATTCGAAGGGTATCGGCCAGACCGAGCGGGCAGTGGATGAGACGGACTATAGCTACAACCACAGCGTCATTATCTCGGGCCTCGACCCGGCTTCGACGTACTTGTACACCATCGACGCGTCGGATCGCTATGGGAACCGGGTGAAGAGCGAGCCGCACGCCGTGTTTACCGGCGCCCGGACGGTCTCGCTCTTCGACCTCATCGCGGGTGCGATCGGCGAAGTGTTCGGCTGGGCGGTGACGAACAAGTAGTCAAAATTCTTGTGCCGGAAGCCGAAAAAACGAAGCATTTTTCGCTGAAAAAATGATGACCGCGGAAGCCTAAAAAACGAATATCCACATGACCGATCCGAAGCCGTGTTAGAGCGGTTTCTGAGGCTTGCCAAGAACATGAAAATACTTCCTTTCTATGATATAATTCTCCTATGGCATGAATGTCCGCCATGCACTGGTATGTAAAAAATAAAAACCTGAAAAAGTTCATATTTCTCCTAGCGATCGCGGTGGCGACGGGGAGTGCGATTGGTTGGGGTGGACTATCCCAGTCGGTTTTTGCGCAATCGATCAACCAGATTTCGGTCGCAGTTTCCCTCTTTGACGCCGAGAGCAAGATCATCACGAACGGCGAATACGATGTCCGCTTCGCCCTCTACCGCATCGATCGGACGACCAAGGACGCGTACCCGTCGAATAGCGATGCAGGAAATCGGCTCTGGGAAGAAACGCAAAAGGTCGTGGTGAAGAATGGCGTATTGCGCGCCTCTCTTGGGAGCGTGACGCCGCTCCCTGTCAGTCTCAACTTTGAGAGCGGTGACTACTACCTCGGTGTTCGGGTCGGGTCGGACTCGGAGATGGTGCCGCGGAAGAAGCTGGGCGCCGTGCCGGCCGCTCTCAACTCGCAGTTCCTCCGCGGCCGATCCTTCGGTGCGAGTGAAGGCGATCTCCTCGTCCTCGGCAAGAACGGCAAGGTGAATATCAAGCAACTCCCGGTCGGAACGGGCAACAATCAGCTGGTGCGCGGTGATGATTCGCGCTTCGGCGATATCCACCAGCAGAACACCGACACCGGCACCGACTCTGAAATCTTCACCATCGGCGATGGCACGGCATCGACCGCGGCCAATTTCGATATCGCGGTTTCGAGCGCGGGGACGCCGCCGTCGTGGCGTTGTAGCGGATCGCCGGCGGGGTCCCCGCGCTCGAAACCGCGATATCGAAATTG